>SYGN01000255.1 GCA_005799525.1 Opitutaceae bacterium | reverse complement strand
GTCCACCACGATGAAGATGATCACCGGCTTCCTTCGCCCGGATTCCGGCACCGCCACCGTCGATGGCATCGACGTGACCGTCGATCCCGTCGCCGTAAAACGAAAGCTCGGCTATCTCCCCGAAAGCGCCCCCGCCTACCCCGAGATGACCGTCGAGGAATTCCTCGGCTTCATCGCCGAGGTCCGCGGCTTCCGCTCCGCCACCGCCAAGCGCGCCCAAGTCGACCGCGCCATCGGCCTCACCCACCTCGCCCCTGTCCGCAAGCAGACCATTGAAACCCTTTCAAAGGGTTTCAAACAGCGCGTTGGCTTCGCCCAAGCCCTCCTCCATGACCCCGGCGTCCTCGTCCTCGACGAACCCACCGACGGCCTCGACCCAAATCAGAAGAACGAGGTCCGTTCGCTCATCAAGGCCATGGCCGTCGAGAAAGCCGTGATCCTGTCGACCCACATCCTTGAGGAAGTCGACGCCATCTGCAATCGGGTGATTATCATCTCCCAAGGCAAAGTCGTCGCCGACGAGACCCCCGCTTCGCTGCACGCGCGCAAGCCCGGCGCTCGCCTCGACGAAATCTTCCGCACCCTCACGGCCTCGGACGTTTAATCCGCCTCCCTTGTTGGAGCTGGCTTGCAGGCGATTCGGCCCTGCCCATCGCGAGCGAGCTCACTCTTACCCGACCACCCTTTTCCCTTTTCCCATGACCCAGATTTCCCCTATCTTCAAACGTGAGTTCTTCGGCTACTTCCGCTCGCCCGTCGCCTACGTTTTCCTCGTCGTCTTCTCCGTTGCCAGTATCGGTCTCGCTTTCTTCGTCGGCGGCTTCTTTAAAGCCAACCAAGCGACGATGCAGAGCTACTTCACGTTTTATCCGTGGCTGTTCCTCTTCCTCATTCCCGCCGCCGGCATGCGCCTCTGGTCCGAGGAAAAGCGCACCGGCACCGTCGAACTCCTCTTCACCCTCCCCATCACGACGCTGGAGGCTGTCCTCGGAAAATTCCTCGCCGCCTGGGCCTTCCTCACCCTCGCGATTCTTCTCAGCCTTCCCCTGGCCGGCACCGTCGCCTACCTCGGCTCACCCGACTGGGGCGTCATCGCCAGCACTTATTTTGGCGGCGTCCTCATGGCCGGAAGTTACCTCGGCGTTTGCTCGCTGACGTCTGCGCTCACGAAAAACCAAGTCATCAGTTTCGTCATCAGCGTCGTCGCCTGCCTCGCCCTCCTCTTCCTCGGGTGGAGCGTCTTCTCCGAGGTGCTCGGCTCGATCTTCCCCGTCTGGCTCGTCGATCTCCTCTCAAACTTCAGTTTCATCACCCACTTCGACGCGTTCACCAAGGGCATCATCGATCCCAAGGATGTCGTGTTCTTCCTATCCCTGATGGGCTTCACCCTCTTCCTCAACGTCGTCGCCTTGGAGCGTTGATCGGACTCTTTCGAAATCCGCTTCCGAACTCTGCGCCTTCAGCTCTCCACTCTCCACTCTCAGCTCTCAATTTTCCGTCCTGCGCCCCATGAAACTTAGCGCCAAAGCCCTCGCCATCGTCCTCCTCTTTGTCGGCCTCGTGCTCGTCAACTACCTCGCGTCGTCGCTCCCCGCGCGTCTCGATTTGACCGCCGACTCCATCTACTCCCTCTCCGCCGGCACGAAGACCATGCTCGGCAAGATCGAGGAGCCCGTCGTCATCGAACTCTACTTCTCCAAGGACGCCTCTGGCCTCCCCATCCAATACAAGAACTACGCCACCCGCGTGCAAGAGATGCTCCGCCAATACGTCCGCGCCGGACGCGGCAAGCTCACCCTCAACATCATCACGCCGCGCGCCGACACCCCGGACGAGGAGAAAGCCACCGCCGCCGGTCTCACTCCGCAAGTTTCCCAACAGGGCGGCGAGCAATTCTTCTTCGGCCTCGTCGTCACCCAAGCTGACCAACAGAAAAACATCCCCGCCTTTGCCCCGCAGCGCGAACAGTTCCTCGAATACGATCTCTCGAAACTCGTCTACAGCGTCCAGCAGATCAACAAGCCCAAGCTCGGCCTCCTCACCAGCCTCCCGCTGCAGGGCACCAGCCCGCAGGAAATGCAAATGATGATGATGATGCGCCGTCAGCCGCAGCCGTCACAGATGGTAATCAGCGAACTCGAACAATCCTTCACCATCGTCAAAATCGAGGACTCGGCGACCGAACTTCCCGCCGGTCTCGAAGCCCTCGCCGTCATTCATCCGCAAAACGTCTCGAACAAGCTCCAGTTCGCCATCGACCAATTCATCCTCGGCGGCAAACCCGTCTTCCTCGCGGTCGATCCCGCGTCACAACACTTCAAGCGGCAGGCCAACCCGCAGCAACAGATGATGGGCCAGCCCACACCCAGCGTCTCCAGCGATCTCCCGACCCTCCTCAGCGCCTACGGCATCGCCTACAACCCGCAGAATATCGTCGGCGACAACGACAACCCTCTCCCCGTCGGCGGCCAAGGCAATCAAGTCGTCCGCATGCCCACGTGGCTGAGCCTCCGCAAAGAAAACTTTAGCGCGACCGCCCTGTCCACCGCCCAGCTCAAAACCGCCTGGTTCATCGAATCCGGCAGCCTCTCCGCCAAACCCGGCAGCACCCTCACCTTCAAACCTCTGATCGAAACCTCGGCCGCCGGCGGCGAAATCCCCGCCATGATGCTTCAGTTCGCCCAGCCTGACGACATCGCGAAACAAATCACACCCTCCGGCAAGAAGACCATCGCCGCCCTCGTCACCGGCAAGTTCAAGACCGCCTTCCCCGACGGCGCGCCGAAAGACGAACCCAAGAAAGACGATCCGTCGAAGCCACCGACCCCTCCCGCGCCGACGCCCGCCTCCTCCGGTCCCGCGCTCACCGAGTCCAAAGCAACCTCCACCCTCTTCATCATCGCCGACACCGACTGGCTCTTCGACGACTACAGCCTCCGCAAGATGAACTTCTTCGGCCAAACCGCCGTCGAACCCTACAACGATAATCTCTCCTTCGCCTCCAACACCCTCGAGTTTCTCGGCGGCTCGCAAGACCTCATCAGCATCCGTGGCAAAGGCAGCTCGATCCGTCCCTTCACCGTCGTCCGCGAGATGGAGATCGAGGCCCAGAAAAAATTCCAAGCGCGGCTCACCGCGCTCGATGCCCGTCTCGCTGAAGTGAACAAGAAGCTCACGGAAATGCAGGGCAAGAAAACCGAGGGCAACCGCCTGATCGCCACGCCCGAGATGGCCAAAGCCATTGCCGAGTTCCAAAAAGAACAGGCGACGATGAACGGCGAACGCCGCCAAATCCGCCGCGCCCTCCGCGAAGACATCGACGGCCTCGAGAAGAAACTCCTCACCTTGAATCTCCTCGCCACGCCCGTCCTCGTCGGCGCCTTCAGCCTCTGGTTCTACCGCCGTCGTAAGCAGTAGGGCGAGGTCTCCGACCCGCCCTCCGGCGGAGCGGCGGTGTCGAACCGCCGTCCCTCCAGGCTCTCAACTCTCCGCTCTCAACGCTCAGTCCCCTCCCGTCCGCTATCCGATGAAACTGAAATCCATCGTCCGCACCATCGCCATTCTCGCCGCGCTCTCCGCCGTCGCCTTCTTCGCGACCCGCCCAACGCCCGCACCGGTCGCCGACACCCGTGTCGGCCAACCACTGGCTGACCGCGCCATCGTCGAAAAGGCCACCAAGCTCCGTCTCAACGACCAAGGCAAGACCGTCACCCTCGTCCGCCAAGCCGACGCCACGTGGAAGGTCGCGACGTATCACGATTTCCCTGCCGACTTCTCGAAGCTCGCCACCTTCATCGGCAGCCTCACCGACGCAAAACTCGAACGCCTCGTCACCAGCAGCCCTGCCCGCATCGCCCTGCTCGAGTTCAAGGACACCAAAATCGAGCTGCTCGATGCCACCGACAAAGAGCTTTGGACCGTCACGCTCGGAAAAAATCCCGACACCGGCAGTGGCCGCTACGTTCGCTACGGCGCCGAAGCCAAAGCCTTCCTCGCCAGCCTCAGCGCCTACCTCGACACCGAGTCCAAAAACTGGGCCAACACCGAACTCCTCGCCCTCAAGGTCGACGACGTCGCCAAAATTGAAATCCCCTTCGCAGCGGCGAGCGCCAGCGAGCCGACCTCTATCACCGTCTCTCGCGCCAAAAAGGAAGATCCGTGGACCGCCGAGAAAACTCCCGACGGCCAAAAGCTGAAAGTCGACAAAATTTCGGCCGTGCTCAGCTCGCTCTCCAGTATCCGTTTTTCTGAAACGAACGATCTCACCGATGCCAACGCCGTCGCCGCCAAAGCCAGCGATCGCCTCTTCAAAATCGAAACCTTCGACAAAAAAGTCCTGAAGATCGCCCTCGGCCGAAAGCCCGAAGAGAAAAAACTCAAACCCATCACCCCGCCCGCCGAAGGCCAATCCGCGCTCGCGGCGCTCGGCACCGCCGCCGACATGTTGAAAAAAGACGCCGACGGAAAACCCGCCGAACCAGCGAAGCCGATCGCACCCGAGTTTGAAACCATCCCCGCCGGTCCCGTCTTCGTAAACATTGCCAGTAGCGACGCCTCCTCCTCCGTGAACGCGCTCATGCAAAAGCGGTCCTTCCAGATCTCCGACTACACCTTCACAAGTCTCCCGCAGAAATCCGACGAACTCTTCGAACCCGCCCCCGTCGCCGCCCCCGCCAAGCCCGACGAGAAAAAAGTTCCGTAGTCCCGATCTCCGTAGGGCCGCCGCCCGCCACCGTAGCCGCGAGCGCCAACAAGTGGACCCCCGCCCTCCGCCCGCCCGCCCGCCGTCGCCCACTCCGAGTTCGTAGTCCCGCCTTCAGGCGGAATCCGCGCTGCCGTTCACAGGAGCTCATACTCATACCAACGTCACTTGATTTTTAGACTGTAGGGCCGGCCGCTGGCCGGGTTGCCCGCCCAGCGGGCGGACCTACAACAGAAAGTCTAGAACATGACGGACGTTGATATCACAGGAGCGCAGAAGCGAAAACCACTTCAGGGATTTGGGGTGCGCCGCGGAGATCGCAGCGGACAGGTGAGCCGCGCTTGCGCGTCATTTCCTAGGGTCTAGCTCCGCCTCGTCCGCGCTTTCCGTCTTCTCGCGCTCTCCGCGTTTCAACGGTCGTTTTTAGGTTAAGCCCCACGGCGGCTGCCAACCGCCGCCCCCCGCGACCACTCCGCGACCTCTCCTCGCCTGCGCCGCCAGCGCCGCCAAGCGCCGCCCGCCCCGCCGCGCCTTGGCCTCAGGGGCTCGTGTAAGCAATCACCCCAAGCCCCGGCGCAAACCCATCCTCCGACCCCGCCTGCAACCGATACTCCCCCGTGCGCACCGACCCACTGCGCACATTGTAGAGTTCGATCACCCGCGTCAGCTCCGCGAGCCCCAGCCGCCCGTCGCGATTCGTATCCGCCGAGTGAGTATTCGCCAGCGTAGCCACCGCGGTGGCTGCACGCACCGGATCAGGCACGAAGCCATCCTCGCTCGTCGCCACCGCCACCGCATATGAGCCCGTCCGCGTTGACCCATTGCGCACATTGTAGAGTTCAATCACGCGCGTGAGTTCGAGGAGGCTGACGCGTGAATTGTGATCGGTGTCCGCCGAGTGCCACTCCAGCGGGGCATAGAAGACCAACGGATCGGGGCGCGCGACCAGTTGAATCGCCACACCCGCTTGCCGCACGATGCCCAAACTCGCCACGCTGTAACTTCTCGGGCCGGAAGCCGGAATATTCACCGAATAACTGAACGCCACCGGGCTGGCGGCCGGCGTTGTCCATGCCCAACTCAGCAACATCGTGTCTCCGGTGCGCGGCTTGACGTCGCCTTCGTTTCCGGAACTCGCCACATAGGCCCAACCGACGGGCAAGATGACCTCCCAACCGAGCGATTCCGCCGTGCCCACATAGCTCAGCACATTGGAGATCGTCACCGTCGTGCCCGGCACGAAGTTCGCCCCAAGCTGAGCGTGGAGCGCCGACGTTCCGACGGGCAACACCGTCACACTGGCGATTTCGCTCATCACACTGCCGAGACCATTCGTCACCCGCACCGTGTAGGCTCCGGCGTTCGCCAGCGCCACCTGCGGCAGGGTCAACGTGCTCGCCGTCGCACCGGAGAGGGCGGTGCCATCTTTATGCCATTGGAAGGAAAGTGGAGCGTCCCCCGCGATCGAAACAGTGAGCGTCACGTCGGCCCCGGCCGTGGTCGCCTGCCCCCTCGGCTGCGCGGTGATGACCGGCGTTCCCGGCACGTTTGTCACCACGACGTTTGCCGCCGTCGACGTGACCGATCCGGCGCCATTGCTCACCGTTACGGTGTAGCTGCCGCTGTTGGCCAGTTGGAGATTGGCCAGCGTCAGCGTCGCCGAGATCGCCCCGAGGATGGGTTGCCCGCTAAACTTCCACTGAAAAATCAGCGGCAGCGAGCCGGTCGCCACTACGTTGAGCGTGACCGTGCCCCCGACGTTGGCCGTACGATTCTGCGGCGCGCCGCTGATGGTCGGCGCCGTCCCCGTCCCTGTGGTGTTGACCGTGAGCGCCACCGCATTCGACGTCACGCTTCCTAGGTAATTGCTCATCACCACATCGTAGCTCCCCACATGGGACGTCTGCGCGCTCGCGACGACGTAGCTCGCGTCGGTAGCGCCGGAGATACTCGTGCCGTTTTTCCTCCAAACGAACGTCGGCGTTGGCGCGCCCGACACGACCAACGAAAGCGTCACCGGCTGGCCCTGCGTTACCGTCGTATTCGCCGGTTGGGTGATGATCGCAGGTGCGGCATCGGTGGAGGCGTCGCGGAGCGCGACCACGTGGTCGCTGCCGCTCGCGACGAATAACACCTTTCCGAGATTCGCTGGGATCGTCGCCTGCCCAGTGCTGTTAGATCCCCAAACGACTAACGTTCCGTTCTCTTTCAGCGCGACGCTGTGGTAGTTTCCTGCGGCAACCGCCACCACGCCGGTCAATCCACTGGGAATCGTGGTTTGACCTGAGTCGTTGTTACCCCAGGCGACCACCGTGCCATCCGATTTCAAAGCCACACTGTGGCCGCCTCCTCCAGCAACCGCCACCACGCCGCCCAATCCACTCGGGATTGTGGTTTGACCGTTGTTGTTACTACCCCACGCGACCACCGAGCCATCGCTCTTCAACGCGAGGCTGTGGTAGGCTCCTCCTGCAACCGCCACCACGCCAGTCAATCCACTCGGGATCGTGTTGTTCTGACCCCATGCGACGACCGTGCCATCGCTCTTCAACACGAGACTTTGGTACGTTCCTCCGGCCACCGCAACCACGCCGGTCAATCCACTCGGAATTGTGGTTTGACCGAGGTCGTTGTTACCCCACGTATCCACCGTGCCATCGCTCTTCAACGCGAGGCTGTGTCTTTGGCCTCCCGCAACCGCCACCACGCCACTCAATCCACTCGGGATCGTGGTTTGACCGGAGTTGTTAAAACCCCAGGCGACGACCGTGCCATCGCTCTTCAACGCGAGGCTGTGATATGTTCCTGCGGCGACCGCCACAGCGCCGCTCAATCCACTCGGGATCGTGGTTTGGTTATAATTATTATCCCCCCACGCGCGCACTTCCGTCGGTACGACCACGCGCACAAAAACCGCCGGCCCCACCAGCGGCCCCGTCGCGTTCGTCACCACGACTTGGTAGTAACCCGAATCGCCGCCCGCTACACTCGCCCGTGTGTAGGTTGCCGTCGTTGCTCCGGCAATCGGCCGGCCATTCCGCCGCCACTGATACGTCACCGCGCCCGGCAGGAGTGTAGAGCCCGCCAGCGTCAGACTTTGACCCGGTGCCAACACCTGCAATCCGGCGGGATTCATGGCCACCGCCACCGCCGGATTTACGGTGACCGAAGCCGCGACGCTCGTGACCGAGCCGAGCCAGTTCGAGATCACCACATCGTAGCTGCCCGCATTGGTCGCCGACACCCGCGGAAGACTCAATGCTGCGCCGGTCGCGCCGACAATCACCGCCCCTGCCTTCCGCCACCGATAACTGAACGCGTAGCCCGTGCCAGCGCTCACGCCGACGTTCAAAGTCACATCTTGCCCGACAAACGCGTTTCGCGCTATCGGCGGTGTGGTCACAATGGGGACCGTATCCTCGGCACTTTCACGCAGCACGATCGAGAATCCATTTCCGCCAGCAATTTTCCGGACACGGTTCAAGCCCACCGGCAGCGCCGTCTGGCCTTCACTGTTTTTGCCCCACGCAATCACCGTGCCATCGGATTTCAGCGCCAAGCTGTGGTGTTGTCCCGCCGCAATCGCCACCACGCCGCTCAACCCGCTCGGCACCGTCGCTTGCCCGAAGTCATTGGCTCCCCACGCGACCACCGTGCCATCCGATTTCAACACGAGATTGTGGGCACTCCCCGCCGCCACCTCCGCCACCCCGCTCAAACCGCTGGGCACGGCCGTCTGGCCGTAAAAATTGGAGCCCCACGCCACGACTGTGCCATCCGATTTCAGCGCAAGACTGTGGTAGTAGCCCGCCGCTACCGCCGCCACGCCGGTTAGTCCACTGGGACTCGTCGCCTGCCCATAATCATCGTAGCCCCAGCCAACCACGGTACGGTCGGAGCGCACGGCGAGGCTGTGATAGTAGCCCGCCGCTACCGCCAAAACATTGCTCAGTCCGGCCGGCACCGTTGCCTGACCGGCGCTATTGAAACCCCAGGCAACCACCGCTCCATCGGTTTGCAGGGCCACGTTGTGAAACCCACCAGCCGCAACACCGACAATCTTCCCGAGTCCGGTCGGGATGGTCGCTTGGCCATTGGTATTTGCACCCCACGCCGCCATCGTGCCATCGGACTTCAAAGCCACCGTGTGCCCGTTGCCGGAAACAATCGTGGTCGCGGAATCTAGCCCGCTCGGGATCGTCGTTTCGCCCGCTGCATTGCTGCCCCAAGCGACCAGTTGCCCCCGTGACGCCGCTTCTTGGACAAAGATCGGCGCGCTCAGCAGACTTTGGCCGTCGGTGGTAAACATAGCTTGGTAATACCCACCGGTTGAAACCGAGAGCGTTCGGGCGCTCGCTCCGGAAAGGGGTAGTCCATTGCGCCGCCACTGCACGGCGGCCGCTGCGTTAATCGCGGCATCGAGCGTGAGCGTGAGCGTCTGCCCCGTCGCAAGCACATGCCGACTGCGGCGTGTCGTGCTGACGACGGGCGATGCATTCACGATCAGCGTCGCCGCATTGCTCGTCGCGGTGCCGAGATAGTTGGTGACGACGATATCGTAGCTGCCGGCACTATCGGAGACGATTTCACTGATGGTATAGGTGGTCGCAGTCGCGCCGGAGATGGCTGTGCCGCCCTTACGCCATTGGTAGGTGGTGAGCGGCGTGCCCATGATGACCACGGCCGAAAGAGTGACGGCCTCGCCGAGATTGGCGGAGCTGCTGGCGGGCTGCGTCGTGATAGAGGGGGCCAGGTCACCGGTGGCGTTGCGCACGAAAAGGGAATGATTCCCCCCTGCCGCAATCCCCACCACGAGGCCCAATCCACTCGGGATCGTGGTTTGACCGTAGTCGTTGGAGCCCCAGGCGACCACCGTGCCATTGCTCTTCAACGCGAGGCTGTGGTTGCTTCCTCCAGCAACCGCCACCACGCCGGTCAATCCACTCGGGATAGCGGTTTGACCCCAGGAGACCACCGTGCCATCGCTCTTCAACGCGAGGCTGTGGTAAGTTCCGACCTTTATCACCACCACGCCGCTCAATCCACTCGGGATTGTGGTTTGACCGTATCCGTTGTGACCCCACGCAACCACCGTGCCATCGCTCTTCAACGCGAGGCTGTGGACTTCTCCTCCCGCAACTGCCACCGCGCCGGTCAACCCACTCGGGATCGTGGTTTGACCTTGGTTGTTGTAACCCCAGGCGACCACC
>SYGN01000254.1 GCA_005799525.1 Opitutaceae bacterium | reverse complement strand
GGCGCCAACCTGCTCCACGAAATCAATGTCCCCGCCGGCCGCTTCGCCAACGCCGAGCGGTTCTCCACCTTTCGCACGCCACCGGAAGAGTTCACTATGTCACCCGATCTCCCGATCCTTGCGCAACGCTTCAAGGATCTGCAGCTCACGTTCAACCAGCACTGGGGCAACCTCCACTTCGAGATCGCCGCCGACATCAACCGCACCGCCGCCATGACCAACGGCGAACCCAACCGCGACCTCCCCAATATCTTCATCGACATCAACCGCGTCCTCCCCGACGGCTCCAACAATCCCAATTTCCTCGTGCCCTACGGCGACGGCCAGTTCTCCCGCGGCTTCCGCACCTACGCGGAAAATAACGTTCGCGCCGCCGTCGCCTACGTCTGGCCAACGCGCTTTGGCCACTTTACCGTCAATTCCCTTGCCGGTTCCAACAACAGCGAAAATACGAGCGACTTCCGCTACCTCAGTGTGAAGCAGGGCACGGACCCTCGTCGCTGGGCCTTCAGTAATCAACGTATCCGCATCCGCCGCTACTGGAATAACGACTCCCGGCCGACCCCGGATCTGTCGCTCCGCCAGCTCACCTACTTCGACCCGAACCCCAATCCCGCCTTCCCCTCGGGCGTGCCGATCCAGCCCATTTGGGCCATCGAGGCCGACCGCCGCGATACGCAGAACATCACGACTCAGCGTTTCAAATACGCCCTCGCCTCACTCAACGCCAAGTTCTTCAAGGGCCGTTGGGTCGTGCTCGGTGCCGTCCGCAAAGACGATTACTTCTTCCAGTCCCGCCAACAGATCCATCAGGGCGACTACCCGGCCGATTGGAACGCCCAACATCGCATCCTGCGGCCCGGCGCACCGGTCGACTACGCGTCGCTCACGTTCACGCCACGTGACCTTAACAGCAACGCCACCGGCCCCGTGCAGGAAGCGGCCATCCGTCCGCGCGATCCCGTCGCCGGCGACCGCCTGCCCCAATACGCCAACGTCCGCTTCAAGGACGACTTCAACCCTCCACCCGTCGAGGGCAAGCAGGTCACTCGCAGCATCGGCACCGTCATCCATCTCGCGAGTTGGCTCAATCCCGCGATCAATTTCGCGGAGACCTTCAACCCGCCCGGCTCCATCGTCCGCATCGACGGCCGTTCACTCGAGCCCACGGTCGCGACCGGCATCGACTACTCGCTGCGCATGGAGCTTTTCTCGAATAAGCTGAACCTGAACTTCACCTACTACACCACCGACGAAGTCAACAACACCATCCCGCAAGACGGCCCCGGTTTCTTCAACAGCCTCTACGATGCCAACGTGGTGGGCGACACCTCGTCCACCGGGCGCAACATCCGCGGCTTCGGCCGCCTCCCCAACCAATACCGCGACACCCGCACCCGCAGCGGCGACGGCTACGAGTTCGAAGTCACCTTCAATCCCACCCGCGCGCTGCGCCTCACCGGCAACGTCGGTTTCCCCAAGCTCTACGAAGCCAACGCCTATCCGGACGTCCGCGCCTACATCGACAAAAACGCCGACGCCTTCAAACAGATCGCCACCGACGCCGGTGTCATCATCAGCTCCAGCAACATCGCCAGCGTGAATGAAGCCATCCCGATCAACGAACGCTCGTCCGATGTGAACGGCGCCGTCACCGCCTACAACAATATCTACAGCTTCCGCCGCAACATCGTGGACGGAAAACGCCTCCAGCAGGACCAGCCCATCGTCAACCTTTTCGCGGATTACACGATCCAGAGCGGCCCTCTCAAGGGCCTCCGCATCGGCACTGGCGTGCGCTACCGCGGCAAACAAATCTACTGGTCCAAGGTTGAAGATACTATCCCGAATCCCGCCAACCCGCTCGCCGCCATCGACGATCCGACCAAGGACGCCTACACGCCCGCCTACACACCGGACGACTACAAGATCGTCACCGCCACCGCCGCCTACACCTGGCGTTTCAAAAACCGCCGCGAAGTCGGCCTGAACCTCGTGATCAACAATCTGCTCAACGACCGCGGCCCCACCTACTCGTCCACCGCCCAAAGCGCACACGTGATGCGTCCGCTCAACAACGACTACACGAGCCCGGCCCGAGAGACCGTCCCGCGCTACTTTGCATTCAAGCAGCCCATCAGCTACACGCTCACGCTGACGACCAAGCTTTGATCCGTCGCCCGCCATTCTCGCCGGGGCCAAGTGCATGACACCTGCCCATTTTCTGCCTCCACTCGCTCGGTAAGGTTCACGCGGCGGTTCGTCTGGCCGCGAGACTCCGCGCTGCGTTATCACTTTCGCGCGAGCCGGCTCCCTGATCGCTTTGCCCTGTCCTCCCCTGTCGCCACCCGCATGAACCGTTCTATCCGTCTGCTGCCCCTCCTCGCCTCCCTCCTCGCGCTGCCACCTGCGCTCACCCCGGCCCTCCCCGCCGCCGAGCCCACCAACGCCGCCGAAGCCGCCGCGAAAAAAGCCGCCGAAGACCAGCGCATCGCCGCCCTCTACCACGAAAAAGTCGCGACCCTCTCCCCCGCGCGCCAAGCCTGGGAAAAAGTCCTCCAGGAAAACCTCGGCACCGGTTTCTACCTCCCGATCCACCGACGCGACTTCCTCAAAGGCACGTCCACCGCGTGGGACTTCGTCGCCGATGATCCCAAGCTCCCCCGCGTCCTCCTCATCGGCGACTCCGTTTCCCGCGGCTACACCCTCGCCGTCCGCGCCGCCCTCGCCGGCCAGGCCAACGTCCACCGCGCTCCGGAAAACTGCGGCCCCACCGCCAACGGCCTCAAGAAACTCGCCACCTGGCTCGCCTCCGCCAGCCCCGGAAAGTGGGACGTCATCCACTTCAACTTCGGTATCCACGATCGCGCCACGCCGCTCGCCGACTACACCGCCCGCCTCACGCAAATCCTCACCCGCCTCCAGGCCACCGGCGCGAAACTCATCTGGGCCAGCACCACGCCCATCCCCGACGATCCCGCGAAAAAGCAAACCGCCGCCTCCATCGTCGAGCGCAACACCGCCGCCGCCACCCTCATGGCTCAGCACGGCGTCGCCCTCGACGACCTCTTCACCGCGATCACGCCCAAGCTCGCCACCCTGCAAAACCCCCACGACGTCCATTTCACCGCCGCCGGCTACGCCTTCCTCGGCCAACACGTCGCCGCCTCGATCGCCACGCAGCTGCCGGCGAAATAGAGACCCGATCCGATTACTGATTTATCTTCGATGTCCCCCCCCGGGGCGATGTCGCTACCGAGCATTCTCCGCGTAGAGATATTGCTGGAAGCCGGCAAACACCCTCCCGATCTCGTCCGGCTTGCCGCCGAGATCGGCCACGGCATCCGCGATCGAGTCGTGATATTTTAGCCGCAGCAGCGGGTTCAATTTTCTCTGGTCCAGTTCCGTCACGCCTTCGGTGACGTAGTGCTGCAGCACGAAATCGAGGAAGGCCTGCTGCTTCGCGGTGAACTGCGAGTTGATGTGCACCCGCGCATGGTCGGCGCGAACCACCCGGGTCACTGGCGGAAGCGCATAGGCCACGTAGGCGAGCACGTCGAAGAGGTCGCTTTTCTCGGCGTCAATGAGCAGCTGCATCGCGATCAACTTTTCGTGGCTGAAATCTTTGTCGGCCAAGCCTTGCAGGAGCTTGGCCCGCGTGTCGGGCGCGCTCCACAGCTTGCGCAACTCGGCTTCGCTTTGGAAAAAGTCCGGTAGTTTGCCGAAGAGCAGCTCCATGAATTGCTGCGCGCTCATCGGCGTGCCGTCGGGATGCCAGAACGTCGTCAGCATCATGTGCTGGATCGCGCGCTCCTTGCCGTCGGCGAGCTTCACTTTCACCTTCCCTTTCTTTTCGCAGCTGCACGCCACCTGCCCACACACGGGGCACGGTTCCTTGACGCACTCGCACGGCGACTTCCCACACACCGCACATACCGGCGGCGGCTTCACCTCGCACACGCAGGGGCGCGCCCCGCATCTCGCACACGGCTTCTCGGCCTGCGGCGGGCCG
>SYGN01000036.1 GCA_005799525.1 Opitutaceae bacterium | reverse complement strand
TTTGTGCCCGCGCGGTCCGGCCGAGTTGCAACACCGCTTGGCAGAGGACGAAACGTTCCGCCCCGGTTTGAAGCGGCGGGGCGGCACGGAGGCGCGCATCGCGATTTTCAAGAATGTCTTCACCGGCAACCCCTGTCGGTCGAAAGGCATCGCGGCGACAAAACTCGCGGTGAGCTGGGCGGTGCTGGCGCACAACTTGTGGGTGCTGGCCCGACTCAAGCTCGCGCAGGACCGGCAGGCGGCGACGGAAGCCGCCGCCGCCAAAGCGGCCTGACGCTGCCCGCCGCCATGCAGGCGCGCAGGAAAATCGCCCGAGACCGGACGGCGAAAAGATATCCCATGTCTGGATAACTTACAAAAAACGCACCCGCGCCCGGTCCCCGGGGCTCGAATGGCAGTTTTGACCCGAAACCGGCAAACCAGGCCGGTTGCCCGGCCGTTCCGATCGGCGTATCCCAGCCGGATTCCGAAAAGCCGATTTTTGGGACAAGCTCCAGATAGCTTGCCTCGCGGACGGATCACTCTCGCACTCCGACCCAACGACCGATCTGGGCAACCCTGTTTCGTTCGATCGATGGCAAAACTTGTCTTGGGGTGGGGGCTCTTGGGAAACAGCTCCTCGTTCGTAGTCCCGCCTTGAGCCGGAATCCGTCAAACCTTCCGCCTAAAGGCGGGACTCCGAAGTCGAGAAATCGGTGTTTCGCCCCGACACGGGTAAAAGTCGCTCCTGTGGTTGGGGCTGAATCGTTACGCTCAGTGCTCGCTTGCGGGCTACGGGACTTCGTAGATTTCGATGAGAGCCACGCCGGAAGTGGTGCCGACGCCGCTGACTTGGGCGGTGTAGGGACCGGGCGCGAGCGTCACCAGGAGGGCGGCGTCGTGGCTCGTCGTGCTGGTGAGGGCGAAGGCGCCGACGGCGGAAAACGCGTTGGCCAGACTGCCGGTGCCACCGGTGGTCGCGCCCCAGTTGTCATTGCTCTGGACGAGTGTCGCGCCGCGATAGAGATCGAGGCGCGGATCGGCCAGCACACCCGTGACGCCGAAGCCGGCGAGGGCGGGGCCGATGGCGCGCACAAGGACGGCCCTGGGGACGTTGCCGTTGATGACGAAGCCGGCGATCAAAATACCCCCGTCGCCGGTGATTAGCGCGCGGGCGGAGGCGTTGGTGAGGCGACTGACGGCGACGAGGATGGGGGCACCGGGGGGGGTGGGGTCGGCGTCGTAGAGTTCGGCCAGAGCGATGCCCGTGGTGCCCCCGGCCCCTGTGATTTGAACGGTGTAATTGCCGGGCGGTAAACTGCGCGCGAGAGCGGAGTCGAGGGAGGCGGGCGTGAGGGCGAAAGCACCCAGCGCTGCGAAAGACGCCGCCAGCGCGGGGGTGCCGCCCCAATGGTCGTTGGCGTCGAGGAGGCTGCTCGCCGGAGAGGTAAAAAGTTGCAGCTGCGGATCGGCGAGCGCACCGGTGACGCCAAACGGTGTGAGGCTGGGGCCGATACCGCGCAGCAGAACCGGTTTCGGGGAACCGGGGCCGATGATGAAGCCGACGGTGAGGGTTTGG
Organism: Opitutaceae bacterium; assembly: GCA_005799525.1. Taxonomy (GTDB): domain Bacteria; phylum Verrucomicrobiota; class Verrucomicrobiia; order Opitutales; family Opitutaceae; genus GAS368. Next base: position 19,901 of record SYGN01000036.1, on the reverse strand, counting down.
GCGGCGGTGCCGGCGGTGGTGCGGACGGAGAGGTTGACGAGGCGGCCGGGCAGGGGCGGCTCGGCAGTGATGATGGCCGGAGGGCTGGTGACGGTGCCTTGCGGACCCGTGACGGTCACGGTGTAGCTGCCGGAGGTGGTGGCGGAAACGTTGGCGACGGTGTAGGCAGAGGCGGTGGAGTCGGGGAGCGTGGCACCGTCTTTTTTCCATTGATACGTGAGCGGGCCCTGACCGTCGGCGGCCACGGTGAGAGTGAGGCTGGAGTTGAAGACGGCGGACTGGGAGACGGGCGCGGCGACGATGGTGAGCGCGGCGGTAACAGCGCGGCCAAGGCGGCGGGGGTTGTGGCGGTATTGCGGCCAAGGGCCGGAGCCGGCCCCGGCGGTGCCGAGGTCGAGGGCGTAGAGTTTGTGGTCGTTGCTGCCGACGTAGAGGGTGTTGCCAGCAATGGCGGGGTTGGAACGGATCCAATTGCCCATGAACCACGTGCGGTTGAGCGAACCGTCGGGGTTGAGGGCGTAGAGTTTGTAATCGTAGCAGCCGATATAGATCACGCCGTTGGAATCGATGGCGGGGGAGCTGGCGCGAACTTCGTCGCCGAGGAGATAGGTCCAGCGGGCGACCCCGGTGGCGGCGGCGACGGCGTGGAATTTTTTGTCATAGGCGGCGAAATACACCGTGGAACCATCGGCGCTGAGGACCGGGGACGACGAGGTGGAGAGGGCGGCTCCGGTGTAAACCCAACGGAGCGTGCCGGCGGGAGTGAGGGAGTAGAAGCGACCGGAGTTGAGGACGCCGAAGTAGAGGTTGCCGGCAGCGTCGAGGGCGGGAGTGGTATAGATCTCGTTATCGGTGGTGTAGGTCCACTTGATGGAACCGTCGGGGTTGAGGGCGTAGAGTTTTTTGTCGTCGGAGCCCTGGTAAATGGTGCCGTCGGGGGCGATGGTGGCGCTGGCGTAGGATTGGAGTGCGTTGACGTTGGCGCGCCACTTGTTCGAGCCATCGGTGGGGTCGAGGGCGTAGACGAAGCCATCGCTGACTTTGGCGTAGAGGGTGCCGTCAGTGGCGAGAGAGGGACTGTTGCTAACGCTGAGCGTGCCGGTGCCGGTGCTGAAGTTCCGCGACCAACGGCGGGTGCCGTCGGCGCGGAGAGCGTAGAGCAAGCCGTCGTTGGAGCCGAAGTAGACGGTGCCGTCGTCGCCGATAGCGGGTGAGCAGGTGTCGATGAGGCCGCCGGTGGGGAAGCTCCATTTGATGGTGCCGTCGGACGCGAAGGCGTAAAGCGAGCGGTCCGTACTGCCAATGTAGATACTGCCGTCAGGGGCGACGGCGGGAGCGCCGGTGAGGGCGGAACCGACGACGGTGGAGCTGCCGGTGTCGGCCTGCCAGAGGGCGTCGGACACGGTGAGGGTGAAGGTGCCGACGGCGGAGACGGTTTTGGAATCGACGGTGATCAGGTAGGTCAGGCCGGCGACGGCATCAACTGGGCAGAGGCTGGAGGTCTGGGAGTTGGCGGGACCGGAGTTGTCGGAGGAGGCGACGAGCGTGAGCCCATTCGACAGGCTCAGGGCAGGGGCGGCGGGAGCGTTGTAAACGGCGAGGAGGGGATCGAAGTCGTTGCTCACCGCGGCGAATTGGAAGCGACCAGAACGCGGTGCCGTCCACCGATACCAGAGCGAGGTGCCGCCGGCGAAAGCGAGGATGCGTGGTTCGCCGGTTTCACGGGTGCAATTGGCGTTCGTGGCGGTGACGCCGGCGCTGAGGCCCGCGAGGGCGACGGGGTTGGCGAAAGCATCGTTGGCGGGGACGGTGCCGAGGTTGAGGAGGGTGAGGCCGGAGGTGGCGTTCTTGCCGTCAACGGAAATCTGATACGTGACGCCGGCTTGGGCGGTGAAATCAATGCGGCTGGTGAGGGCCGCACCGTCGTTGTCGTTGGCGGTGACGAGCGTGAGGGCGGCGACGGCGGTGCCGGTGTAGACGGAGAGCACGGTATCGTAGGCGCTGCCGGTGGTGCTGAGGCGGACGGCGGCGGAGGTGGTGGGCGTCCATTCCCACCACAGCGAAGTGCCGCCTGGGCCGGTGGGGGCGACGGGTTCGCCGGGCTCGGGGGTGGCGCCGGTGTTGCTGGAGCGGACGAGAAAATTATTGCCGACGAGCCGGGCGCGCGCGGAGAAGTCGTCGTTGAAGGGGCGGTTGGTCGTGGTGGTGAGGGCGTTGAGGAGATTGAGGCGGGAGCCGTTTTGAGATTTGCCAGCGTAGCGGGCGATGGGGTCGGTGCCGCGGAGGAGGCGGTTGATGAGCTGGCGGTAGGTGTCGGAGGGGAACTGGGCTTTGAGCAGCGCCAGCGCGCCGGCGACGTGGGGTGCGGCCATCGAGGTGCCGGAGAGGGTGGCGGTGCCGGTGTTGTTGGTGTAGCCGAGCGAAAGGATGCTCTCGCCGGGGGCGAGCAGATCGACGGTGGTGCCGAAATTGGAAAACGAGGAAACCGTTTCGGAGCGGGTGGTGGCGCCGACGGTGACGATGTTATCGAGCGGGAAGCTGGCGGGGTAGTGGCGGGCGACGTCGAGATTGGCAGAGGAGTTGCCGGCGGCGGCGACGAAGATGACGCCGGCGTCACGGGCGGCGGTGATGGCGGCGAGTTCCGTCTGCGAAAACCCGATACTGGCGGTCTCGCCGTAACTGGCGTTGATGATGTGGGCGCCGCGGGCGATGGCGTAATTGATGCCGGCGGCGATGTCGGACACGGAACCGCTGCCGGTGGAGGGGAAAGCTTTGATGGCCATGAGCTGGACCTTCCACGCGACACCGGAGACGCCGACGTTGTTATTGCCGACGGCACCGATCGTGCCCGCGACGTGGGAGCCGTGACCGCCGTCGTCGGTGGGGTTGCCGCTGACCATGACACCGCGGCCGCCGACGAAGTTGGCGCCGTGGCGATCATTGGCGGAGGAGGGCGCGGGATTGATCCAGAGATTGGGGGCGAGGTCCTGATGGGTGAGGTTCAGGCCGGTATCCACGACGGCGACGATGACATTGGGCGCGTCGCGGATCAGATCCCACGCGGCAAGGGCCTTGATGTCGGCGCCGGGGACGCCGCCGGATTGGCCGAGGTTGCTGAGCGCCCATTGGGTGCCGAAGGACGGGTCGTTGGGAGCGAGAGACAGGTGGCGGAGGCCATCGCGCTCGACAAATTCGTAGCGGCCGGTGGCGGTAAGCCGGGTGATGGCGGCGGTGACGTTATCGGTGTCGTCGAGTTCGATGACGCGGAGATCGCGAATGTGGGAGAACTTGCCGCGGATGCGAACGCGGTCGCGGGTTTCGTCGGCGTCGGCAGAGGCGCGGTGGGAGGCGCGGGGTTTGGCGAGGAGAGTGCGGTCGCGGAAACCTTGGGCGAGTTCCTGGGCGGTGATGGGCGCGGGATCGGCGGCGCGGGCGGTGGGGAGGGAGACGGAGAGAAGCAGAGAGAGGGAGACGGAGAGAAGGAGAAAGCGGGAGACGCGGGATTGGGTTGGCACGGAGACGTGGAGACGCATGACAGGGTGGACGAACGGTAGGTATGCGTTTTTTTTCGACAAGCTCGGTATCGAAATGGCGCGGAGCTTATCCCAATTAGCTTTCAAGATGAGTTGGAAATCGCCCGCAAGCGGGCTCCTGCCTCCAAGCTGTTTAAGCTCATCTTGATAGCGAATTGAGATTGCTCCGGACTTACCGTTGGGAAGGCGCGGAGCACGGAGCGCGAGCAAGCTCGTGGCCTTCGGGAGGGCGAAGAATGGAGGCATGGGCTGGAAAGCCCATGGCACTACGGCAGGTCGTAGACCTCGACGATGGCGACGCCGGTGGTGTTGTTTACTCCGCTGACTTGCGCGGTGTAGGTGCCGGCGGGGAGAGTGATAATGAGGGCGGCATCGCGGCTGTTGGCCGTGAGCGCGAACGCGCCGACGCTTGAGAAGGCCGCGGTGAGTTGCGCGGCGGTGGAGGTCGAGGGACTGACCGGCGCGGACCAGTTATCGTTGGTGGCGAGGGGAGTCTCGGTGCCTTGGCGGAAGACTTCGAGCTTTGGGTCGGCGAGGAGTCCGGTGACACCGAAGCCCGAGAGCGTCGGGCCGACGGCGCGAATGAGCAGGCGACGCGGGGCGGTCCCGCGCACAACGAAGCCGGCGGCGAGGAGGTCGGCACCGGTGGCGACGCGAGCGCGGCAGGAGAGATTCACGAGCGTGCTAGGAGTGGCGTCGGCCTCATAGACCTCGACGAGGGCGACACCGGAAGCGGCGGCACCCGTGCCGGTGCCGGCGACTTGAATGGTGTAGCCGCCGGGCGGGAGGGTGACGAGGAGCGCGGCGTCGCGGCTCCCGGGGGCGAGGGCGAAGGCGCCCTGGGCAGTGCTCGCGGCTTGAAGCGCTGCGACATCGGGGACGTTGCCCCAGTCGTCGTTGACGAGAATGGGCTGGTTGGCGGAATCGAACACGGTGACGACGGGATTGGCGAGAGTGGCGGGAACACCGAAGGCTCCGAGGGCCGGACCGGCGGCGCGGATGAGGAGGGTTTTCGGCTTTGTGCCACGAATCGTGATACCGGGGATAACGACGTTGGCCCCGGTGCCGACGCTGGCGCGGGCGGAGATATTCACGAGGCCGTTGAACTCAAACGAGACGGTGGCGGGGGCGCTGGTGGTGGTGCCGGCGGAGTTAGTGGCGACGCAGGTGAAATCTCCAGCGTAGGCGGCGGTGAGGTTGGTGAGCTCGAGGACGGGCTCGGTGGTGTTGCAGAAATCTTGGCCTCGGCAGAGCCACGTGTAGGTGGGTTTGGGGAAACCGGTCGCGGCGGCGAAAAGGGTGATGTTGGCGCCGAGGGTCGTGCGAACGCTCTTGGGTTGGACGGTAAAGACAGGGGCGGCGGTGGCGGCGCTGACCGCGAGGTCGACGACGGTGGCGGCGGAGCCGGCGGCATTTTCGGCGGTAATGACGAAGGCGCGGCGACCGGAGATGGTCGGGGTCCCGGAAAGCACGCCGGTGCGTGGGTCGAGAGACAGGCCGGCGGGCAGCGAGGCGGCGTGAAACGTCGTGGGGCTGTTGGTGGCCATGAGGGCGAGGGTGAAGGCTTCGCCGACGCGGGCGCGCGCGACGGACGTAGCGGCGAACACGGGCGGCTTCGCGGTGGTGATGCGGTCGGGCAGCTCGGCGTAGTTGATGTAGCCGATGAACATCTCGTCACCGGTTTGTTCGCCGAAGCGAACTGTGGCGCGGGGATTGGGGTTGGCGGGATTTTGGGCCGAATTATCGAAAGAGCCACGTATCCGGATGGTGGTGCCGGCGGGGAGGCGCTTGGGTTGGGCGAGTCGATACATCGACTGCCAATTGAAATCGTATTGGGGGACGCTCAGCAAAATCTCGCTGGAGCCGTCGGGGTAGAGGGCGTCGAAGCGCATACGTTTACCGCGGTAATGCATGTGCGGGTTAAGCTCGTAGAGTATCACATCCTTGGTGGTCGAGGCGACGAAGGAAGCCTCGCGCTCGTAGTCCTTCGCGTTAGGGGGAATGGCAAGTGTGACATTGACGGCGGATTTGGTGGAGAGCTCACGGGCAGGCGGGGCTGAAAAATAGTAGAGGCCGACTTCGGTTTGGTCGGTGGCGAGCTGACCCGCGGCGGTGTAATGCATCTGGAGCGTGAGCGGGGTGCCGGCACGGAGGAACTTGCCGGTGCCTTCGGGAAACCACGTTTGCTCGAGGCCGGGCACATAGCCGGCGAAGAAGCCCCCGAGCCCGCCGCCGCTCAGCAGCACATCGAGGAGCGTGCCGTCAAAGACGAGGGCGTGATGGACGACGCGGGTGTTGCCGGGTTTGACGACGACCGCGCGCAGCCAGCGGTCGGAGGCACCGGGGACTTGGACGGTGATATAGCGGTAGTCGATCAGGCCGGTGGCGGGCAGGTCCTGTTTGGGGATCGTCAGGATGGCATCGGGCCGGCCGAGGGGCCAGTCGCCGCCGGCGGGAGCGGGGGTGGCGGCCAGGGGATCGATGGTGGAATTACCGCGGGGGGCGCCGGCGCGGGCCCAGGCGTGAAGCGTTGCGGCTTCGGCGGGAGTGAGGGCGGCGCCGTTCGACCAGACGCCGTAGCGGGAGTCCGCGTGCCAAGGGGCCATCCGTTTGACCAGCATCGATTGGCGGATGCTTGCGGCTTTGGCGGAAACGTCGGAAAACTTGGCGTAGACGTGAGGTGCGATATTGCCCGGCGAGTGACACGAGACGCAGCGCGCGAGCACGATGGGAGCGACCTCCGTGGCGTAGTCGGGCACGGCGGGTGCAGGCAAGTCGAGCGCCAATGCTGTCGGGCTGATGGCGATACGCGTGCCGGCGGCGGGAGCGGTACGGGCCACGAGCGCGGCGACGGCGTCGATGGCGTGATTTTGCGTGGGGGCGGCGAGTGCGGTCGGGTCGGCGTTGTCGAGCGGGCCGCGGTAGGAGAGTGTCCACGATTCAGGGTTGATCACGAAAACTTCCAACTGGCGCGTGACTCCGAGTTCGGATGCGACGAGTTGGGCTTCGTCGAGGAGGACAGGCGTGGGATTGTTAAAGAGTGTTTGTTCGGCGACCAAGGCGGCTCGGTCGGCGGCGAGGTTGGAGTCGATTTGCCAGAGGGTGACGTCGGTGGCGGCCCAGCGGGCGCGGAGGGTGCGAAGGGCACTGGCGGTTTGCACGCCGCGGGGGCTGCCGCTGGCGGTGAAGACCAGGACGACAGCCTTGGTGGTGGACTCGTAGTAGAGTTCGCGGGTGGCACCGGTGTGGTCGGTGAGACGGAAATTCGGGACGAAGCTGCCAGGGGCCAGACCGCCGGGCGACTCGCTGGTGGCGAACACGCGCGGATCGAAAGGGCGAGCGCCCGAGTGGTCCATGGAACGGAGCGATGGTGCCGCGAGCGTGAAAGTGAGCGGAAGGAGTCGGCGCGAGAACCGGAAAAGGATGTGGAGGAGAGGGCTCATTGGGCGGATGCTAGGGAAATAAAAGCGGATATGCCAAATACGCAATGGCAGGAGCGAGGGAAAGGGGAGTATCGCCCGGTTGAACGAAATCCCTGCGCGCAGGGGCGGATTTGCAGTTGGCTCAAGCGCGGCGACAGGAGTGTGGCTGGTCCGTCGGGTGCTTGGCTCGGTGAAAACCAAGCGATGCACCCAGCGGAAGGGGGTGTAGTCCCGTTTTTCGGACGCTGCGCTCGAACACACGGGCGGAATGTCCCCGCCGGGGCGAACGGACCGCGGAAGGACGGTGCGCTTTACGGGATCTCGTAGACCTCGACGAGGACGGTACCGATGGCGTTGACCGCGGCAGCGTTGGGATTGACGGGCGCGTTGGGATTGATGGGCGCGGCGCCGGCTTGAAGGGTGTAATTACCGGCAGTGATGGCGGTGACCAACGCGGCATCGGCGGGGTTGGTGGTTTTGAGGGGGAACGCGCCGACGACTGGGAAGACGGCGGTGAGGGTGGTGGCACCGCCTTGGGTCCAATTATTGTTGTTGTCGACGGGGTTGCCGGCGGCGTTCAGGACAGAGATGAGGGGATCGGTGACGACGGCATTGGCGGGGATACCAAAATCGCTGAGGCCGGGGCCGACAGCGCGCACGAGCAACGTACGCGGGGCATTGCCCTGAATGACGATACCGGGAATGAGGAGGTCGCCGGGGTTCGCTATCTGGGCAATCGTCGAGAGGTTGGTCAGGCGGGTAGAGTTTTTCGAGACGTCGTAAACTTCGGCGAGGACATCGCCGGTCGAGCCGTTGATGCCCTTGATGGTGGCCGTGTAGCTGCCGGGGGCGAGGTTGGTCAGGAGGACGGCGGTATCGAGATCGCCCGCGCCGAGAGCGAATGCGCCCACGCCGGCGGCGGCGGCGGCGATCTGCGCAGCGGTGACGGAGCCGCCGGGGGCGTCCCAGCGTTCATTGTACGCGATGAGCCGGCCGGTGTTGTCGTTGACCTCGAGACGGGGGGCGGAAATTGCGCTGTCGACGCCGAACTTGGCGAGAGCGGGGCCGATGCCGCGGATGAGGAGGGTCGCTCGCTCGGTGCCGCCGCCGATGTTGAAGCCGAGGGCGAAACTGTCACCGACGAAAGAGATTTTGGTGCGGGTCGAGAGGTTGACGAGACGGCCTGGGGTCGGCCCGGGAGTGCCGGCGACGCGCGCGTTGAGGAAGGCGATGACGCGGGCGTTGGCGGCACTGTAGAATTCTTGGGACGCATGGGCGACAGCGAGCTGGGCGGCGACGTCGGCGGCGCGGGCGCGGTAGGCTTCGGGTAGCGCAGCGGTGAGGGCGACGGTGGTGGGGAGAGTAGTGATATAGTCATTAGAATCAAGGAAGGACGCGGTCTTAAGGGCGGCGTGAATGGCGGTGGCGTCGGCGGCGGTGAAGGTGGCATTCGTGACACTGAGGGCGCGGAAGCGACCGGCGTGAACCGGAGAGAAGGCATTAATGAAAGTGCCGGTAGGGAGACCGCGACCGGCCATGAGTGCGGAATTGGCGCGGGCGGCGTTGAGGCCGACGTTCCCGAGGGTTTGGTCGTTGGCGGCGTTGGCATAGTATTGAGGGACTTTGGACGTGACGGCGAGAGTCTCATCGCCAGCGGTGCCGTAGAGGACGGCGCCGCGGATGGGGCGCGCCGGGGTGGCGGTGGCGAGGATGTTGGCGTAGCGGTTGGCGGCATCGGCTCCGGCGGCAAAGCCGAGAAAGAAGACGGGTTTCGTGGCGGTGAGGGTGCCGTCTTGGATAAATTTGTTGAGGGCGGCGAGGTGGTTCTGGGCGTCAAAATTATTCGCGAGGACAGCCTGGTTGGCCCACGCGCCGGTGTTGCGATTGATACTGTTTAGGGCGGCGACGCCGTAGCCGGCAGCCACAAGGTCACGGGTGAGGATGGCCGCTTCGGGGGTGTTGAACCACGAACCGGCATTGGAGCCCGTCTCGTGGAGGAGGAAAACTAGGCCAGTGGCATTGGTTGGAAGGTAGGCGGAGAGCGTACTGGTGACGGTGGCGGGTGTCGGATTGTTGGGGGTCGCGGCAGCGGTTTGGGGGTTGAACCCTGTGGTCGTGACAGGTGCCCAGATTGGGGCAGCTTTGTAGGTTGCCGTTAGGGTGACTGGCGTGTTGGGCATGGTCAGCATGAGATGGCTGTTAAAGGGGGCAACGAGGGAATTGACACCGAAAACGGCGACGTCACCGGTCCAGCGGTCGAAGACTTGGCCGGCGGGGGGCGGATTGGCGAAGATGTCGACGCGGGAGTTGCCGGTGTAGGTACCGCCACCGGTGCCGTTGGTGATGGCGAGGGTCGTGGCCGGCCCGGCGCCATTTACGACCACGTAGGAGGTGAGAGGAACGTTGACGAGCCGCTGCAAGGTGACGGTACAGGTGACAACTTTTACACCGGGAGTGCCCGGGCGGAGGGTGATTTTATCGGTGCCTTGGCCGCTGGTGATCACGGCGTCCCCAAAGACAGTCCAACGGAAGGTGCGGTCGGCGCTCACGGCGGGAGAAACGGAAATGGGCACTGTCGCAGCAGTGGCGGTAGGCGTGCCCGCCGGAGTGGCGGCGGCTGAGGCCGGGGCAGTGATGACGCCGGCGAGGCTGGCCGAAATCGCCGTGACACTGGCGGTGGCTGTGGTGGTGATACCGTTGGCGGTGATGGCGACGTTGAGGGAGACGGTGCCGGCGGCGTCAGCGACGTAGTCCACGATAGCGCTCGTAGTGGAACCGACGATACGTCCTCCGGTGATGGTCCAAGCGTAGCTCGCATTGGAGGCGGCGGCACCTGCAGCACCAGAACCACCGGCAGCGGCTGTCACGGCTTGGTTGGGGGCGACGGCGAGGGCTTGGGTTTCATTGCCAACGAGGACGCCGGCGACGGAAACAATGCGGCCTGTGGTGGCATTAGCGCCCGGGTTACCGCCGCCACCCGGGAGCATGACAACGCCGCCAATGGTGATGATCTGGCCGCCCGCGCCCCCGCCTCCGGCACCCGGGAAAACGACGTTACCACCGCCTGGACCGGGAATCGTGGGTCGGGGCGCGGCGCCGCCCCCGCCAGCACCACCGGCTTGGGCGAATGCGGAGGAGGTGCCGAGTGCGGTGAGCGAGAAAACGAGGGCGGGGAAGCAGAGGAAGCGGAAGGAGGAGTGCATGGGCAGACGGAAGAGTTGAGGGGATGTGTCCAAGAATGGACGTCTACGTAGGTCGAATGTTACATAAATAGAATGCGTAGACAAGCCGCGGGATGGGATGGTGAACGTGATCGGGAGAAGAGAGACGGCGCGCGTGAGGGGAGCGCGAGCGAGCTCGCAATTTCGTGGGTGAGGGAAAAAGCGGTCGATGAATCTTAGCGCGCGAGCCAAGCGACGAGGTCGGCGTCGGCGAGGAGGTTGGCACCGAGTTGGTATTCGGGGGCGAGGAGGCTCGCGTAGCTGGGCTCGAGGAAGCGTTTACAGTGGAGAATGACGCGGGCGCTTTGGCCGGGGGCGCGCACCAGGCGACCGAGGGCTTGGTTCACGCGCGTGATACCGGGAATCTGATACACGCGGCGGAAGGCTTGCTCGCGGGTGAGACCGGCGCGAGTGGCTTCGTCGAGGCGGGCGCGTTGGAGGGCGTTGACCTCGGGGAGCGCGGGGCCGACGACCATGGCGTGGGTGATGCGGCCACCGAGTGCGTCGATGCTTTCGGCGAAACTGGAACCGAGCACGAGGAAAAGCGCATCGGCGAAGGCGAGGGATTCGTCGACCCAGGCAGCTTGCGCGGCGAGGTCGCGGAGCTTGGGTTGGACGGCGACGCGGAGAGGGAAGCCTGCGGTGAGAAGGCGCGCGATCGATTCGGCGTAAGCGTAAGAGGGGAAGAAAACGGCGATGCACGATGTCGCAGAGACGTGGAGGGCGGCGACGGTGGCGGCGGTGGTGGCAAAGTGGCGCGTGCGGCGGTGGAAGGTGGTGTCGACGCGGGCGTCGACGGCAAGGTCGTAGGCGGCATCGCGCCAGGGGGTGTGAGCGCGGAGGTGGGTGGGGGAGGTGGAGGAGCTGAGCGTCGAGAGCTGAGAGCTGAGCATCGGCACGGAGGCGGGCGAATTTGAGACTGGGGATTTGAGATTTGAGACGAGGGATGGGGAGAGGCCGATGGCGCTCGTGAAAGCGTCGATGGGGGTAAGCGTGGCGCTGGCGAAAACGGCGCCGCCGAAGGTGCGGAGGGTTTCGCCGATGGTGTCAGCCGCGTCGATACAGGTGAAATGGAGTTCGGCGGCGCGCGGGGTCCAGAGGAGTTTCTTTAGCGCGGGGTCGGCGAGCCACGCGGCGAGTTGGGGGGCTTGCCAGAGGATGGCGGAGAGGGTCGCGCCGAGGGCGGAGGGATCGGGGGGCGTGTCAGCGAGTTGGTCGGCGATTTTCGAAAGGGTGTCGGCGGCATCGCCTTCGAGGGCGTGGTCGAGCAGCTCGACGGGTTGGAGGGCGCCGACGAGGAGCGTCCAAGATTCCCAAGCACGGACGAGGGCGGCGGGTGAGCGGAGGTGGTCGAGCTCGGCGAGGACGGAACGGGTATCCTCGGCGCGGACGACGTGCGAGTGAGCGTCGGCGACGCGCGAGGGGAGGTTGTGAGCTTCGTCGAGGAGCAGCAGGGTGCGGGCGGGGTCGAAGCCGGGTTGGTTGTAGAAAAGAGAGCGGTTGGCGGGGGCGAAGACGTAGTTGTAGTCGCCAATCCAGACATCGTTGAAGGCGAGGGCGGCGCGGGTGATTTCGTAAGGGCAGACGCGGGCGTCGCGGCCGGCGGCGCGGAGTGTGTCGAGGTCGCGCGCGTGGTGTTCGTCGAGGTAAAAACGGGCGAGGCCGGTGGTAGGCCAACGTTGGGCGAGGTTGTCGAGGTAGGAGCAGGATTCGCGGACGCAGTGGAAGACGGCGTTGACGCAGTGCTCGGATTTGTTGCGGACGTGCCAGAACGCGACGGCTGGCGCCGTCGCGTCAGTGGGACGTTGGGTGTTGAACGTTGCAGAGGCGGAAGCGGGCGGGGCTGCGGACGGGGCAACTTCAACGTTTAACTTCGGGCTTTGAGCTGGCGGCGATGTCGGCTCGGCCGTCATGGCCGCCAAGGTGCGGACGACTTGGAGCTGCCCGGTGGATTTGCTCGTGAGGTAGAGGGCGCGGTCGAAGTGGCCGGAACGGAGTTGGCCGAGGGCGAATTCGAGGAGGACGCCGGTTTTACCGAAGCCGGTGGGAGCTTCGAACAGGACGAGCGGGTGGCGCTCGAAGGTGGCGGTGAGATCGCGTTGGGTGGTTTCTTGGCCTGGGCGTGGGGAGGCGAAGGGAGGTCGGAAACGCAGGTGACGGAGGCGTTCGCGGGCGCGGTGGCGGAGCGTGAGGAACTCGGCGACGCGTTCGAGTTGGCCGCGGAGGAGCGCGTCGTCGGCGGAGGTAAGGATGACGGTTTGCGCGAGGCCGCTGGAAGCTTCGACGAAGATGAGCTGAGAGCTAAAAGCAGAGAGCGGAGAGGGGGAAACTTCGGTGGCGCTATGGCGCGACAGGGCGTTTTGAGGATCGAGGCGCCAGAGGGCGGCGTAAGTGGCGAGTTGGACGAAATATTCCGGATAGTCACGGCGGAGTTCGGATTCGTCGACGGGCAGTGCGCGCGTGACGGTTTTGATTTCCCGAAGGATCATGACGTTGGGAGGCGCGACGGGCGAGATGTTACGTATTACGTGACACTTTTCAGGAGGTGGTACCGAGGGTTTGTCACGTAATACGTGACAAGTGTCGGCGGGGGTGCGGAGCGGGGCTTCGCTGCATTCGACGAGCGCGGCGGGGGTGCGGAGGAGTTGGTCGATGCGGCCGGTGAGCGTGAGCGTCCAGCCGTGGTGGACGAGGCGGCCTGCGATGGGAACTTCGAATTCGGTGGCGGGGGCGGTGGCGGTGGCTTGCGCGCGGAGTTCGTGGTGCCAGTGGGTGCCGAGTTGGGCACGCCAAAGGCCCGCGGAGCCGCCGCCGCTGCCGGCGTCGTGGGGGCCGAGCCTGAAGGCGGAGAACTCCCCGACGCTCAGTCGGGCGGTGCGAGCATCAAGGGAAAATTCCATGCGAGCGGCGAAGGAAGACCGGAGGGCCGGAGAGGAAAACTGAAATCGGGGCCGGTGAGCGGACGGAGTGATCCGGACGGCCGCTGAAGTCCGCCCTACTTCCCAGGGGCGGCCATCGTGCGCAGGGCGCGGTTGGCGAGGGCGCCGAGGACAATACATACGAGAACGAAGGCGATCATTCCGCTGTGGAGCATCCAGAGGGGAGTGTTCGTGAGGTCCTTGGCGTGCAACTGCTCCAGCCCCGCGGCAACGAAGGCGGCGGCGGCGGTGCGCGGCGCGATACCGAGGGCGGTGCCGAGCGTGTAGTTCCAGAGGGGGACGCGAGCGGCCGCAAGGACGAAGTTGACGATGGCAAAGGGAGACAGCGGCGGGATGCGGAGGAGCGTAGTGACGAAGATGATGCGCCGGGAATCGCCGAGCAGGGCGCGGTGGACGGCTTGCCAAGCCGGTTTTTCGGCGATCACCTCGAGGACCCGATCGCGCGCGATGCAGCGACCGATCGCGTAGGCGATGAGTGACGAGACGATGAGGGCGGCCAGGGCGATGGAAAAACCGAGGCCGAAGCCGAAGGTCCAGCCGGCGTAGAGCGCGACCGCGAACGTGGGCAGACACGAGAAACCGACGAGGAGGGTCGTGGCGAAGAAGTAGAGCACGAGGCCGAGCGCGGGGTGTTCACGGAGCCACGGGGCAAAGGTCGTGAGGGTGGTGAGAAGCAGGAATCCGCCGAGCGGGGGCCAGAAGGAGAGAGCGATGGCGACAGGACCGGCGGCGCCGAGACGACGAAAGACGCCGGGCGAGGGGTGGGAAGAGGGAGGGACGATGGGCACGGCGAGGCGAAGGGAAGAGCGGAGGACGAGAGCGAGCGGTTGAACACGGAGTGAATGCCGAGGGGTGTTTTCAGTCGAGCAGGATGTCGGTGTGACCGCGCAGGTAGTTTTCGAGGTCGAGTTGGAGCGCGTGCACGACGGCGGGTGGGGCGGTTTGGGCTGAGAGCGGGCGGTTGAGGAGCGGGGCGACTGTGGCGCGGTCCGCGGCGGGCAGCAGTGGGAACCATTGCTGCTTGAGCGGATAGCCTTCGTTGCGAGCGAAGCAGTAGAGGGATTTTAGATACACGATATCGGGTCGGGCACCGTTGGCGAGCGCGGCCAAGGCGGTGCGCAGCAGGGAGGCGAGGGCGAGGCGGCTTTCCTCGGGCACAGGGTTGCGGGCGACGAGGGAGGCGAGGGCGGAGGCGACGACGAGGGTTTCGTAGCTACGGCCCAGGTCGGGGTGGCGAGTGACGAGGCGCGTTTCTTTCACAAACCAAGTTCGGCCCTGGTTGGAGGATTCGAGGAGCAGAGAGGCTTCGTCGAAGAGGTCGAGAGCCACTGCAGTCCCGGCGGATTTTTTCGCGAGGCGTTGCAAAATGAGGAGTGCGCCATGCTCGGCGGAGAAGACGTTGAACGTCTGAAACGTGTCGGCGGGAGGGCGTTTCGACAGGACGAAAGCGTCGGTCTGGAGCGGGAGGCCGGGCACGGGGGGAGCTGAGAGCGGAGGGCGGAGGGCGAACGAATAAGAGAAAGAGGAACGAGAACGATTAAGAGGAAGAGGAAAGAAAACGATTCATTGAGCGGGTGACTTGGGGACCGGCCAGGGCGGGACGACGGCGCCGCCGGAGATGATCATCTTCATGCCGTCGCCGACGCTCATATCGAGTTCGATGACTTCGCTGGGAGGAAACATGAGGAGGTAGCCGCCGGTGGGGTTGGGAGTGGTGGGAACGAAGATGGTCCAGAGTTCGCCGACTCCGGCTTTGAGCTGGGCTTCGCTCTGAGTCTTGTTGGTGAGGAAACCGAGCGTCCAAGTGCCGGCGCGGGGGAATTGGACGAGCACCACCTTGTTGTAGAGGTTGCGGTTTTTGGTGCCGAAGGTGGCGACGATTTGCCGGACGGAATTGTAGACCGCGCTGACCACGGGTATGCTCTGGATGAATCGCTCGAGCAGCCGCAGGAAAAATTTCCCGAAGACGTAGTGCGAAAGAAAACCGAGGGCGGTGACGAGGGCGAAGATGACCACGGTGGCAGCGAGGTCCCAGACGAGGGCGAGACCCTGAAGCGACTCCGGAAGGTGAAACTCGAAGAGTGGACGGAAGGTGCCGCCGACGACGTCGATGATTTTTCCGAGTGCCCACAGGGTGACAACCAGCGGTGCAAGCAGTAGCGCGCCGGTGAAAAAGGCGTTGCGGATCGTGGCAAAGCGGGAAGTGGGCGGCGGAGCGTCGGACATAGAATGCATGGACGCTAGGGGCCGCGCGCGGTTTGGCACGGAAAAATTATGGGGTGCGGGGTTGGGTCCACAAAACGGTGCGGGGCGACCGAGTTTACGGAAAATCGTAGATTTCGAGGAGGACGGTTGGCGAGCGGAGAGCTGGAGGGGTTTTGGGCGACCAGCTGGTAAACGCGGGCGTCGGAGGAGCGCGCCGGTTGCGGGGTGAGTAAAGTGCCGGTGGCCTCGGCGAGAGGCCGACCAGCGCCGCTGGAGATTTCGGCGGTGATGACGGCACCCGCGGCCACGGTGGCGGGGGTGGAGGGAGGCAGGGCTGATTGGGCAAAGCCGCAGGCGGCGAGGAGAGCGAGAGGGGAGAACAGCAGCCGAGCTACGCGAGACGTCTAGGGAGAAACGTCGGCGATTGTGTTCATAGGGAATTCAGATGAGGCGGAACGAGGGAAGACACTCATGCGCGCGGAGGATTTTCAGGGCACGGTTTTCGGCACGCCGCATGAGGCGTTTCTGCGCGGGGACGAGGTCATCGTAGCCGGCGAGGTGGAGCCAGCCATGGACGAGGTAAAGGGTGAGCTCGGTGCTGAAGGCGGCGGAGTTGAGAGCTGAGGTCTGAGGGCTGAGCGCCGGATTTTTAGGAGCGAGGTGGCGGCGGGCGGCGTCGGCAGAGACGCAGATCTCGCCAGCGGTGCCGAGGGCTGGAGCGCCTTCGAAAGTGATGACGTCGGTGGTCTTCGGATCGTCGAGGAAGTCGGCGTGGAGTTGGGCGAGGGCTGCGTCGGTGAGGAAGACGAGGGAGAGTTCGCCGGCGGGCACGGCAGGGAGCGGAGAGGCAGATTCTGGAAGGCGCCGAGGAGAATCTGGAGATCGCAGGGGAGTCTCGGAAAAATAGGCGTCGAGCGAATGAATGACGTGGGCGACGGCGCGGCGGTCGAGGCGGAGGCGCGGGTGGCGGTTGGCGATGGCGATTTCGCGGGCGGGCATTTTGTGGGCGTGATTTTATCCGCGTGATGTGGGTGGGATGCGGAAAGCGGAGACCGGAGTGTGAAGCGCGGAGGACGCGGAGACCGGAGAGGCGGACACTGCGAGGATCGAGGGTGTCTTTCTGTTTCTGCTTTATCTTTATTTTTTCTCTCGGGGCCTGAGTGATTGATGGGAGGACGAACTGACGAAAGATTAAGCGAAAGAGGAAAGAGAAAGAGTCGGATTTTACGCCTTGGCGGCGCTGGCGGGTTGCTCGCCGGCGGGATAGGCGATGCGCGCGTGGAGCATGTTGAGCAGCGTGAAGTGAAAACTGTTTTTGATTTTCGTAATTTCCTCGAAGGTGAGCGGGGCTTCGTCGAGTTGGCTGTCGGCGATGCGATCATTGACGACGCGCGCGATGAGGAGGTGGAGAGCTTCGGGAGTGGCTTGGCGGAGGGAGCGCGAGGCGGCTTCGAGTCCGTCGGCAAGGGATATGATCGCGCTTTCTTTGAACTGGGGGCGCGGACCGTCGTAGCGGAAACTCGCTTCGACGACGGCCGGTTGGAGATGCGCCAAATCGGCGTTGGCAACCTGTGGGTTAGTCGGGGGGATTTTGGAGGAGGCCGGGCGAGGAGACGAAGCGAAAGTTGCGCGCGATTGGTCGACGGCGAGTTGATAAAAATAGCGAACCAAGCTCGTGCCGTGGTGTTGACGGATGACGTCAACGACGGCGCGGGGGAGATTGTGCTCGCGTGCGAGGTGCACGCCGTCCGTGACGTGTTGTTTGATTATGCGAGCGGATTCGGCGGGATCGCGGGCGTGGTGGGGGTTGATGCCGTCGCGTTGGTTTTCGGCGAAGTCGGCGGCTTGGGCGGTTTTTCCGACGTCGTGGAACAGGGCGCAGACGCGGGCGAGGAGGGGATTGGCGCCGATGGCGTTGCAGGCGTTTTCGGAGAGTTGGGCGACGACGAGGGAGTGGTGATACGTGCCGGGCGCATCGAGCTGCATGCGGCGGAGGAGCGGGTGATTGTAGTCGGTGAGCTCCAGGAGTGTAATGTCCGTGGTGCGTTTGAAGAGGGATTCGAGAATGGGGAGTAGGCCGACTACGGCGATGCCGGTGAGGAGGCCGGTGGCACCGGCGGCAGTCATCTGACGGGCGAGGGTTTCGTAGGGGATCTTGTCGGCGTAGCCGATGAGGGCCGCGAAGGCGGCGACGGTGAGGCCGCCGGCACCGGCGGCGCGGACGACGCGACCGCGGCGGCGGGCATCACGGCCGAGGTAGATGGCGACGAGGGACGCGAGGAAGGTGAGGACGAGGAGATCGAGGCGGTTGCCGTAGATGACGCCTGTGAAAATTGAGATGAACAGCGCCATGAAGATGCCGGAGCCGGCGTCGATCAAGATGGCGACGATCAAGGGCGCGAGGGCGGTCGGCGCGACGTAGGGGAGGGTGCTCGCCCACGAGCCGTCGCGCACGAAAAACTCGGCACCGCCGAGGGAGTAGTTGGCGCGGATGAGCGCGAGGTTGACGATGACGACGAGTGCGAGGAGGCCACAACGGACATTGGAGCGGATCGTCTCGGGATCCTCGATACGGATGTAAATGAGGGAAGCGAGGACCATCGCGAGCACGAGGAGGACGCGACCGAAGAGGGTGAGACCCTCGTTGAGCTCGGTGTCGCGGTGATCGAGAAGATAGCGGCGGTGGGCCTGAAACATTTCGTGTTGCTCGGGGGTCACGCGGTCGCCGGGTTCGATAATGGACTGGCCGCGGGCGACGCTGATGGAAACCGGTTTGAGCGTGCGGATGGCAGCAGCGACGCGGGACTGAGTGGCCGCGCGATCGAAGACCACGTTGGGGACGAGGCCGAAACGGAACACGCGGAAGAGGGCCTGGCTGGACGGGAGCGAGACTCCATCGGTGGCGAGGCTCACGCGCAGGACGGTGAGGGCGTCTTCCATGATCTGCACGGAGCGGGGAGCGGTATCGCCGGTCGGGCGGGTGATTTGAAAGACGACGGCCGTGCCGGCACCGGTGCCGGCGAGCGCGGAGTCGGTCACGCCCTGGGCGTAAAGATCGCGGAGGGTGGCGAGGCCGTTTTCGAAGAGAACGGAGCGGGACTTGGCGTCGCCAATGGCGAGGAGGGACGCGATATCCTCGACGGTTGCATGGTAGGGGCCGCGGACGTTGAAGGATTCGGCGATGACGGTGAATTCGGTCGGGCGGACGGGGAAGATGTTGAAAGGTGCGGGCGGAGCGGTCTGCGGGAGTGGTGCGCCCGGTGCGGAAAAGGCCGAGCCGTTGGCCGCGGGATCGGCGGCAGGATGAGCGGCTTCGTAGACATCGAGTTGGGTGAGGAGAGTGCGGGCGGCGAGTTCGAAACGGCGGAACGGCTCGGTTTCGAGGCGGTAGACGGGCGGGAGGCGGTCGAGGAATTGGGCGCGCTCGGCGCGGGTTTTTTCGGCGCTCTCGTAAGCAAATGCGGCGTTGGCGGTGACGCGGACGGTGGCGAGTTGGTCGGGGAGAACCGCGAAGTTTGACGTGGTCATGCCGGCCCAGCTGATGAGCACGATGGCGACGACGGTGAAGACGAAGATGGCTGCGGAGACGAGACCGTTACGGTCGAGGAAATCGCGGGTGGCGGAGTGCGCGGCGTTGTCGCCTGAGGAGGCTTGGGTGCGATGACCGGGCGCAGACTCATCCGCGCGGCGGGCATTGAGGCCGCCGAGGAGGAGTTTGAGCTGATTGCGGACGGACATGGGGGGAATGACTAATTACTAATTACTAATGACTGATGACAGCTGGGGGAGATTTCAGCGGGAACGCGTCGTCCTAAGTGGACTGAACCACAGAGGCACGGAGAACTGTCTGAATGGGTGTGGTTCTGCTCTGCGGGTGCCACCGCGATAGCGAACGTGGCCGTGAACCGGCAAATGTTCATTGCTATAGAAAATGAAAGGTAGCGGTCCTGCTCGAAGATTTTCGGCATGATGGGACGTTGGGCTGCGACTAGGGCGTTGATCCGACCGAGGAGGCGTGCGACTTGTCGCTCGTGAGCGGGTTTCGGTAGTTTTCGTAGGCTTCGATGATTTTGCCGACGAGCGGGTGGCGGACGACGTCGCTGCCGCTGAAGGTGTGGAAGTCGATGCCGGGGATGTTGGACAAAATGTGGCGGACCTCGAGGAGGCCGCTGGCTTTCGAGCGGGGTAAATCGATTTGCGTGATGTCCCCGGTGATGACCATGCGGCTGTCTTCGCCGAGGCGCGTGAGGAACATCATCATCTGCTCGGCGGTGGTGTTTTGGGCTTCATCTAAAACGACGAAGGCGTGCGAAAGCGTGCGGCCGCGCATGTAGGCGAGGGGGGCAATCTCGATGACGCCTTTTTCGGTGAGGCGGCTAATATCCTCGGCGTCGAGCATATCGTTGAGCGCGTCGTAGAGGGGGCGGAGATAGGGGAGGATTTTTTCGCGGAGATCGCCAGGGAGGAAGCCGAGGGTCTCGCCGGCTTCGACGGCGGGGCGGGTGAGAATGATGCGCTCGACTTCGTTTTTGAGGAGCGCGGAGACGGCGGCGGCCATCGCGAGGTAGGTCTTGCCCGTGC
>SYGN01000253.1 GCA_005799525.1 Opitutaceae bacterium | reverse complement strand
GTCTCTCTCGATGCTCTGCGCGGCTTCGACATGTTTTGGATTCTCGGCGCCGATGCGCTGTGCACTGCGCTTGCCAAAGTTTTCGACGTCGCACCGCTGCGCCTGATCGCGGGCCAACTCGATCACAAGGAATGGGCCGGGTTTGCGTTCTACGACCTGATTTTCCCGCTCTTCGTCTTCATGTCGGGCGCTTCGCTGGTCTTCGCGCTGCCAAAAATCATTGAGCGTGAAGGTCGCACCGCTGCCGTGAAACGCGTGCTCTTCCGCGGCGCACTGCTCTTCGCGGTGGGGCTCTTCTACGCGGGCGGTCTCCAGACGAAGTGGCCCGATATCCGCGTGCTCGGCGTGCTGCAGCGCATCGCGCTCGCCTACACCGGCGCCGGTCTTCTCTTCTGCTTCTTCAAACCGCGCTCCCTTGCTGCGATCGGGGCCGCGATCCTCGTCGGCTATTGGGCGCTCCTCACGTATGTGCCGATCCGAGATGTGGCGATGGAGCGCAGCGCGGTCCCCGCGAAGCTCGGCGTCGCCAAGCCCACGCTCGAGCAGGCGCAACAGCTCTACGCGTCGACCACGGCGCGCGTGACGGGGGTTTACGATCCCGGCCGCAATCTCGCGAACCATCTCGATTTCGAATATCTCGGCGGCCGCAAATACGATCTCTATTGGGACCCCGAGGGCTTGCTAAGCACCGGCCCCGCGGTGGTGTCGTGCTTGCTCGGCGTTTTCGCCGGGCTGCTCATGCGGCGCCGCGATTGGGAAGATATGAAAAAAGTCAGATGGCTCGCGGCTGTTGGAGCGGCGGCTGTCGCGCTCGGTTTTCTATGGGGCCTGCAATTTCCCGTTGTGAAGAAAATCTGGACCTCGTCCTTCGTGCTTGTGGCGGGCGGCTACAGTGCACTGCTGCTGGCGGCGTTCTATTACGCGATCGATGTGCGCGGCTGGAAACGCTGGTGCGTGCCCTTCGTGTGGATCGGCATGAACCCGATCACACTCTATCTCATCAGCGGCATCGTGGGCTACCGGAGGCTCGCCGCGCGGCTCGCGGGCGGCGACCTCGCGGCTTGGTTCGATCGCACGCTCGGCGCCGGCTGGGGCAACCTCGGTATCGCGATTGTGGGACTCGCCATCATGCTCGCGCTCGCGCGGTTTTTGCACGCGCGGCAGATTTTTCTGCGGGTGTGAAACCGCGTAGTTGGTGCCTTGACGCTCGCGGCACTTCGGCCGAAAAATCGAGGGATGAGCCCCTTCTGCCAACCCCGCCCGGGCGTTCGCGCCTGCTTCTTCGTTGTCCTGCTCTGCTGGGCGTTCGCTGCCCGTCTGCTCGCGCAGGCCACCGGCACGGTCGAAGGCCGGATCACCAATCCCGCCACCGGCGGTGTCCTCGAAAGCGCCCGCATCTCCGTCGTCGGCTCGACGCACGAAGCGCTCAGCGATTCCGGCGGCTTCTACCGGCTCGATGGCGTGCCCGCCGGCGCGGCGCAGGTGCGCGTTTTCTTCAGCGGATTTCCCCCGGCCTCGGCGGCGGTCAACGTCGCCGCCGGGCAGACCGTCCAGCGGGATTTCGAACTTTCTCTCACCGCGTCAGGCGCGGGAAAAACTGGTGCGTCCCCCACCGAAGGCTTGGTCGTGAAACTCGACGATTTCGTCGTCGCCACCTCGCGCGAGATGAGCGCCGCCGCCCTCGCGATCAATGAACAGCGTTTCGCGCCGAATATGAAAAACGTCGTCGCCACTGATGAGTTTGGCGACATCGCCGAGGGCAACGTCGCCGAGTTCATGAAATTCATGCCCGGCGTGAACATCGACTACGCCGGCGGCAACGCCCGCGACATTTCGCTCAACGGCGTGCCCTCCATCTACGTGCCCGTCACGCTCGATGGCTTCGGTCTCGCCAGCGCAGTCGGCGGCGGCGGCGGCGGCACGTCGCGCGGCATTGGTCTCGATCAAGTGGCCATCAACAATCTCTCACGCGTCGAGGTGTCCTTCTCGCCGACCCCCGACTCGCAGGGCAATGCCCTCGCCGGTTCCGTGAATCTCGTCCCGCGCAGCTCGTTCGAACGCACGCGGCCCACGGGAAATTTCAGCG
Organism: Opitutaceae bacterium; assembly: GCA_005799525.1. GTDB lineage: Bacteria > Verrucomicrobiota > Verrucomicrobiia > Opitutales > Opitutaceae > GAS368. The sequence continues at coordinate 2,905 of SYGN01000253.1, read as the reverse complement.
CGTATTTTCTGATGCGCGATGACATCAAGCATTGGGGCAAGACCCCCGCGCCGCGCCGTCCGACGCGTAAGATCCACCCGGGGTTCGATCTCTCTTACATCGCACCGGTGAACAAACGCTTTGGCTTCACGCTCTCCGCCGGCATGAACCGCCAATACTCCGGCGAGCCGCAAATGCAGAATCTCTGGCGAGGCAATCAGACCGCGACGAACGGCACGACGTTTCCCCACACCACGTTCGACAAGCCTTATCTCTGGTCGACGATCATCCGCAACAGCGGCAAGGACACCAACCGCTCTTCGTTCGGTGTCACCGCCGACTACAAGTTCACGAACAAAGACCGCGTCGCGCTCTCGTTCACCTACTCGACGTTTGACGTCCGCATTAACCACAACGAACTCACCTTCGATGTCGGGCGCGTAAACCCCGGCGACTTCTCGCTCGATTTCACCCGCGGCGCCGCCGGCCAGGGCACGCTCCAGCTCGCTACCACGGGCAACACCCGCCAAAATTGGACCGTCATGCCGTCGCTCGTCTGGCGCCACGACGGTCCGATCTGGAAACTCGACTCTGGCTTCGCCTATTCGCGCGCCGCCAACCGCAACCGCAACGTCGAGTCCGGTTTCTTCGACTCCACGACGTCGCGCCGCACGGGCGTCACGGTTTCGTTTGCGGACATTTTTTACCTTCGCCCCAACACCATCACGGTCACCGATGCGGCGGGTTTGCCCGTCGATCCCTACGCGCTCAAGAACTACGTCCTCACCTCTGCCGGTGGCAACACTCGCAGCACTGACGACTACAAACGCACGCTTTACGCCAATGCCCGGCGCGATTTCTTCGGCCGCGTGCCGCTCTCGCTTCGCGCGGGCGTCGATTTCCGCCAAGCCGAGCGCGACCAGCGCCTCTTCGTGCCCGCTTACACTTACGTCGGCCGCGACGGCGTCGCCAGCACCACGCTCACCGCCGCGAGCGACGATCTCGCGCTGCCGTTTGTCGATCCAAGTTTCTCCGACCGCCAGCCCCACTACGGTTTTCCCAAATTTCAAGGCGTGAGCAGCGAACTTTTCTACAATCACTTCACGGCCAATCCGACTTACTTCACCACCAACGCCAACAACGGCTACCGCAATCCCGTCACCAACTCGAAATTCGCCGAAGAGCTCGTATCCTCCGCGTATCTACGCGGTGACTTCACGTTTCTGGACAACCGCCTGAAGCTCGTCACCGGACTCCGCGCCGAGCAGACGAATGTTTCCGCCGAGGGTCCGCTCACCGATCCCACGCGCAATGTACAGCGCGACGCCCAGGGCCGGCCCGTCCTTGGCGCCAACGGCCGGCCGCTGCCGCTCATCCCGGCCACCGACGCGCTCGGCGTTTCGAGGCTCACGTTTCTCGACCGCGGTGCCCACGCGGAAAAAGAATACCTCCGTCTCTTCCCGAGCATCAACGCCAGCTACAATCTGCGCGAAGACCTCATCCTCCGCGGCGCGTGGTATACGTCTGTCGGTCGTCCGGATTACAACCAATACGCCGGTGGCGTCACGCTACCCGACCCGGAAAATCCCACGCCCAACGACCAGATCACGCTCAGCAATGTCAGCATCAAGCCGTGGAGCGCGCGCACCTTTAATGCGCGGATCGAGTATTATCTCGCGGGCGTCGGCCAGCTCTCGATCGGTGGGTTCCGGCGCGACTTCGAAAATTTCTTCGGCAACACGATCCTCCCGACGACCCCCGAGTTTCTCGAACTCTACAGTCTCGATCCCAATGTCTACGGCCGCTATCCGGTCGCGACCCAATTCAACCTCGACAGCACGGTGCGCATGGAGGGTCTGAACCTCGGCTACAAACAGGCGCTGACGTTCCTCCCGCGCTGGGCGCGTGGTGTGACCGTCTTTGTCAATGGGGCGTCACAGCGCATTATCGGCCCGCAAAGTTCCGGAAACTTCCCCGGTTTCGTCCCGCGCACCGCGAGCTGGGGCGTGAGTCTGAATCGGGAGCGCTACAGCCTCCGGGCGAATTGGAATTACCGCAGCCTGCAACGGCGTGGCGCCATCGCCGCTGGCAACAGCATCGAGCCCGGCACCTACACGTGGTGGTCCAAGCGCCTCTATCTCGATCTCAACGGCGAATACAACCTCACCAAGCGCCTCGCGCTCTACGCGAGCATTCGTAACGTCGCCGACACGCCCGATGACGTCAAAGTTTTCGGCCCGAGCACGCCCGCGGTCGCGCGTTTCCGCACGCGCGTCGAATACGGCTCGCTCTGGAGCTTCGGTCTCAAGGGCACGTTCTGATATCAATCGCCCAAAAGATTCAGGCTTTGATTTGCCGGGTAGCTGTGAGCGCCAGCGAGTGGTGATCCGTTCACTCGCTGGCGCTTGCGGCTACCGAAAAGTCCAGAGTTCAAAGGACGTTGGTATCAATCTTTGCAAACGTTCGTGCGCCATTGCGAAGGGGCCCAATGAATTCCCCTGGCTCATTCATTTGTGCGGCACGCGATCGAGCTGCAGAATTGCGCAAGGAAATTGAGCCCTGCGGGATGACGCGAACCCCATCACGGAAACAAGGTAGGAAAATTTTATTGGTAGGAACATTACTCGGAGAAAACCCCACTCGCTAGACGTGGTGCCGGTCGTCAGGCCTTGTGCGAGGCCAACTGATTCGGGCCTGGACCAAACGCGATGCCCACACCGTTGATCGGAAGGCGGAGGTGGGTTGGGAAATTTTCTTACCCACAAAATTTTCCTACCTTTACTCCGGTGCTGCGCTCATCGGGAACCCGTCGGTCGATGCGACGACGTGCATGAACTTACGCAAGGATTGATATGAGCCGCCGACTCCTGTGAACCGCGGGAAGACCCCAGAGGCGCTAAGGTAGTGGGCGTCTCGTCATTTTTCC
>SYGN01000252.1 GCA_005799525.1 Opitutaceae bacterium | reverse complement strand
CTTCGAGGCGCTGTAGTGCGCGGCGTTGGGTTGCCTTCCTTGCCCGCGATGGAGGCGATGCTGACGATGCGGCCGTAGCCGTTCATCAGCAGGTGCGGCACGACGGCGTGGCAGCAATAGAACGGGCCGTTCAAATTCACCTCCATCACGCGCCGCCAGTCGTCGGGATTCAGCTCCCAGGTCTTCGCATTGCCACCGGTGATGCCCGCGTTGTTTACGAGGATGTCGAGCTTGCCGAACGCGGCCGCGGTCGCATCCGCGGCGGCCTTCACGGAAGCGCAGTCCGCGAGATTCACCGTCGCGGTGTGAACGGTGCCGGCCGGCGCCAATTCGCGCGCGGCCGTGGCGAGCGCGGCGGCGTCCACGTCCCACAGCGAGACTTTGGCCCCGGAGGCGAGGAGACGTTCCGCAATGGCGCGGCCGATGCCGCGGGCGCCTCCGGTGACGATGGCATTGCGGTGGTGGAGGTCGATTTGGTTCATGGCATCAGCTGAGGTCAGAGGTCATACCACCATGCCTTTCGCGTCAACTTTCTTGTTTGCCGGAGCAGACTACGCGCTTCATGGAGGCACCAAGCCCGCGACCGGGATCGAGGAGATGGAGGCGGAGTGTGTGCGCTCCGCGCCGCTCAGAAATTTACCCGCGCCGAAAGCGTCCAGTTGCGGGGTATCGGGTAGGCAAACGCCGTCGGCGTCGCCACCCGGGCGGGCGAGGAGACATCGCCGTTGCGCGGGCGCTGCACTGTTCCACCGGTCGGGGAGCCGATATTCTGGCTGTAGCGGACCTGATCGTCGCCAAACAGATTGTCGATCCGCAGATTGAAGGCGATGCTGCGGCCCTGGGCGAGCCTCCACGTGTAGGCGATCGTCGCGGTGCCGGAGTAATACGCTTTGCGGTAGACGGGCGTGTAGGCGTCGACGCTCGGATCGTCGATCGCGACCGCGGGATTGGCGGAGCTGACGATGGTGTCGCTGCCGCGGAAGCCGAGCACTTCCTTGTCGCGGTAGTTCACGCCGGCGCCGAAACGCACGCCGTTGAGCGGGCCGCCGCGCAGCGTGTAATCGGTAAACAGATTCGCCGTGACGCGGGCGGAGCCAGCGATGAGCCGCGGCTTGGTGACGAGGTTGGCGAGGAAGGTGTTCTGGATATCGTTCCACGCGTTGGCGGCACGAATCGCGTCGGGTGATGCGACGTTCGACGGGATGCTGGCATCGGCGGCCGCGACTTTGGTGGTCGGGTTCACGATCACGCCCGCATCGTTGAGGATCTGGATGAAGTCCCGCTCGCGGGCCGCATAGTAGGCGATCGAATCGGGAAATGAATTGTCCGCCAGCGGCTTTGCGCTGGAGGCATTGGCGAGCAGGCGCCATTGCCGGGAGAGATTGGCGGTGATATCCAATTCGATGCCGGACGTGTTGCGGCGCACGGTATCGCGAAGGTCGATCGGCAGATCCTCGAATCCGCGGGTATTCCGCCCGTTCGCACTGAGGTCCCCGATCGCATTGGCCTGATAGATGGCGTTGAAGTTCCCGGAGGATCCGCCCGGGGGGAGCACCACGGAATTGTCCTCGCTCGTCTTGAAGTAGTTCAGGCTGCCGGAGAATTTTCCGCCGAGCAGGTTCACCCGCATGCCGAGGTCAATGCCCTCGGCGACCGTGGGAACAAGCAACGCCCCGTTGTAGCGCGGGAGGGCGCCGGACGGGTTGAAGGACTCGGCGTAGTTGGCGGAAAGCCCGAGCCATCGGTTGAGGTTGTAGACGCCGCCGACGGTCATGGTGCCAACGCGGCCTCTGGCATCGGGCGCACTGAAGTCGTCGCGGAAGCGATCCCTGGCGTATTGGGGAAGGGCAAAAGCGTTGGCGTCCCGCGGCCGCGTCTCCGGTCCGATGGTGCCACCGATGGCGTTGCCGCTGGCGTCGCGGGCGACCACGCGAGGCAGGGCGAAGTAGTCAGCCGGCGCGGCCGGGCGCATGAGCGCATCGAAGGCGTTCCAGCCGGAGGGATAGTCACCAACGAAGCGGCTCCGCTCCACGCTATTGTGATACGCGTCGCGCCGGTAGGCACCGAGGAGGAGAAGCTTCCCCTCGAAGAACCTTGCCTGCAAAGCGAGGCTACCGTTGTCGAACTCATTCTTGGAATTGGTGAGGCCGTCCGGCCGTCCGGCGTCGAGCACCATCCGCGGAGTCAGGCTGTAGTTGACGCCGGCGATCGGGTCCACGACCCGCACGGCACTGGGAAATTCGGTCATCGAGCGGTCCGCCTGATCCAGGTATTGCCGATACCGGATGAAGTGCCGGTTGACCCACAGCCGGCTATCGGACTCGAACGGCAGCGACAGATTCCAGGAGCGCGCGCTCCCCTTGGATCGGTTGGAGCTGCCGAGGAAGCTGAAGGTGAACTTGCCGATCCGCGTATCGGTAATGTAGGCGGCGGCCAGGCGCAGATTGAGCGTCTCGGACTTCGCAATCACCTCGTTCCGTTGGGCGACCTCGAAATAAGGCTTCAGGAAATTCGGGTTGGCGATGCCGGTGGGGAGCTGGCGGTTGATATCGATGAGGGTCTCGACCGAGCCACGATTGTAGGTTCGGTCGTTGAAGCGGTCGTTCTTGTTGTAGTCGCCAGCGAGCTCCAGGAAGAACGAGCGGCCGATCTGGTGGTTGAAGTAGCCGGCAAAGTCACGGAACAGCTGCCTGAAGGTCGGCCGGTTGGTGAAGCGATTCCGGTCCCCGCGACCGGGGACACGAAACGACGACCCGGCGATCGCGCGGTCGAAGCGATTGGCCGGAAGGTTCAGCTGGAAAAGGAGCGGGTGCCCCACCGCGCCGACCGCGCCGCCCACGATGGGCACTCCGCCGATGAAGGTGCCCGCGGCGTTGGCGGCGGCCGTGGCTCCCATGCGCTGAAAGCTCATGATGTCGGTCGTGCCAAACGCCTGGCTGAAAACCCAGACATCGGTGCCGTATTGGCTGACACCGGCGGCTTGGGAGGTGGCGAACGGGAGATTGGCCGTCGGCACAGTCGCGAAGACGGTGGTGCCGTCCCACCCGCTGACGCGTTCCGAAAGGTAGCTCATGGCGCGGCGCTGTTCGAAGGTGCCGTATTCGCCCTCGAGGCGGATCTGCGTGTTCGAGGCCAGACGATAGGTCGTCGTGAGGAACGCGCTCCGCTTCCTCTGATAATCATCCACCGCCCAGTCCTTGGCGTCCTGCCAAAGCGTGTTGACGCGGACCGCGAGGTTCTTGCCCGACTGGCCCACATCGGTGGAGACGCGGTGGTTGGACCAGGAGCCGGCGCGCAGCTCGACCTCGCGGATGGGTTTGCCGAATACGGCCTGCTTGGTGACGGTGTTGACGAGACCACCGATCGAACCGTTGCCGTAGAGGACGGCGTTGGGCCCCCGGGCAAAGTCGAAGCGATCGAGGTTGTAGCTGTCGAAGTTGACGGAGAACGGGAAGAAATTGCGCTGGCGTGAAAGGCCCGAGACGCCGCGGACGTTCAGGTTGGGGATCGCGCCGAAGATGCCGTCGGCGCCGGCCTGCACGGTCTGGTGGGCGCCGACCGTCCACTCGATGGCCTGCGACAAGTCGTCGATGGCCAGGGCGTCGATAAACTCGCGCGTGAGCACGGAGTAGGCGACCGGCGTGTCTTTGAGATCAGAGGCGAGGCGCCCGCCGGCCAGCGAGCTGGCGGCGACGAAGCCAGTGTCACGATCGGTGGAGACCTTGAAGGGCGAGAGCGTGACGGTTTCGGCGTTGGCAGCGGCGGGGGCAGTCTGGGCGTAGGCCGCGGGGCCGGCGGCGAGGAGGGCGGCGAGGAGGGCGAACCGGGTGCGTGATTTCATGGGTGCAGGTTGGGATTTTATTCTCGGAGAAGTTGCTCCTGAGAAACAGCCCACTGCTTAGTACTTGCTGTATGTGATTACCGCATACGCATCCTGTGGAGGTTCTGTCATCGTCGGAATGTGATTAGCGCCGCGGCGGCCCGGCGGGTGGAAAAAGTTGGGCACTCTCCTGAACGGGGTCGGAACCGCTTGCGCGGACTCGCCACCAATGACGGTTAACACGGCCTCCAGCACCAAGCTCTCAAACGGGCTTGAAAGCACCATTGGAGCGTCGGTGTGTAGCTTGCCTCGCGGCGTAATCACAGCAGCACTTTCGCGCACGCCCGACCGGTGGCACCCCTGTTTCTCCAAGTCGGGGCCAAAACTTGTTTTGGGGTGGGGGCTCCTGAGAAACAGCCCACT
>SYGN01000251.1 GCA_005799525.1 Opitutaceae bacterium | reverse complement strand
TCTTCATGCCGCCGGAAAGCTGCCAAGGATACTTCGTCGCCGCCGCCGAGAGGCCCACGACCTCGAGCATCCTGGCCACACGCTCGTGCCGCTTCTCCGTCGAATCACCGCGCAGGAGCAACGGCAGCTCGACGTTTTCCGCCACCCGTCGCCACGGTATCAAGTTGGCGTCCTGGAAGACGAAGAACATCTGCTTCCGCGCCTGCTCCGGCGTCAGCCCCTCCACCGTGATCGAGCCCTCGCTGGCCGGGGTGAGCCTCGCGATCAGGCGCAAGAGGGTCGACTTCCCGCAGCCGCTGGGCCCGATGAAGCTCACGAACTCGCCGCGGGCCACCTCCAGGTCGAGGCCATCCAGCACGAGCGGGCCGGAGCCGAACCGCTTCCTCAACCCGCTGACCTTGACTACGGGAGCCTCACTCATCGCTCGATCCATGACCGCGCCCCGGCACTCGGCGGGGCAGGTTCGAACGGGTTGTGCGGGTAAGACTTCATCTTTCCCGGGTTCAGCAGGCCGGCCGAGTCGACCTCCGCCTTGAGCGCGCGCTTGTCCGCGATGTTGGGATGCCTGCCCCCCTCCTCCAGGCGGTAGGTGTGGGGATTGGAGATACCCACGCCGATTTCCCCGCAAACCCGGATGATCTCCTGCAGGCGCTCTTCGGTCCGGAAGAAAACCAGCGGGATCCCGACGACCACGACGTGACCGCCGGCACCTTCGGCACCCGCAGCGCCACCCGGTATGAACTTGGTCGCCCCGGCCATCCATTCCAAGTGGAACAGAATCTCGCCGGGAAACCGGCGATGCAACTCGGCGAACTGCTCGCGGAAGTTGGGGCCGAAGCCGGACTGCAGGTAGGTGATCGTGGGATCGGACTTCAGGGCCCACAGCGTGGTGTGGTTCCAAGTGTAGTCCGTGATGAAGGGCGGCCGCGGCGGATCCGGGAGCGGTTGGCGGTAGACGCACGCCACGCCCGCCGCCGCCGCGGCGGCGATCACCGCCTCCGCCTGCGCGCGGGCCACGAGCAGGAACGTCGTGTGCTCGTTCGGCCGCAGATGCTTCGCCAGCGGCTTGAAATAGGAGGGGATGGGCCACTCGAACTGGGTAACCAGCCGCTTTTGCCACGCGTCGTCCCGCGCCACCCCGTCGGTCCAATCCAGCAACCGGTCCCAGTCCGGCGAACTGAGGATGAGCTGCTCGTAGTCGACCTTCGGTGCGAGCCGCATCTCGACCTCGACCATGAAACCCGTGGTGCCGTAGGTGTGGAGCGCCCGCAGCGAGTCGCGCTCCTCCAGCCGCAGCAATCGCGGCTCCTCCTCGCAGGTCATCACGGTCACGGACTTGACGTTGTCCCCGGCGTTGATGCCGCCCCACGTGACGGAGCCGATCCCGCCGGACCCGCCGCAGAAGAACCCGCCGATCGTGCTCTTGACCCAGGTCGATGGGATGCACCTCAGCTCCCAGCCCGCCGCCCGCGCCACTCCCTCGATCGTGCCGAGCCGCGCACCGGTCTCGGCCTGCACTACGCCTCCGGCCACCGAGTGGATGCGGTCGAGACGCGCCAGATCGACCACCACGCCGCCGTAGAGCGGAACGCATTGCCCGTAGTTCCCGGTGCCGGCACCCCGCGGCACGATCGGCACCCCGGCACGGAAGCAGGCCCTAACCACCGCGCGCAACTCATCGATCGAGCCGGGACGCGCCGCCAGGTCAGCCTGCTTGCTGTCCAATTGGCGGCGCAGGACCGGGGAATACCAGAAGAAGTCCTTCGAAAGCCCGGCCAAGGCCTCGCCGCTGTCGATCACCTGCTCAGCGCCGAGGAGGGCACGCAACTCGGAACGTAGGGACTCAAGGCGATCTCTCACGGGGAGGGTGTGACCGGTGCAATAGCGGAACGAAAGGGCGGCGGGAAAGGTCCCGTCACCCGGAATCGTTGTCCAGACCGCAATCCGCTCAGAACTTGTAAGTCAAGTTCAGCTTGGCCTCGATGGGCGGCGCCTTGGTGATGACCGTATTCGAGGCGAAGATCGGATCCGACCCGATGAAGTAGTCCTCGCTCGTGAGGTTAGCGGCTTCGAGCATCACCTGGATCGGGCCGCGACGATAGGTGACGCTGCCGCCCCAGATGACCGTCGAGGGCAGGCTGAGCGTGCGCTCATGGTTGAGGTAGTAGCTGCCGCGGATCCGGGGGCCGCCGCTGATCGCGAACCCATTGCCGAGGTCGTAGCTGGCGATGAGATTGGCGGAACCCTGGGGCGCGCCCTCGAAGCGGCCTTCCGGGTTGTTCTTCGCGATCAGGCCGGTGGCGTCACCCCCGTCAGTGAAAAGAGCGCCCGCGACCAAGGGCATGTAATACTCCTGGGTCGCGCCAAAGCGGAAGCCGGGGCGTCTGACCAGGTGGGCCTCCCGCACCCCGAAGTTGGCGATAAGCGAGAGTTGCTTGGTGGCCAGCCAGGTGGCCTCGAATTCCACGCCCTTAGAGCGCACACCGTCCTGCGCGTTGGTGAAGTTGTTGAAGCGCTGCCGCCGGCCCTCGTAGACGGCGAGCGCTGCGAACAGCGAGTTGTCGAGCAGCGACACCTTCAAACCGCCCTCGATCAGGCCGGTCTCGCCGAAGTTGGCCTCGGCGCCGACGTTGCCGCCTTGCGAGGGCGTGACGGCCGTGCCGTGGAGGGCAGAGACGTAGGCCGAGACGTTGGGCGAGATCTTGTAGACCGGGTTGAGGCTGAACATGTAGTAATTCTTGCCTCCCTTGGCGACGCGTTCGCCGCGGCGGGCGTTGCGCTCGTGTTCCATGGGGATGCTGTTGGTGAAGCTGGCCCCCTCGACGCGGGCCGAGAAGTAGGTGCTCAGCGACTCGGAGAACTTGAGCTCGCCGACGCTGAACAGGGCGAGCTGGTAGAGTTCGGTGGCGGAGCTCTGCGCCCAGAAGTTGCGGGTGTCGCCGAAGGCCGGCCGCTGCGGGCCGGTCAGGATGATGGAATTGGCGGTGATCCGGGGATTGCTGATGTCGCGGCGGGAGAAGGGCTCGGAGCTGAAGTCCTGCAGCTGCTTGGCCCAGCTGTAGCGGACCGAACCGCCGGAGGAGAGGCTGGTGAGCAGGCCCTTGAATCGCTGCTCCAGGGTGACCTTGTCCTCGATGACGAACTGCTCCATCGCGAACGCGTAGCCGTAGGACGACACCTTATCCGTCTTGATGTAGTCGATGAGGAGCTGGTTCTTGAGCGTGCTCGTCGCCGAGCGGGTGTTCACGAGGTCGGCGAAGTAGAGGAAGTTCTGCGCGTTCGCGAAGTCGCCCGGGTCAGCGTTGACCTGGTTTCCGCTGATCTTCGTGGTCAAGGCCTTGCCGCCGGCGTTGAAGAAGGCGGCCGTGTAAGCCCCGGTCGTCGGGTGGAGCAGCGCCCGCAGCTGCGGGGAGAGCGTCGCAACATAGCTCGCCGGCGGGATGATCGCGCCGCCGCTGTTGTCGAACTGGGCGCCCCCGATGGTCGCGGAACTGGCGCCGAAGCCGATGAACGGGACCACCGAGGGGAGGACGTAGCCGCCGGCGGCGGCGCTCGTGCGGTCGGCCACCTCGCCCACGAGGTAGTTGCCGTTGCTGATCAGGTCCTGCGTGACCCGATTCCAGCCGCCGTTCTCGTTGGAGCGGTAGCTATAGAATTCCGCGCCCGTGTAGAGGGACACGTCCCGGGTGAGCCGGGTCTTGAGGGCGCCGTAGATCGAGATGTAGTTGTTCTGGACGTTTTTGTAGTATGAGTCGGCGTTTTGGCTGGTCAGCGAGATGCGGTAAGCCATCGGCCGGCCGAAGGCGAGCAACGGACCGCCGACGTCGAGCTGCGTGTTGAAATAGTCGTAGGTGCCGATCGTCGTGCGGAGCGAGCCGCGGAACTTGTCGTAGTAGGGCGACTTCGGCAGGAAGTTGATGTAACCGCCGCCCTGGGTCGGGCCGAAGGTGCCGGGGGCGGGACCGCGCACGACGTCCATGCCCTCAAGCGAGCCGAACGACGTGGGCATCTCATTGCGCTGGAAGGCACGCTGCATGCCGTTGAAGAAGGTGCCGGCGAAGTCGCCGCGGATGAACGGGGTGCCGGGCACGCCGTAGAAGTTGGGGCGCTCGCCGCCGGGAATCACCCGCGCGACGTCGTCGAAATTGCGGACGCCCAGTTTTTCCATCAATTCGGGGGTCAGCACGGTGACTGAACGGGGGATATCGAGGACGGACTTGGCGGAGCCGAATACGGAGTCGCTGCTACGCGAGGTGGGGAGCAGGCCGCCCGCGACCGCCGCGACGGACTCGGTGACGATGAATTTCTCCAGTTCGGTGACGGCTCCGGAAGTTGCGGGCGCTTTCGGAGCGGTCTGGGCCGACAGGGCGGCTGGGAGCGTGCTGGCAAGCGCAAGCATGATGCCGGCGCGGGTGGTTTTCGTGGTCCTTGTCATTTTCATTGAGTTTATGTTGACGGGCTACATCTGAGCTTCGGGCGGCATCTAATGTGCCGGTGGGAAAGATGGGGGCCACGGCGGCGCCGCCGGACCGGGGCGTACCGGCGGAAGTCCGGCGAAAGCCCGGGCCTGACGTGCCCCCGGTCGATCCACTGACCGGCCCCGGACAGGGCAGACGACACGCGGCGACTCAGGGCGATTGGTCATGGGGACGGTTTTTCTAGGGCCAGGGCTCGCTCCTCCGGAACCGTGCCGCCGCACCTCTGATGACAAATTGCAAAAACGTTTTTGGGTTCTTGCAAAAAACGGGGGAGGTACGGCACGGCGTGCATTCGATTGGGGTGTTTTCCGCAAAAGCGGCGGTGAAACGCGAATTTGAAAACTTTACAAAAACGTTTTTGTCAAGCAATCTGACGCCGACTCGATTTTTCCTTCCCCCGCGGCGTGAGGTTTGCGCTGCTGCTTTCATCCCGATGCTCATTGTCCGCCGCGCCAGCGTTCCCGCCGCCCTGCTTCCCGCCCGTCCCGCTGGCGCGCACGTCGATCCCCTGGAGCCAATCGTGCTCTGCGATGTGGCGATCGAGGGAGCTAGGATCGCCGCCGTCGCCGCCACCGGCGGCCTCGGTCTCAAGCCCTTGGCCCGCGAGTTCGACGCGGGCGGATCCCTGGTTTTTCCCGCCTTCGTGGATGCCCACGTCCACCTCGACAAAACTCACACGTGGCACCGCGCGCCCAACCGCACCGGCACCTTTTTCGACGCGCTCACCACGCTCTCCCACGACAGGGAGCACTGGACCGAGGCCGACCTGCGCCGCCGCGCGGGCTTCGCGCTCCGCACCGCGTGGGCGCACGGCACGCGCGCGATCCGCACGCACGTGGACACCCTCCTTCCTTGGGCCGAGCGGAGCCACGGCGTGATGGCCGCGCTCCGCGCCGAATGGCGCGGCCGCATCGAACTCCAGACGGTGCCCCTCCTTGGTGGCGAGGCCTATGCCACGCCCGCGGGCGAGAAACTCGCCGACCTCGCGCTGCGTCACGGCGCCAGCGCGCTCGGCGGTTTCCTCCAAATGTCCGCCGCCCTGCCCGCGCAACTGGACCGGCTCCTCGCTCTCGCTCGCGAACGCGGCGTCGGCATCGACCTGCACGTCGATGAAAGCGGCAACCCCGCCGCCGAGTGTCTCCGCCACTTCGCCGAGGCCGTGCTGCGCGCCCAGTTCGATCTCCCCGTCGTCTGTGGGCACTGCTGCAGCCTCGCGGTGCAGAATCACTCGCGCGCTCGCTCGACCATCGGCCTGCTTCATGAAGCGCGCATCGGCGTCATCTCGCTTCCGCAGTGCAATCTCTACCTGCAAGGCCGGCGCGTGCCGACCGCAGATTTTCCGCGCTCACCGCTCTGGCGCGGCCTGACCCTCATCCATGATTTACTCGACGCCGGGGTGCGCGTCGCCTGCGCGAGCGACAACGTCCGCGACGCCTTCCATCCCTACGGCGACTATGATCTGGCCGATGTTTACGCGCACAGCGTGCGCCTTGCCCACCTCGACTCCGGTCTGGCCGAATCCGTGCGCGTCGTGACCAGCACCGCCGCCGATCTCATCGGTCTGCCGCACTATGGCCGCATCGCGCCCGGCGCGCCCGCGCACCTCGTGGTTTTCGACGCGCACCGGTTCAGCGAGCTGCTCAGCCGCCCCGGCGCCGCGCGGCGCTGCATTGACGGTGAGGAAATTCATGCGCCGCACGTACCCGATTTTGCCGAACTCGATGACCGCTCATCCTGAAAAACCATGCTCCTCCGCCTTTCCAAAATCTCCCTCGTCGCCGCCGCCGCGCTCTTCCTTGCAATCGTCGTCTTCAACAACGTCACCGACTATGGCTCGAACTTCGAGTTCGTGCGCCACGTGCTGAACATGAGCACCACATTCCCCGGCAACCACGGCATGTGGCGCGCGATCGAGGCGCCCGCGATGCACCACGCGTTCTACGCGGGGATCATCTTCTGGGAGTTGGCCTCCACGGTTTTGATCGCGGCCGGAGCCCTGAAGCTCTGGGCCGCGCGCGAGGCGTCAGCCGCGGACTGGCAGCGGGCCAAGTCCATCGCCACGGCCGGCCTCGTGCTGAATCTGCTGCTCTGGGTCCTCGCGTTCATCACCATCGGCGGCGAGTGGTTCCTCATGTGGCAATCCGCGAAATGGAACGGCCAGAACGCCGCCTTCCGCATGTTCGCCTGCCTTGGCTTGATCCTGATTTTCCTGCAGCAGCGCGACGACGAACCCGCCGCATGAAAAAGATCTTCATCCATCCACCGGGCTTCGCCGCCGCGCGCGGCACCTACAGCCCCGCCGTGCTGCTCGATACCGGCGATGGCCAGCTCCTCTACGCCACCGGCCAGCTCGCCGTCGATCCCGCCGGCCACGTCATCGCGCCCGGCGACGCCACGGCGCAGACCGAGTATGTGTTCAAGCTCATCGGCGAAATCCTCGCCGCCGCCGGCATGACCTTCGACCACGTCGTCCGCGCGCAGACTTACCTCACCAACATCGACGACTTCCCGAAGTTCTCCGCTGTCCGCAACCGCTACCTCGGCACCGCGATGGCCGCCAGCACGCTTCTCGAAGTAAAGGGTCTCGCACGTTCCGGCTGCTGCGTCGAAATCGAAATCACCGCCGCCCGATGACCGCCACGCCGCCCCCCCCGCTCACGCCGCTCTGCGTCGCCGACGACTCCACGTTCTGGCCGTGGCGTCGCTGGCCCGAGTTTCACCGCTGGCCTGATCGCGAACGAACCCTGGTCGTCATCCCTCTGGCCGGCAGCGCCGATTGGGGTCTCGGCCATCCACTGGATGCCGAGGAGACCGTGCTGATGAGCGTAATGCGCGAAGCTTCGTTGCAACGGCCCGATCATCTCAAGTTGCTGGTGTTGCCTCCAGTGCGTTTTGTGCTCGGACCGGATTCCGGCTGCGCGTTCGCGGTGGATCCGCCTCTAGCCCATGGCCTGCTGACGGAGCTTCTAGCTTCCGTCTCGGCCTCAGGCTTCCGAAAGGTCGTCCTGTATAACTCCAGTCCTTGGAACGAGGAATTCATCGCCGCCGTCGCGCGCGATAATCGGATCGCGCTGGGCCTGCAGCTCTTTCGCATCAGCCTGAGCGGGCTGGGACTCGACCTCCACCCGACGCGCAGCCAGTCCCGCGGCCAGTTTCAGACCCTGGTCACCGCCCTGACTGGCCGAGAGCCCGAGGCACCCGCAGTCGGCGTAACCGCTCCCGCCGCGCGCCGCTGGGGTGACGAGTCTGTACTGCCGCTCCTGGATCCCCCGTTGCCACTGGCGGCCGCCTGCGCCGCGGGAGCACCGCTCCTTGCCGCGGCGGCCGGGAAATTGCTCGGACTGCTGGGCGAGATCGACGTCCGCGCTACACTGGACAACGGGGGAAAGGTCCTTCCCGCGCAAATCTGAAGACGCCGCCACCATGAGTTCGAAACCCATCACCCCTTTCCCCTCCTACCGGTCGCGCTACCTCACAGCAATGACACCCCGCGGGATCGCGGGTCTTACCGACAAGAAGTGGGCTCCGGTGATCATCGTGACCGGCGCGATCGAGCAGCATGGACCGCACCTGCCCGTGGCCGTCGACTCATTCCTCGGCCAAGTCTGGCTGGAGAGCGCGATCCCCCTGTTGGCAAGCGACGTACCCTGCTACGTCGCGCCCCCCATTACCGTCGGCAAGAGTAACGAGCACACAGGATTTCCCGGAACGCTCTCGATTTCAAAGGACACCCTGCGCGGACTCCTGCTGGCACAGGCACGTCAGCTCTGCGCGTGGGGGTTCCGCCATGTCGCCGTCATCAACACCCACGGTGGAAACTCCGCCGTCATCACCTACACCCTCCGCGAAATCTCGGCTGCGCTCGGACTTCGCTGCGGTGTGCTGGCCCCGAAGGTCGATCTCGGGTTGAGCGCCCAGGAAATGACTTACGGGTACCATGCCAACACGTTGGAAACCGCCCTGATGCAGGCCACCGCTGGAAGTCACGTCGACATGACTCTGGCCGTCAGCGAATACTGCGGCCTGGCCGATTCCCGGGGAGACCTTCGTCCCGAGCGCGCCCCGGCGACGATGGCATGGATCACCTCCGACCTTTCCCGATCCGGCGTGATGGGCGACGCCACGGCTGGCACGGTAGAGAAAGGGCGCCAGTGGCACGCCCAGATCGCGTCCGCCTACGCCGCCGCGATCACCGAACTGGCCCGCGCCGCAAGAGCCGACATGGAGCCAGCTTGATGGGGGCTTCAGCGCGGCGGAGTTCCGCCATCCCTCCCGAGGAGAATCCGCCGAGGAACTCCGCGTCAGAACGCGGCGGGATTGCACTGAAAGTCGAGTGCTAGGGCGGCGCTCCATGAAAACTCATCGGTGCCGAGGCCGAGCGCCGAGGGGTCGATGCCGGGGCGCGGGTCAAAGTATTCCCAGCGGCCTGCGGCGCCGAGGACACGCAGCGTGTCGGACCGCACTCGCTCGGCCAGATCGTTCAAGCCGGCCTGGCGCAAGCCATGGTGGAGCATCCAGTTCACATTCACCCACACGGGGCCGCGCCAGTATCTCACCGGATCGAACGTCGGCTCGTCCGGCGCCACCGAAGGACAGAGGAGCCAGGCCGCGCTCGGTGCGAACGAAGAAGTAAGGTGATGGGCCAGCGCCCGCTGCTGCGCGGCATCGCAGACCCGAGCGAATAGAGGCATGAAGCCAGATGCCGTCTTGATCGCGATCCGGCGACCCGCGCGGAGATCGTACGGGAAATAGAAGCCACGCTCGGCATCCCAGAATTTCTCGTTGATTGCAGCGGACGTTTTTTCATACCACCGCTCGATTTCGCCCACCGTTGCCGCATCGGCATTCAGTTCGCGCGCCAGCGAGAGCAGCGCCAGATTGGAACGCGCCAGCACGGAGTTGAAGAGCACATCCTGGATCAGGAACGGGGAACGTGCCGCAATTTCCGCGTCCCGGTAGCCGCACGCGTCGAAGAGATCGACCAACGCCAAATAGCGGCGATAGTTGACGTCGGTTGGACGATGGGCGGCCGCGACCGTCCGGTTGTCGCGCCGCAGGCTCGAGACGTCCCGAGCGTGCGTCAGGTCGATCGCCTCCAGCGCCGCGTCGTAAACGGGCGAGTTGTCGGTGCCGGCCTCCCAGTTATGTTGAATGTAGACCAAGCCCTCGCCGAGCGGATCGCGGTTCCGGTAAAGGTGGCGATGTTGGGCCACCAACGACGGGAAAATCTCGCGTCGAAATGCCTCCCACTCCGCCGTCCGGCCCAAGGGTAGCGAAGAAATCCGTTCAACGATGAAGGCGAAGACCGGCGGCTGGGTAATCCCCGAAGTGCGAACCCCGGCCGGACGCGAAGCGACCTGATCCGTGCCCCACACGTCAGGGCCCGGAAAGTAGTTATCGGCCGGACGGTGAAACACGATATGGGGCACCATTCCGTTGCGCCACTGGCCGCGGAACACGCTGCGGAGTTCGGAGATGGCACGTTCAGGCCGCACGTGAGCCAGACCGAGCGCAATAAATCCAGCGTCCCAATTCCACTGAAAGGGATAGAGGTTCGGCGACGGCAGCGTATAGCCGTCGCGCCAATTGCGATCGAGCGTGGCGGTGGCAGCGGCTAACATGGCGGGAGACTTGACGTGTATTGATTGCCCGAGGCGGACCTGAAGCGTGCCCGACTCAAATCAGACCACCCACGACTGACCCGCAGCGCGGCGGATGGACTCTTGGTGCTCAACAGTTGAGGAGGACGATTTCGCGGTCTTCCCCATGAGCCGCGCCACTCCAGGCCGTCATCTCGGAAGATCCCAGGTCTCTCGGAAAGGGTGCGGAGGCTAAGCCAGCGGCAGAACGAAGGTTCGGTCGGACCCGATAAGCACAGAGCGAAGTAGTTTTTGGCATTCGAGCACCGACCCCAGCCCAATGTCCCTGCCGGAACGGCGAAATCTGGGAAAAGGGCGGGATGGACCGGAGATGAGGGCTGGACAAAAAGGTTTTTGTCAAGCAACGTCTCACTCCAGAAACTCGGCGGTTTGGTCACGGGTTCGTTGCCTGCCCCGCATTTCCGGTATTCAGAGAATCTTGCCGTATCATGTCGATCGTCCTCCTCGCGAAAAATCTCGGCCTGTCGATCTCAACGGTGTCGCGTGCGCTCAACGGCTACGAAGACGTTTCCGCCGCGACGCGCGAGCGGGTCGTCCTGCGCGCCAAGGCTATCGGATACCGACCCAACCCCAGCGCGCGCCGTCTCGGCGCGGGCAAGACTTTGGCCATTGGGGTCATCCTGCCCGCGACAGGCAGCACGGGGCAGGCCGTTGACTCGATGTATTCGAGCCTGCTCGGAGGAGTGGTGACCGAGATCGAACCAGCGGGTTACCACCTTATGGCCTCGATGCAGGCGAAGCACGACGCCGCCCGCGAGACCGCGCTTTTTGAGAACTTCATCCGTGGCGGCTGGGTCGACGGGCTGCTGATCGTGCGCACGCGGGTCCACGATGCGCGTCTGGAACTTGCCCGCGCGGCGAAAACGCCGTTCGTCACCTATGGTCGAACGGAGTCAGACCAACCCTACGCTTGGGTGGACACCGATAACGAAAAAGCGTTTCATCTGGCGACGACCCGGCTGCTCGATCTCGGGCACCGACGGATCGCGCTGGTCAACGGACCTGAGGAATACTCGTTCGCCCAGTTCCGCCGCCGGGGCTACGTGCGAGCGCTCGCGAGTCGCAAGCTGAAGCCGGATCCGACGTGGATGCTTCACGGCGACCTGACGGAGAGGGCCGGGCACGAACTCTGCCGCTCGCTCCTGATTCGGCGTCCCGCACCGACCGCTTTTGTGTGCGCGACGGATTCGATGGCATTCGGGGCGATCGCGGCGTGCCGGGAAGCCAGTCTTTCCATCGGGAGCGATGTGTCCGTGATCGGGTACGGCAATTCGAGCCTGTCCGCGTTTTGCGACCCTCCGCTCACCACGATGGAGCACCAGGTATTTGAGAATGGCCGATATGTCGGCCGTGCCCTCCTCCAGCTGCTCCGGAAGGAGATCCAGCCGGCGGACGTTCACTATCTTGAGCCCGTGGTTCTTGTGCCACGCAAGTCCGACGGACCGGCACCCCAATGAGGCCAGCCCACGCGCCGAGACGCGACCACTGTCAGGAAACTGAATCCTGCAGGGTTTGGACCGGGTGGGGGTTATCCACGACCCTCCCATGCGCCGATACTAGCCCGAATTTTTCACAATCAAGGAAATATCCGTGATAAATATATCTTAAATAGTTGTTTACAAACAGTATGTGATACTGTACTCTGATCGCATGACTTCGACACACTGTCCGCAGGACTCGTTTCAGTTTCCCGACCTCGGGGCCCGCAAAGTTGTGGTGGATTTTTCCGGCGGCACGCTCTCCAGCGACGGCGGGGCTCCGCTGTTGCGCGCACGGTCTTTCTTTTTGGACCGCGGTTTGACTCAAGTGGAACGGAGGACGCGCAGGCAGGCGGCGGGATGGGAGTGCAATTGTTCGTGGATCTCCGGGTGGGAAACGCCGGGAAAGTGCTCCGGCAACAGCGCAAACAGGGC
>SYGN01000250.1 GCA_005799525.1 Opitutaceae bacterium | reverse complement strand
CTCGCAGCGGATGGAACCGGCGCGGATGCGCACCATCGGCTTGCGGATGCTCGGCAGGGCGTCGAGCGCGGCGGCGAGACGCGTGTCGTCGACACCGCGGGTGGCCTCGCGGCGCCAGCGTTCGCCGAGCGACACCGACTTGCGATCGGCGGAGTTCATGCGAGCGCTTCCTTGCGATCGAGCGTGAGCAGGCGCTTGAGATCGTCGTTGCTGAGTTCGGTAAGCCAGTTCTCGCCGGCGGCGAGCAAGCTGTCGGCGACCTCGCGCTTGCGATCGAGCATCTGCTGGATGCGCTCCTCGAGCGTGCCGCTGCAGACGAACTTGTGCACGAACACGTTGCGCTGCTGGCCGATGCGGAATGCACGGTCGGTCGCCTGGTCTTCGACCGCGGGGTTCCACCAACGGTCGTAGTGGAACACACGGTTGGCGGCGGTGAGGTTGAGGCCGGTGCCGCCGGCTTTGAGCGAGAGAAGGAAGACCGGCGGAGACTGAGAGTTGAGAGCTGAGAGTTGAGAGCCGGAAACCGGAGCTTGGAAACGGTCGACTTGGGCTTGGCGGGCTGCGGTGGACATCGAGCCATCGAGGTAGCAGGAGGCGATGCCCTGTTCGTCGAGATCGGCGCGGAGGAGGGCGAGGAGAGAGGTGAACTGCGAGAAGACGAGGAGGCGGTGGCCGTCGTCGAGGGCTTCGGCGAGGATTTCGCGGAAGGATTCCAGTTTCGCAGAGTCGGCGAAAGGGGAGGAGATGGGGTCTGGGGAATTGGTTTTTTGGGCGGAGGAATCGGCCTCGGAATCGCCTGCAAGCAGGCTCTTGCCTGTGACCAAGCGGGGGTCGCAGCAGATTTGGCGGAGGCGGAGGAGTTGGTTGAGGGCGGCGAATTGGAGTTTTGTTTCGCTGGCACCGCCGGCTTCGAGGTCGAAGAGTTCGCGTTCGGATCTTTCTTGGGTGTCGCGGTAGAGTTTAGCCTGCGCGGGCGTTAGCTCGCACCAGACGGTTTGCTCGATTTTTTCGGGGAGCTCGGGGGCGACGGCGCGTTTGGTGCGACGGAGAATGTAGGGCGCGGTCTGGGCGCGGAGCCGTTCGTCGAACCACGCGCGTTCGTCGCCGCGGAGGCCGGCGGGCACACGCGTGAGGTAGCCGGGGAGGAGGAATTCGAAGAGGGAGCGGAGGTCGTCGAGGGAGTTTTCGAGGGGAGTGCCGGTGAGGAGGAAGCGCGCGCGAGAGCGAAGGGCGCGAAGGGCGGCGGCGTTTTGCGAGCGGCGATTTTTGATGTGCTGGGCTTCGTCGGCGATGATGCACGCGAAGTCGATGGACGTGAAAAGGTCTTGGTCGCGGGCGAGCGTGCCGTAGCTCGTGATGATGAGATCGTGGGAGGCGAAATCGGCGGAGGACTCGAGGCGGTTCGACGAATGGTGGACGAAGGTGCGAAGCTGTGGGGCGAAGCGGGCGGATTCGCGGCGCCAGTTTTCGAGGAGGGAGGCGGGGCAGATGACGAGCGAAGCTCGTGAGGCGAAGGGGCCGGGAGCGGAGAGCTCAGAGCTGAGAGCGGAGGACTGAGCTGCCGTCGCTCCGGCGGAGCTTTGGCGAGCCGAGGAGTTGAGAGAAGGAACGGCGGCGGAGACGGCGTTGAGGGAGGGCGTGTGGTGGAGGGCGGTGGGCGGAGCCTTGCGGTTGGGTGGTACGTCACGGGACGGCACGGCAGCAAGCGGCGGTCCTCCGCGGGAGGCGACGGCACTGAGGAGGGCGAGGGCTTGGAGGGTTTTGCCGAGGCCCATTTCGTCAGCGAGGATGCCACCGAGTTGATGACGGTGCAGGTGCCAGAGCCAAGCGGCGCCGAGGCGTTGGTAGGGACGGAAGAGGGCGTCGAGGGCGGGAGGGACGGGCGCGGGGGCGAGGGCGGAGAGGTTTTTCAGGGCGCCGCTGCGGGTGCGCCACGACTCGGGTGACTGAAAACCAGGAGAGAGTTCTTCGAGAATGTCCTGGGCTTCGGCGATGCGGGCGGAGCTGACGCGTTGGGTGCGGCGGGGCGCGACGGCGGCGGTGGGATCGCCGGAGAGGGCGCGTTGGGCGGTGGCGAGTTTTTGGAGTTTTTCTTGGTCGAAGAGGAAAATGTTGCCGTCGGCTTCGAGGTAACTGCGGTTGGTGGCGACGGCGGTGCGGAGGGTGGATTCGTCGGCGGAACCGGCGCGGAGGGCGAGGGTGACGGCGAAGCTATCGCCGGTCTCGGCGACGTCGGCGGCGATTTTGGCAATGCGGAGATGAGCGGTGTTTTTTTCGAAGTTGGGCGTGAAGTCGGCGCAAAAGAGATCGCGGAGGCGGGCGAGATGGGCGGAGAGGAAATTAAGTGTTTTGTGGCGGTCGCGCAGCCACCACGTGCGGTTGGAGGGTTCGAGGACGAAGCTGTTTTCTTTGAGGAGGGTGAGCAGCGTGTTGTAAGCTGGATTTTCGCGCGAAGGGAGGGTGACGGCGAGAAAGTGTTCGCTGCCGTCGATGCCGAGCCGGGTGCCGGCGGGACGCTGGACGACGCGCGGCGTGGGCGACGGGGCGGGGCGGGCGAGGGAAGCGGGAGCGGAGAGAAAAATGGATACTCCGGAGAGAGCGCCGTCGTTCCAAGCAATGGGGGTGGACGGGCTGTTGACCCAAAAGAAAACGGGCTGGCCCGTGAGGGCGGCGAGGAGGTCGCGCAGGCGGGCGCGTTTGAGCTGGATGATCTTGGGCGGGGATTGGGCGCCGGACCAGCGTTGGAGGAGGACGAGGGCCGGGATGAGTTCGGCAGCCGGGGCTCCGGCGGAGAGATCGAGGTCCACTTTGATCGCGATGGCGTCGCGCGGGGCGGCGGAGGCGAGGTTGGGTGGGAGGTGAAAACGGAGCATGGTTGCGGTGCGAAAAATTTCCGAGAGTAAGCGGGGCGCGAGGCAACTCTGATCCGTTGAGTATGAGCAACCCCGTATTCACGCAAGGGTGGACGAGGACGGAATAGATCCCGGAATTTTTCTGGAAAAAGATTTTTGTTCCGGGCAGGTTGGTTGACTCGGGAACCGTCACTGTCTGTGAAAACCACTATCAAACAAGTCTGCTTGGGTCGCGTTGGGCTGATCGGAATGCTATTTGTGTTGCTTGCGGTGCCGGCGGGCCGGGCGGCGGGTCGCTGGGCCACGTTGGAGGCGATCCATCATTTGGAGAATCCGCGCAACTTGGCGCGGCCTGGCGCGAAAGGTGAACTGGGTGCGTATCAGTTTCGGGCCTCCACATGGCAAATGTATACGTCGGTGCCATTTTCCCGCGCGCTGGATCGGCTCGAGTCTGACCGGGTGGCGGTGCAGCATTACGAGTGGCTGCGGCGTGGGTTGGAGCGCGCCGGACAGACTGCGACTCCCTATCTGATCGCCTTGGCGTGGAATAGCGGGCTCGACGCGGCGGTGAATGGGCGCTCGCCGGCGGTGGCGCACGACTACGCGCAACGGGCGGTCAATCTGGCGGAGGAACTGGAGCGGGCGGCGAGGCGGCGACCGTAGTCGCTAACGGGCGGTGGGCGCTCGGGCGTGCAGGGTCGCAGAAAACTCGCGATGGATTTGGGCTTGGATGCGCTGCGTGACATCCGCACCATCGGCCCACCCGCATGAAAACTTTCTTCGCGTTCGGAAAGCAGCACTTGTTCCCCGCCGTTGTCGCCATGACGTTGGCGTCACTGCTCGGATTGAGCGGGTGGATGCAGAACGTCGAAGACCTCACGCTCGATCTGCGCACGAAGTCGCGGGTGCCGTGGCAGCCCGCGATGGCTGATCCGCAACAACTAGTCGTGAGCATCGACGAGGAAAGTCTCGCCGCCTACAAAGCGTGGCCTTGGCCGCGGCGAGTGCACGGTTTGTTTCTCGCGCTGGTGGGGCAGACGAAGCCGTCCGTGATCAGCTGGGATATTTTGTTCACCGAGCCGTCCGAGGACGATTCGCGACTGATTTTGGGTCTTAAGGCGACGGAGGCTAACGTGATCTTCGGCGCGATGTCGGGCGAGAATGCGGTCGTAGGCGAGAAGGAGGCGGACGGTTTGCTACCCGACGATCCGGCGGTAAAGGCCGCGCGACTGATGCCACTGAAAAACGTGACGGGTGACCGGAAGAATTTGTTGACGAAACCGAGAATCCTTTTGCCAGCGGGTGAGCTCGCGCTGCTGGCGAAGTCCGCACTGGTTGACACGCCCCCCGGCCTGGACGGAGTGCGCCGTCGCGTGCCGTTGATGATCGGCATCGGCGAGAACGTCTATGCCACCATGTCACTCCAGAGTCTCATGGAACACTGGAAAGTGCAGCCCGACGAGATTTCGGTGCGTATCGGTGAATCAATTACTATAAACAATGCGTATGCGAAACGCACCATCCCGATCGATGAAACTGGGGCAATTCTAGTGAACTACCGATATTCGACGGATGGCTTCCACATGGTGGGTTACAGCTATCTGGCGAGCAATCTGAACAAGAAGTTTGTGAAAAAGGAGGAGGTGAAGGTGCCGGAAACAACGGGACGAATCCTCATGGTTGGACAGGTAGCCGCGGGTCTCGCGGACATGGGACCGTCGCCCTTTTCGGCGTTGACGCCCATGGTGCTAGTGCACTCCAACGTCATCGATAACGTGCTGCGTGAGGATTACGCGCACGAGGTGAAATGGTGGCCTATCTGGCTCGGTGCGGTGATAGTGGGAGCGGCGGGGCTGCGTTTTTTCACTCAACGAAAGCTCGCGGCGCAAGCGTCGTTCGCGCTGGGCGTGCCGGTTATTTACGCGGGCATCGCGACGATGCTGTGGATTTCGGGCAGTCACTGGCTGCACGTCGTGTGGCCGTTGCTGGGATTCTCCTCACTCCAAGTTTTTATGATCGCTCGCCGGTTGATCGTCGAGCAGCGCGCGAAGGAACACATCACGGGCATGTTCGGCGCGTATGTGTCGCCGGCGTTGGTGAATCGGATGGTAGCGTCGGGCGAATCGCCACAACTCGGCGGACACGAGGATGAAATCACGGCCTATTTTAGCGACATCCAGGGTTTTTCGGCGTTCTCCGAAAAACTTGAGCCGGTCCAATTGGTGGAGTTGATGAATGAATACCTGACCGCGTGCACCGACATCGTGCAGGAGGAGGGCGGCACGCTGGACAAGTATATTGGCGACGCCGTCGTCGTGATGTTTGGCGCGCCGCTTCCCTTGCCGGATCATGCGTTCCGCGCCTGCGTCGCGAGTCAACGCGTGCAGAAGAATTTGCGCGAACTGCGCGTGAAATGGGAGGGTGAGGGCGGCAAGTGGCCGGAAATTGTGTGGCGCATGCAATCGCGCATCGGGCTCAACAGCGGTAAATGCATTATTGGCAACATGGGCAGCCGCACCCGATTCAACTACACGATGATGGGAGACAACGTGAACCTGGCGGCCCGCATGGAGAGCGGGGCCAAGGCCTGGGGCGTCTACACGATGTGCTCCGAGGCGACGAAGGCAGCCTGCGAAGAGCACGGGGGAGACCGCGTAGTGTTTCGCTCGCTCGGGAAAGTGATTGTGATGGGGCGTTCGCGGCCGGTTCCTTTCTATGAGATTGTCGGGCTAAAAGAAGATATTTCTCCGCAGACCCACGCGTGCCTCGCTATTTTTGCCGAGGGCATGACGAAGTATTACGCGCAGGACTGGGAAGGTGCGCTGGCGTGCTTTGCCCAGAGCGAATTGCTCGAGCCCAATGTTCCAGGGAAAACTCCCGGCGTGAGCAGCAACCCGTCGCTGGTGTTTCGGGACAGGGTCCGGCATTTTCAGGAAGCCCCGCCGGCCGCTCATTGGGATGGCGTGCACGTAGCGCAGGACAAATAAGAATTCGCGCCGCTTTCCAGCCGGTTGGCGAGCAGGCGCAGTGTGTAGCCACAGTCCTCCGAGCCTAAGAAGCGCGGCGCGAGGCGGGGACGATTCAGTGGAGCCTGTCGGACTGAGGCTGTTGAAAGCGTCTCCAGCGTTGTGGAAGACTTCGCGTCCGGACCGACTTGAGATTATGACGCGAGAGGCAGGGCTCTGACGCGACTGCGACCCAACTCCGACATGCTGCGGGCACCGGTCGGATGGCCGACGCGTCGTCCTTCGACCGAAACCTTCGACATGGCGGCAGGCGTGCGTCCTGCCCGATGGATAGTCGTTGATTCGTGCCTGAAATATCGTTGCATGTAGATGGTTGGTTCAGCGCAACAGTCTCGGCTGGCGGGGGCTCAGCCGCTACTCCGAGCTCATCTCTGCGAAGATACCCCCGTGCGTGGAGGCGGAAGTTGGTTGAGCGGTCACGCGGATTTACCGGCTCAAAACGGCGAGGAACCGTCTAAGTCCGTCGCTCAAGTGGCATGGGCCCCGTCCAAGTGTGTTCGGCTCGAACGCGCAAAGTGCCCGCTCGTTAACGAGCGAGACGCCGGTGCGATGCAAGCAGCGCCCCGTTGACTTTCCCCCGCGGCAACCCCGCGGGCGCAAAGTGGTGTAAAAAACATCGTCAGAATCATTTTTGGGATTGCATTCGATTCTCGGGCGTTGATATTGAATCCCATCGTCGCCTAGTTCCCTTGCGCAATTTCACCGACTTATAAATAAATTACTACCATGAGGCACTTCAAACAACTGCTGTCTACTATCTCCGCGGGTTTGCTCGCGGTCTCATTATTCGCTGCGAGCGCCGCTGCCCGCGACGCCAAAATTATCAAGATGGTGGGCAGTGGTGCCGCCACAATTACTTTGCCCAACGGCTCGCAGGTTGCGGCCACAGAGGGACTGTCAGTTCCTGAAAATTCCACAATCGAAACTAGGGCAGGCGTCGAACTTTACGTCGAAGCTACCCCTGGAGTCGTTGCGACGAT
>SYGN01000249.1 GCA_005799525.1 Opitutaceae bacterium | reverse complement strand
TCAGCTGCGGGTAAACGGCTATCTCGAGACGCTCCTCCTCCAGCGTTCGGCGGAGAACCGCGTCTCGGTCCGCAATCTGGGCTGGGGCGGCGACATGTTGTCCGCCCGCGACCGGCCGACGAATTTTCCGGCCGAGGAGGCTGCGCTCATCGACCATAAGACCGATGTCATCATCGCGTGTTTCGGGATGGGCGAGTCGTTTGCCGGGACCGACGGGCTCCCGGCGTTTCGCACCGCGCTCGAAGCCTTCGTGGCGTCCCACCGCGGTCGGAAATACAACGGCACAGCGGAAGTCCGGCTCGTGCTCGTCTCGCCGATCGCCTACGAAAACCTCGGAGCGTTGACGCCGGAATGGGAGCGTCGCAACCGGGAGTTGGCCGACTACACCGCGGCAATGGAACAGGTGGCGAACCGGCAGGAGTTGGGCTTCGTGAATCTTTTCACTCCCACCCTTCAGCTGATGACGGACTCGAAGGCCTCGAAAGTGACCACCAACGGCATTCATCTGAACGCCTACGGCTATTGGGCCGTCAGCCGTCTCCTCGCCGACGAAGTGCTTCGCGGCCATCGCGCATGGGGCCTGCGCCTCGATGCCCGCACGCGTCAAGCGGAGGGCGATGGCGTCACGATAACGCAGGTCGAGTCCGCCGGCGGCGGTCTGCGCTTCACGGTGAGGGAGAATCGCCCGCCCACGCTCGCTCCGCCCATCAAGGGTCAGGCTCATGCGGCGCTTCTACCGCTGCGTGACACCCTCGTCGTAACCAACCTCGCGCCCGGCGAGTATCGCCTGACCATCGACGGCGAACCGGTGATCACGGCGGACCACGACCGTTGGGCCGAGGGGATCGCCCTTGATTCTTCGCCGCAGCACCGGAACGCCGAAGCCCTGCGGCAGGCCGTCAACGACAAGAACCAGCAATGGGTCTACAGCTGGAAGGCGCTCAACCAGGTCCACATCGTCGGCGAACGGAAGTCCTCGCCGAGCGGCCGGGCCCTGCCGGGTGAGATCATTGAATTCAAACGTCTGGCGGACCAGAAGGACCAAGCCCTGCGCCCTGGCGTTTCACCTCTCACGCACGAGTGGCGGTTGACGCCCCTCCCACGCTAGCCCGCCCGATCATGAAAAAACTGCTTTCCGCCTTCGCGCTGCTCGTTTCGGCGTCCTGCGCCCTGGCCCAGACGGAGTCCCCGATAAAAATCGCCAACCTCCAGGACGCCGATCTGGCCCTGATGACGAATCACGATCCCGAGGTGGAGCGCGCGAACTTGGAACTGTTGCCGGGTTACGAAGTGAATCTCTTTGCAGCGGAACCCATGCTGGCGAATCCAACGCACATGGTGTGGGACTCGCGCGGCCGCCTCTGGGTCACCTGTTCGTGGGCCTATCCGCAGCTGAAGCCCGGCGCGGTGGCCAACGACAAGATCATCATTCTCGAAGACACGGACGGCGACGGCCGGGCCGACAAATCGACGGTCTTCGCCGACGGACTCTATATTCCCACGGGCCTCGAACTCGCCAATGGCGGGTGCTATGTCGCGCAGTCGCCCGACCTTTTCTTCTTCAAGGACACCGATGGCGACGATGTGGCCGACGTGAAGGAAGTTGCTCTGACGGGCTTTGGCATCGAGGACAGCCATCACTCGATCCATGCGTATCGGCGCGGTCCGGACGGATGGGTTTATTTTCAGGAAGGCGTTTTTCTGCACACCCAGGTCGAGACCCAGTATGGCGTGGTGCGGAACTACAACGGCGGCGTTTACCAATTCCACCCCCGGAGCGGTGAGTTGCGCGTGTTTGCCAAAATCAGCGTGGGCAATCCGTGGGGGCACGTGTTCGACCGTTGGGGACAATCGTTCCTCGTGGATAATCCGCGGGTCGGCTATGTGTCGCCCTCGACCGGGAACAGCGGCGAACGGATCAAACTCCCCGTCCTGTTGGTGACGGAAAAACAATGCGGCGGAGACCTGGCGTCCGGTTCCCATTTGCCGCCGGAGATAATCGGGCAACTGCTGACCGGCCGTTTCAAGAGCCGCACCGTCGTCCGCTACGAATTCCTCGAGAACGGCGCGGGCTTCACCGCCAACGTCCTCCCACCGCTCGTCAAATCGAAGCACCCGAACTTCCGGCCCATCGACGTCAAGATGGGCCCGGACGGCGCGATCTACGTCGCCGATTGGTATAACCCGATCATCAACCACGCGCAGCACGATTTTCGCGATCCCCGGCGCGACGATAACCGCGGGCGAATTTGGCGGATCACGGCCAAGGGCCGGCCGCTCGTGCCGCGGCCGCAGATCGCCGGTGCGCCCATTCCGACCTTGGTGGATTTTCTCCGGAGCCCGGAGGATTGGACGCGCCACCAAGCGCGCCTCGAACTGAGCGGACGCGAGCCAGACGCCGTCGCCCGCGAACTCGAGCGCTGGGTCGGCCAACTCGATCGCAACGCTCCGCATTACGATCACCATCTGGTCGAGGCGATGTGGGCGTATCAAAACATCGACCGCCCCAACGAAGCCATTCTTCAACGCGTGCTGGCGGCAAAGGACGGCCGGGCGCGCACCGCCGGCGCACGGACGCTTCGTTATTGGCACTCCCACGTCTCGGATCCCGTCGCGCTGATTTCACGGGCCGCCGGCGATGAGTTTCCCCGCGCGCGGATGGAAGCGGTGCTCTCGGCCGGATTCGTGCCACGGGCCGAGGCGTTTACCGCGGCGCTCACCGCGCTGGATTTCCCCAAAGACGCCTCGGTCACTCTCGCGCTCACCCAGACGGTCGCGGCGCTGGGACCTTATTGGCGACCCGCGCTGGCCGCGGGAAAACTCGAGTTCGCCAAGACGGGCCACCGCGAGTTCGCGTTGCGCGAAGCCGGTGTCGGCTTTGAGAAACGTCTGGCCGATTTTCTCGCCAAGGAAAGTCCCGGCCCCGGCGAGCTGGCCGAAATCAAGGCAAAGCTGATCGCCGAGCGCAGTGCTCCACAAATCCAACTCGTGGTGGACACTCTGACCAAGCGGGGCCGCGCCAAACCTCGTGACCTGATGATCGAGCTGCTCGACGCGTTGCACGAAGTCGCGCGCGGTGGGGAAGTGAAGCCCGATCCGGGGATTGCCCGCCTGCAAAGCCAGCTCGCAAATTCCGACGCGGCGATCGCCGCCGCCGCCGCGCGAACTCTCGGCGCTTGGAAAGCAGGTGCGGCGGCTCCGCAACTCCTCGCGCTGCTCCGGGACGGCCAGCGCCCCGACCACCTCCGCGCCGCCGCCGCGCTGGCGGTGGCGCAGCTTGATCGACCTGAGTTCGTGCAGGAATTGCGCGGCCTTGCCGCGAAGGGCGACATCGAGAGCCGCTATCTGGCGGTGCGCGGCCTCACGGTCGCCGACCTCGCCGGAGCCGGGACGATTGCCGCCACGCTGCTGACCGAGGATCCCGGCACGGCCGATCCCGCGAGCCTCGTGTCGGCGTTTCTGCTGCGGGAGGGCGGGCTCGCCGTATTGGAACGGGCACTCGCTAGCAGCACGCCCCATCCCGCCGTGGCCGCGGCCGTTTCCGCGCATCACCGGCGCACCGGCCAGCTGCCGCCCGCGTTGGCGGAGCGGTTTCTGGGCAAGGCCGCGGGTTCTATGAGCGCTGCGCTCCTCCGGGAAAATCGCGCGGCCCTCGCCGCCGACGTCGGCCGCCTGGGCGATCCCGTGCGCGGCGAGCAGATTTTTCGTCGTCCCGCGGCGGCCTGCGCCGCTTGCCACGCGATCGGCTCCGCGGGGCCGACCCTCGGGCCGAACCTCGCCGCCCTAGGGTCGGCGACGGATACGAACTATGTGATCGATTCGATTCTCGAGCCCAACAAGGCTATCGCCGAGCACTACGAGACGACGATGATCACGACCCGCGACGGCACCGTGCGAGTCGGCGTGATCGCCGCGAAGGGCGAGCGCGAGATCGTCCTTCGCGACCCGGTGGACCGCGGCCGCGAGACGCGGATCCCGGTCGAGTCGGTTCGGGAAACCAAGACGATGGATTCGCTGATGCCCGCCGGCCTCGCGGATCAGTTGCAAAGCCGCCAGGAGTTTCTCGATCTCACCCGGTTCATCACGCTTCTCGGCCGGCCCGGCCCCTACGCCAATGACGAGAGCCCGGTCATCCGCAAATGGCGCATCGCCGCCGCCAAAGCTCCGCTGCCGCCCTCCGATGAGCATCCCTCGTGGACGACCGAATACAGCTATGTGAGTGGGGAATTGCGCGCCTCCAGTGTGGAGCCCGGTCAGCCGTTCGACGCGCGCGGCCACGTGCGAGTGCAGGTCACCGGCGCGGTGCTCTTGAAGCTCAACGCCGCTGCCGGCCTGCGCCTCTGGGTCGATGGCCGCGAGGTCACGGATTTCGCAGCGCCGATCGCGCTCGGCCGCGGCCGGGCCGCGTTCACCTTCCGCGTCGATCCCTCCCAGCGTGGGGCGACCGGTCTCCGCGTCGAACTCGCCCCCGCCCCCGGCTCGCCCGCCAAGTTCCAACCCGTGGGCGGCTCCTAAAAACTTCCCCCGCCTTTCTCCCATGAACCTCCGCACGCTTCTCTCCGTCTCTCTTTCCCTCCTTCTCTCCGTCTCCGCCCTGGCCGCGCCCGCGGCCAAACCCAACATCGTCTTCGTCATCACCGACGACCAGGGCTATGGGGATCTCGGCTTCACGGGGAATCCCGTCGTCAAAACGCCGCACCTCGACCGCCTCGCCACCGAGTCCTCGCAACTGAAGGACTACCACGTCGCGCCCACGTGCTCGCCCACGCGCTCCGCGCTGCTCACCGGCCACTGGACCAACCGCACCGGCGTGTGGCACACCGTCAACGGCCGCTCGATGTTGAGGGAAAACGAGATCACGCTCGGCCAGCTCCTCAAGGACCACGGCTACGCCACCGGCATGTTCGGCAAATGGCACCTCGGCGACAACTACCCCTATCGCCCGCAAGATCGCGGCTTCACCGAGGTCTACTATCACGGCGGCGGCGGAGTAGGACAGACCCCCGACCTCTGGGACAACTCCTACTTCGACGGCAGTTATTTTCACAACGGCCGGATCGTCGCCGCCAAGGGATTTTGCACCGACGTGTTTTTCGGCGAGGCGCACCGCTTCATCCGCCAGCAAGCCGCCGCCAAGAAACCCTTTCTCGCCTACATTTCGCTCAACGCCCCGCACAGCCCGTTTCACGCGCCGCAGAAATACCTCGATCTCTACCCGCAGCAGACGCCCGAGCTCGCGTCGTTCTTCGGCATGATCACCAACATCGACGATAACGTGGGCGCCACCCGCGCGCTCCTGCGTGAGCTCGGTATTGCCGACAACACACTCTTCATTTTCACCACCGACAACGGCACGGCCACCGGCGAGACGATTTTCAACGCCGGCATGCGCGGCAAAAAAGGCAGCGCCTACGAGGGCGGCCACCGCGTGCCGCTCCTCGCCCACTGGCCCACCGCCGGTTGGACGAAGCCGCACGTGAACGACACGCTCAGCCACGCCGTCGACATCGTGCCCACGTTGCTTGATGTCGCCGGCGCGCCCACGCCCGCCGGCCTGAAATTCGACGGCCGCTCCATCCGCCCGCTCCTCGATCCCGCCGCGAATACGGCCGCGTGGCCGCACGAGCGCATGCTCGTCACCGATTCCCAACGCGTGCGCGATCCCGTGAAATGGAAGCAGAGCGCCGTCATGTCCGGCCCGTGGCGGCTCATCAACGGCCAGGAACTCTACAACATCAAAGCCGACCCCGGCCAGCAGCGCGACCTCGCCGCCGCCGAGCCCGCGCGAACCGCGAAGCTGCGCGCATTCTACGAAGCCTGGTGGGCCGAGCTCGAGCCGACCTTCGCGCAGACCACCGAGATTTACCTCGGTCATCCCGAGCAT
>SYGN01000248.1 GCA_005799525.1 Opitutaceae bacterium | reverse complement strand
GTCATCCATTTCGTTATTCATCAAAATGCCGGTGCCCGGGATGGTGACGCCGCTGCCGTAGCCGCCGTTGAGGGTGGAGGTGTTGGCGACGGCGTTGCCGGCGGCGTCGACGATGGAGAAGTGAGTGGTCTCGGTGGATTCTGGCGCGAGGCGCGCGAGTTGAGCGTTGAGCGTTGAGTGGTGAGAGAGGGAAAGACCGGGGGAGCCGGGCGGGAGCGAGGTGAGTTTTACGGTGCCGAGACCGGGTTCGATTTTTTCAGAGGGCGTGGCGCGGGTCGGCGAGAAGTCGGCCATGCGTTTTTTCAGGTAGGTGCGGTCGAGGAGTTCGGCGACGGGGACTTTGACGAAATCGGGGTCGCCGAGGTATTCGGCGCGATCGCGAAAGGCGCGGCGCATGACTTCAGTGAAGAGGTGATATTTGGCGGCGGACTGTGCGCCCAGCGCGCCGACGTCATGCGGCTCAAGCATGGCAAACATCTGGAGCAGGGCGATGCCACCGGAGCTGGGCGGGGGCATAGTGATGATATCGTAGCCGCGGTAGGTGCCGTGGAGCGGCGTGCGCTCGGCGACTTGGTAGGCTTGCAGGTCAGCGAGGGTGATGAGGCCGCCGTTTTTTTTCATGGCATCGGCGATGAGGTGGGCGGTCGCGCCCTCGTAGAATTCGCGTGGGCCGTTTTTTTGGAGGCGGGCAAACGTGGCGGCGAGGTCGGCTTGTATCCAAAGGTCGCCCGGTTTCCAGAAAGCGCCGCTGTTGAGGAAAATCTTTTCCGATTCGTCGAATTGGGTGAGGAGTTTGGCGTGGGTGCGGTGGAGCGCGGCGGCGATGGGTGTGACGCGGTGGCCGTCGGCGGCGAGGCGGCGAGCCGGTTCGCAAACATCGGCCCAAGAAAGTTTGCCGGAGCCGTATTTTTGCAGGGCGAGGGCAAAGCCGGCGACGGAGCCGGGGACGCCGCTCGCGCGCCAACCGACCGTGGAGGAGGCGGGGCCGGACAGGACATTACCATCGGGCCCGACATACATGTCGCGTGTGGCGGAGGCGGGTGCGCGCTCGCGGTAGTCGAGGGCGACGGAGCGGCCGTCGGCGAGGCGGATGAGCATAAAACCGCCGCCGCCGATAATGCCGGCGAAGGGATGCACGACCGTGAGTGCGAGGCCGGTGGCGACGGCGGCGTCGATGGCGTTGCCGCCGCGTTGGAGCATTTCGAGGCCGGCGAGCGAGGCGAGTTCGTGCACGGAGGTAACCATGCCGTGCTGGGCCTCGACTGGAGCGCGTTGGGCGCGAAGGGCAGGCGTGAAGGCGAGAGTCAGGGCGAATAGGCCCGTGACGAGAAAGCGCAGGCGAGGGGAAGGATGCGACATTGTGGGATGATTGCATGATCCAGAAGGGGAATGCAAATGCTCGGCGGGGGATTCCAACAACTTCAAAGGCGCACGAGGCTGGCGGGAGGGCGTTGGGAGAAAGATGGGTTGTCACTTGTTTGTGACGCAAAGTGCGTCATGGTACGCGCCGTATGAACTCTTCCACCAACATTACCGCGGTCGCTTTGGGTGCCTTGTTTCGGCGAATCGCTGCCGTGAGTCCGGCCGCCTTCGCTCTCCTCGTATCGGGCGCACTTTCGCCCTTGTCGGCGCAAACGGCCCCGGCGGCCGCCACGCCAGCACCGACCAAGATGGAGGCGTTTGTCTCCACCGGAACGCGTTTTAATGACCGCACCGTGGTTGAGTCACCGGTGCCGATCGACGTGATCACGCGCGCCGAGATGGAGCAGGGCGGCTACACCGAAGTTTCGCAGATGCTCCAGTCGCTAGTGCCCTCGTTTAATTTTCCTCGGCCGTCACTGACCGACGGCACGGATCACATCCGGCCGGCGACGTTGCGCGGATTGGCTCCCGACCAAGTGCTCGTGCTCGTGAACGGCAAGCGCCGTCACAGCAGCGCGCTCGTGAACGTCAACGGCTCCATCGGCCGCGGCTCGGTGTCGGTGGACTTCAACGCATTTCCCTCCTCCGCCGTCGAGCGGATCGAGGTGCTGCGCGACGGTGCGTCGGCCCAATACGGCTCCGATGCGATTGCGGGCGTGATCAACGTGATCCTGCGCAAAGATGTGGGTTGGGGTTTTGATGCGACCTACGGTGCGACGAAAGAAGGCGACGGCCGCGATTTGAAGCTGTCGGCCTTCGCCGGCACCAAGCTCGGCCAGCAGGGCTCACTGTTTGTGACTGCGTATTCGCGCACGCACAGCCCGACGAGTCGGGGCGCCATCGACACGCGCCAGCAATATTTCGGCACCAATGCGGCGGGCGCAAAGGTCCTTGCTTCGGGTAATTTCGGTGCGGGCACAGGGTTGAGTGCGCCCAACGGCACGCTCGACACGCGTGAGTCCACGGTGAATCGCGCCAACCACCGCTTCGGTGATCCCCGTTCGCGGGAAGAGGGCGTGTTCTTCAACGGCGAATCGCCGCTCGCGGGTTTCACCGCCTATTTCTTCGGTGGCGTTACGCGGCGTCACGCCGAAGGTGCGGGCTTTTTCCGGCGCGCGACGGACGACCGCACGGTGCGGGCAATCTACCCGAACGGGTTTCTTCCCGTCATCCAATCCAACGTCACCGATCTTTCGGGCGGTGGCGGAATGAAGGGTAAACTTGATGGTGGCTGGGCGATGGATGTGAGCACGACGCTCGGCTCCAATGCCATCGCCTACACGATCGCGGAGACGGCCAACGTGACGCTGGGCAACGCGAGCCCGAAGAGTTTTTACGCCGGCACGCTCACGAACAAACAGAGCACGACCAATCTTGACCTGACGAATGAGTTTAAGACCGGTCTGCACAAGTCGCTGAAGGTCGCCCTCGGCGGTGAGTTCCGGAACGAGCACTATAACATCCGTGCGGGCACGCCCGATTCCTACCGCGACGGCGGCGTGCGGATCGTCGATGGACCGAATGCGGGTAACCAAGGCGCGCCGGGCGCGCAGGTGTTCCCCGGGTTCCGCCCGACCGACGCCGGCACGCATACGCGCAGCGCCTATGCGTTCTACGCTGACCTCGAACAAGCAGTCACCGAACAGTGGTTGCTTTCCGCGGCCGGCCGCTTCGAGGACTACAATGATTTTGGCAGCAGGAGCACGGGTAAGCTCGCGACGCGCTTCGCGATCACGAAGCCCTTCGCGTTGCGGGCCTCGGTGAGCACCGGGTTCCGTGCGCCGCATTTGGCGCAGCAGTGGTTTAGCGCGACCTCGACGAACTTCGTCAGCGGTGTGCCGTTTGAGAACAAGACGTTTCCCGTGACCGATCCGGTGGCCAAGGCGCTCGGTGCGCAGGCGCTCAAACCCGAGACCTCGCTCAACAAGAGCATTGGGGCGACTTGGAATCCGATCGATGCCTTCACGGCGAGTGCGGACTTCTACCAAATCGACATCGATGACCGCATTGTACTCTCGTCGAATTTCACGGGTGGCGTCGGCAGTGCCTTTCTGAACTACCTCTCGGCGCAGGGCTTGTTTGGCACGACCGGCGGGCGCTATTTCACGAACGCGGTGGATACGCGCACGTCGGGCGTGGATCTCAACACTCGTTATGCGCTGCGTTTGAACCACGGAGCCAAGGTCACGCTGACCGCCGGTGCCAATTTCAACAAGACGGAGGTGACCCGCACCAAGGCGACGCCCTCGCAACTGGCGGCGGTCGGGATCACCACGCCGCTCTTTGATCTGACGGAGCGCATCCGGATGGAAAAGGGTCAGCCGAAGGACATCATCAATCTCTCGGCCGGCTATGACTCACGGAAGTGGTCATTCCTCGCGCGCACGGTGCGCTACGGCGAAGTGCAATCGGTGCAGCTGGCGGGCGCGTCGCCGGCGCAGATTGCTGCGATTACTCCCGGTTACTCGACCTATCTCATGCCGACCGATCCGGTGGGGGCGAACAGCCAGCTCGTGCAGCGCTTGGGTGCGAAGTGGATCACCGATCTCGACGCGACCTATCGCTACTCGAAGCAGCTGACGTTTTCCGTGGGTGCGAACAACGTGACGAATACATTGCCGCATAAGACGATTGGAACGGTCGTTTCCGGTGGCACGGTCTTTGCGGGCAATGACAACCAAGGCAGCCTGCCGTATTTGTTGAATCCGACGCCGTATGGTTTCAACGGCGCATTCTATTACACCAAGGTCAGCTATAAGTTCTGAGCTGAGTGAAGCTAAGTTGACCGGACACGGCCGGAGAAAATCGGCTGAGTGCTGGGTGGATGACGAATTTAGGGCGAAGCGCGGGGCCAAAAGGCTCCGCGTTTTTTCTGCGAACTTGGTCAGAGTGTCCGAGGAGCGCAGCGCAGTTTCCCGCAAGGATGGGGTGGGCTTTATGCCGAATGGCGCTCGCGTCTTTTCCGAGTGCTGAGAGCAGCTGCCATCGTGGATTTGGCAGACGTCGTGGATTTTTGGCAGAGGAATGAACGGCCAAGGAATTTATTCCCCGGCCACCCGTTCCTCTGATCAAAGAATGCGCCGCCGAACGCAGGGACGGTTTCGTGGGCGAGGGTGGTGCCCTCGGCGGGCGTCCGCAGCGTGGTCGCGGCGATCCGGGTGAGCGGGGGTGTTTGAGCCGAGGTGACGGTGGCGGAGTGACGGAGGAGAGCGAGGACGAGAAAGAGAACGAGAGCGATGGGGCGAGGACGAGAGGAGGGCATAGGACAGGGTGGCGGCGACGGTGAGCGCCGCTGCGGGCATGAAAGTCGAAGACGCGAAACCCGCCAGTGGGCGGAGTTGCGACGCGAGGTCGCAACCACCGTCGGGCTGAATCGGACGGTGGCGCTCAGAGCGCCACGTCTTCGTAGATCTCGGCGAGGGTCATCGCCTGCTGGACGGAGCGGAATTCGATGAGCGATTCCGGGGCGGTAAAAATTTCTCCCGCCCAGCCGGTGGCGCGGCGGAAGATCGTTACCTCGCGGCAGTCCTGCGCGACGAGGATGTATTCCTCCAGCGTCTGGACCTGGAGGTAGTTCATCTTTTTCTCCCGGCGGTCGATCATCTCGGTCGAGGGAGAGAGGACTTCGACGATGAGGGTCGGGAGGAGCACGAACTGGCGCTGGACGCCCGTCGGGTGGCAGGAAACCACGATGTCGGGATAGTAGAAAATGTCCTCGCGGGAGGCTTCGAGGCGGACCTTCACGTTTTCGATGAAGACCTTGCAGGGGCCGCTGCGGAGTTTGGTGCGGAGGTGGGAGGCGATACTGAGCGCGATCCGATTGTGCGTCGTCGTTCCGCCGCTCATCGCGTGGATGGCACCGCCGATGTATTCGTGGCGCACGGCGCTCGTCTCCTCGAGGGCGAGGTAGTCGGCGACGGAGAGGGGGAGGACTTGGGCGGCTTCCATGGCGGGGAACGTAGTGGTGGTAAGGCTAAATTCAAGTCCTGCGCAGTGGGCGCGCAGCGCAGTGGGCGTCTGGCTGGAGCGGCACGGCTGGCGACACGTCGATGCGAGCTGCTTCGCAGGGGGCCATACGGCGGTTGGGGAACCGCCGCCCGTGCGTCCATGAAACCATGAACTCAGAATGTGAAAGTCATCTCCCCCGCGCAGACAGAGCGCGCGGGGCAGTCGGAGGCAACTGCGTCGCCGCAAGGCGGGGTGGGGAGCAGCCCGAG
>SYGN01000247.1 GCA_005799525.1 Opitutaceae bacterium | reverse complement strand
TCTTCCTTCAAAGCGGATTGTGGTTCGGAGCCGGAGGCGAAGACCAGTCCGTGCCTAGTCGTTCTCGGCGTCCGCCTCGCGCTGCTCCCTACATCACGATTTACCCGCCCAATCCACCCACAGATTCAGCTACAGAGCCCGTTTTTATTCTCCTGCTCGCGGCCCTGATCGGGTTTGTGCGGGAAAAGACATCCCCCGACCTCATCGCACTCGGGATGCTCGTCATCATCGTCGCCTTGGGCCTCGTGCCCACCGGCGATGTGCTCGCGGTCTTTGGCAATCCCGCCCCCATCACCGTCGCCGCAATGTTCGTGCTCAGCGCCGCCCTCGTGCGCTGCGGTGCCCTTGACTACCTCTCCGCTGGACTCGAACACGCCGCGCATTTTTCCTACCGGTCAGTGATTTTTCTGCTGGTCGTGCTGGTGGCCTTCGTCTCGGCCTGGATCAACAATACCCCTGTGGTCGTCGTTTTTGTCCCCGTCGTGATCACGCTCGCCCGCCGCATGTCGCTGCCGGCGTCCAAGTTCCTGATCCCGCTTTCCTACGCCGCGGTCCTCGGCGGCACCTGCACCCTCATCGGCACCAGCACTAACCTCGTCGTCAACGGCATCCTCGCCCAGCGCGGCATCCCGGAAATGGGCATGTTCGAACTCACGTGGATCGGCGTGCCCGCCACGCTCGTGGGCGTGGTCTACCTCGCCCTGGCCGGCGGCCGCCTGTTGCCCGCGCGCGAGAACCTTACCTCGATCCTCTCGGACGAAGAGCGCCGCGAATACTTCACCGAGGCCTTCGTGCCGCCAGACTCCCGGCTCATCGGCAAGAGCCTGCATGCGGCCGGCCTCGTTCGCAGCCGCGGTTTCCGCGTCATCGAAGTCGTCCGCGACGGGGTCAGCCTGCACATCGAACCCACGCTAACCCCGCTTGCGGCCGGCGACCGTCTGATCCTCGCCTGCCGGCCCTCTGACATCGCGCGCGTTCGGGCCATGCCCGGATTCGACTTCACTGCGGAAGCCGGACTGGAGCAAATCTCCGCCCACGAGGGCGTCATCTTCGAGGGCGCCATCGCTCCGCACGCCGAGATCATCGGCCAAAGCATCAGTGAACTGCGCTTCCGCCAACGCTTCCGCGTGATCGTCCTCGCCCTCCACCGCAACGGCCAAAGCGTGCGCGACAAACTCGAGACCCTGCCGCTGCACGCCGGCGACATTCTCCTCATGAATGGGCACCGAGCCGGCGGCCGACGCCCTGCGCCGGGGCCAGGACCTCATGCTTTTTAACAGTCCGCCGCTACCCTCGCGGTCGCTGCATCGCCGGATGCCGATCGTGCTCGCCACGATTGTCGCCGTGGTGCTCGGCGAGACGTTCGACTGGCTCCCGATTGAAATTGGGGCGATCGGCGGTGCGGTGCTGGTCTGTCTCACCGGCTGCCTCAAGCCCAAAGAGGCCTACGAATCGATCGAGTGGCCACTGCTGTTCGTGATCTTCGGTATGCTCGCTCTCGGCACCGCGATGCAAGCCACCGGTGCCGCTGCGTGGTTGGCCCACAACCTCGTCGCTGGCATCGATCATTTCGTCACCGGCCCGCACAGGGCCCTCGTACTCCTCGCGGGCATTTACCTCGGCACTGGGGTCCTCACCGAGATCCTCTCCAACAACGCCGTCGCCGCGCTCATGGTGCCCATCGCCCTCTCGATCGCCGCCGTCGCCGAACTGGACGCGCGGCCGTTTATCATCGCGGTGACGTTTGCCGCCAGTGCGGCTTTCGCCACGCCCATCGGCTATCAGACGAACACTTACGTCTACGGCATCGGCGGCTACCGCTTCGCCGACTTCGTTAAAATCGGCGTGCCCTTGAACGCCCTCTGCTTCGTCGTAGCGATGGTGGTGATACCCATCGTCTGGCCGTTCCGCTGAGCCGCGCTCGTCCTGTGCGCCGCGCCGCGGCATTGACACGCGGCAAGCGGTCGCGGCACGCTCGCCATCCATTTTTCGCAGACGTCACGTCACGCCCGCCGCACACATGCCACAAATCATCGCTGTCCTCGACTTTGGCTCCCAACTCACGCAGGTCATCGCGCGCCGCATCCGCGAGTGCCAAGTCTACTCGAAGATCTATCACTACTCGACCCCGGCGGCGAAGCTCCGCGAGGACGGCGTGGTCGGCATCATCCTCTCAGGCGGTCCGCAGAGCGTTTACGCGAAAACGGCGCCCCACCCGGATACGGAGATTTTCACGCTCGGCGTCCCCATGCTCGGCATCTGCTACGGGGTGCAACTCATGGGGCACCACCTCGGCGGCCACGTGGCGCACAGCAAGGCGCGCGAATACGGCCACGGTCAGCTCACCATTAAGAAGGCCGGTAAACTCTTCGCCGGGCTCCCGAAGAAGCTGCGCATCTGGAATTCCCACGGCGACAAACTGGAAAAACTTCCGCCCGGCTTCGTGGCAACTGCGGTTTCCGAAAATTCGCCGTATGCGAGTATCGAGGACAAGCAGCGCGGATTCTACGGTATCCAGTTTCACCCGGAAGTTTTTCACACCGAGCGCGGGGGCGAAATGATCCGCAACTTCCTCGTCGGCATCTGCGGCGCGAAACAGGATTGGACCACCAAGGATTTTATCGCGCAGTCCGTCGCCACGATCCGCGATCAGGTTGGGAAGGGCCGCGTGCTCCTCGGGCTCTCCGGCGGCGTCGATTCTTCGGTGGCCGCTGCGCTGCTGCACAAGGCCATCGGCAAGCAGCTCACGTGCGTGTTCGTGGACAATGGTCTCCTCCGCAAAGGCGAGCGCGCGGCGGTCGAAAAACTCTACGGCGATCATTTCAATATCGACCTCCGCGTGGCCGACGCGTCGAAGCTGTTCCTCAAGCGCCTCAAGGGTGTCGCGGAGCCCGAACAGAAGCGGAAGATCATTGGCCGCACCTTCGTCGAAGTTTTCGAGAAGTCGCTGAAGTCGATCAAGGGCAGCGCGGAGTGTCTCGCGCAGTGCACTCTCTATCCCTACGTGATCGAGAGTGTTTCGATCAATGGCAACCAAGCTTCCCTCATCAAGACTCACCACAATGTCGGCGGCTTGCCCGAGCGTATGAAGCTCAAACTCGTCGAACCGCTTCGCCAGCTCTTCAAGGATGAGGTCCGCCGCGTCGGCGAAGCGCTCGGCCTACCGAAGGAAGTCGTGTGGCGCCAACCATTCCCCGGTCCCGGTCTCGGCGTACGCTTGATGGGTGACATCACGGCCGACAAACTCGAAATCCTCCGCAATGCCGACTTCGTGCTCCAAGAGGAAATGATGGCGTCGGGTTATTATTGGAAAGTGTGGCAGTCGTTCTGCGTGTTCCTCCCGGTCAAGACGGTCGGCGTGTTCGGCGACGAGCGCACCTATGACTATGTGATCGCGCTGCGTATCGTGGAGAGCACGGATGCGATGACGGCCGATTGGGCCAAGCTCCCGCACGACGTGCTCCAGAAAATCTCGAGTCGCATCACCAATGAAGTCCGCGGCGTCGGCCGCGTCGTCTACGATGTGAGTTCCAAACCGCCCGCGACGATCGAGTGGGAGTAATCCCCGCCGATCTCTGGGCTTCCCTCGCGGCCATCCTGTCACCAAGCTCCGCTCCATGATTCCTTGGTCTCCGAGTCCGCTGCGCTTCCTGGCTGTGGCTGCGGCCGCGTTCGTTCTGACCATCGTCGCCCTTGCGGCCGAGTTGCCGATCATCACCAAGGCGAGGGCGCGACTTGGCTCCGAAGCGGCGATCGGCGACGTGAAATCGATCCACTACGTCGGCACCTTGGTCACCACCGATCCCGCCGATCCGAGTAAGCAGCAGCGGGCGGCGATCGACATTGTTTTCCAGAAGAATGACCAGCAACGGATCACGACGACGTATGATCAACTGATCGAGACGACGTCGCTGGATGGGTATGACGCCTGGCAGCGAAAGCAGGACCCAACCGACCCGACCAAGTGGCAGCAGACGCTCCAAGGAGCGGAACAGATCAAGCGTCTTTGGGCCAACACGTGGGAGACCCTCGCGTTTTTTCGAGGCCTAGAGACTCGGGGCGGGCGCATCGAAGACCAGGGGCCCGTCACGATCGACGGCGTGGCTTGCCAAAAAGTCGCCTTCATCCACGCGGAGAACATCATTTTCTACCGCTACTTCGATCTGGCGACCGGCCGGCTGACGTTAACCGAGACCGAGGCGGGTGGCACCTTGCGCGAGCAGGGCGAGTTGATCGCCGCCGGCCTCCGGTTTCCCAAGAGCTTGGTGACTACTACGAAAAATCCAGCCGGTAAGGTTCAGACCGTCACGATCACCGTCGAAAAAATCACCGTCAACGAGGTCTTCCCAGCGTCGTTTTTCGCGGTGCCAATCCAGTCTCGCCGGAAGTGATCGCCATCGTGGCCGCCGTTGGGTTCGGTGAATAAGCCGCAACGGACTCGACGCCGGGTAATCATGGGGCTAGGGTATTCTTTCATGCGCGCGCTCCATCACGCTTCGAAGACTTTTGCCGACGAACTGGCCGCCTTCTGCCGCGGCTCGGTCGTGCCGAAGGAGATCTCGGATTCCGTCGCCGCGATTCTTGCCGACGTGCGCGGGCGCGGGGACGAAGCGGTGGGTTATTATGCGGCTAAGTTTGACGGCGCCAAGATTCGG
This sequence comes from Opitutaceae bacterium, assembly GCA_005799525.1. Taxonomy (GTDB): domain Bacteria; phylum Verrucomicrobiota; class Verrucomicrobiia; order Opitutales; family Opitutaceae; genus GAS368. The sequence goes on along the minus strand of SYGN01000247.1, from coordinate 20,807 downwards.
GCCCGCGATTTCCCCGTTAAGTCGTCCGACTTGGCCGCCGCCGCGGACCGCCTCCCTCCGGCCGACCGCCGCGCTACTTTGGCCGCGCGTGACAGCCTCCTTGATTTCAACCGCCGGAGTCTTCCGAAAAATTGGACGGCGAAAAACAAACACGGTGCGCTCGTGGGCGAGAAGTTCGATCCCATCCGGCGCGTGGGGGTTTACGTCCCCGGCGGTCAGGTACCGTTGGTGTCGACCGTGTTGATGACGGTGACCCTCGCGAAAATCGCCGGCTGTCCGGAGATCGCGGTCTTCACGCCGAGCAATGCCGACGGCAAGCTCGCCGATGGCCTGCTCGCGGCGCTGCACCTTTCGGGCATTACGGAAGTTTATTGTTTCGGTGGCGTGCAGGCGATCGGCGCAATGGCCTACGGCACGACGACGATCAACGCCGTCGACAAGATCTACGGTCCCGGCAACGCCTACGTCTGCGAGGCCAAGCGGCAAGTTTTCGGCACGGTCGGGGTGGATTCCCTGCCGGGTCCGAGCGAGGTGATGATCATTGCCGATGACACCGCAAACGCGTCCTTTGCGGCCGCTGATTTGCTCGCGCAGGCGGAGCACGGTTCCGGCCGGGAGAAAATCTACCTGCTCGCGACTTCGGCTGAAATCATCGAGGCGATTGCCGTGGAAGTCCGCGACCAGTTGCCGCTCATCACGCGGCGGGAAAAAGCGCAGCGCGTGTTGGATGACGGGTTCCTCGCCATCGAGGTCAAGCATCTCGCCCACGCCGCGGAGATTGCGAATACCGTCGCGCCTGAGCACCTCGAACTCCTCGTCACCGATGCCGCGGCGAAGAAACTGACCGCCGAGATTACGACCGCCGGCGCGATCATGATTGGTAATTTTACGCCGACGGCCCTCGGTGACTTCGTGGCCGGCCCGAGCCACGTGCTGCCCACGGGCCGCGCCGGGCGGTTCTTCAGCGGGCTGCGGGTCGATGATTTTCTGCGGCGCACCAGCATCGTTCATTACGATCGGGCGAGTGTGAAAAAAGCTGCGCCCATCGTGGCTGCGTTTGCCGCGATGGAGAAACTCGATGCCCACGGCCGCTCGGTGCGGATTCGGGGAGTGTAGGAGCGGCTTTACGCCACGCCCACGCTGAATCCTCAATCGCGGGAGCAACCCGCTCCTCCACTGATGTCCGATCTCACTGCTCTCGCCCTCCCGCACATCGCGAAGCTCCACGCCTATACGCCCGGCCTTCAGCCGACGGAGCTAGGCTGGACGAAACTCAACACCAACGAGTGCCCGTATGCGCCGAGTCCGCGGGTAACCGAAGCGCTGCGCCGAGAGATCGGTGAAGACGGGGCCTCGCTCCGACTCTATCCCAGCCCGAAGAGTTCGCCGTTGCGCGCGGCCATTGCGTCGCACCATGGCGAAGGCCTGACGGCGGAAAATGTCTGCGTCGGCAACGGCTCCGACGATATCCTCAATGTGCTCATCCGAGCTTTTTGCACGCAAGAAGCCGCCGCCGGCTACACGTTGCCCAGCTATTCGCTGTATCCTGTGCTCATTGAGATCCAGGACGGCGCGACTCAGGTGATCGAGTTCGACCGCGCGATGCGCCTCCCCCTCGATCGCATCGCCGCCTCGACCGCGCGGGCGTTTTTCCTGACGTCGCCGAACGCCCCGACGGGGGTCGCCTTTGCTAATGCCGACCTCGAGCGGGTGCTGGCGTCGTTTCGTGGCCTGCTGGTCGTCGACGAAGCTTACGCGCCCTTTGCGACGGAAAACGCCGTCCCGCTGCTCGCCCGTTATCCAAACTTGGTGGTCGTCCGCACGCTCTCGAAAGCCTACGCGCTCGCGGGCATCCGGGTGGGCTATGCGCTCGCGCATCCGGAAATCATCGGCCTGCTCGACCGCGTGCGGGACAGCTACAATGTGAACCGCCTCTCGCAGGTGGCTGCGCTCGCTGCTCTCGGAGACACGGTCTACTATTCCTGCGTTGTGGAAAAAATCAAAGCCACCCGGGATCGCTGCATCCGAGATTTCAGTACGCACCGGGGCTGGTTCACCTACGAGTCGCAGGCCAACTTCATTTTCACGGAGCCGAAAAACGCTCGGGGCGAGGCGGGCCCGGCGATTTCGAAGTCCGCTTACGATTTCCTTTTCGCCCGCAAAGTCCTCGTGCGCCACTTTCCGAAGCACGCCTTGACCGCTCCATTTCTGCGGATCAGCGTGGGCACCGACGACGAAATGCTCGTCCTCAACGAAACTCTCGACGCATGGCTAAAAACAACAAACGCGTAGCGACCGTCCTCCGTAAAACGGCGGAGACGGACATCGCGCTGTCCTTGGCAATCGACGGTCGCGGCCGGTCGGAAATCGCCACCGGCGTGCCCTTCTTCGACCACATGCTCACGCTCTTCGCGAAGCACGGGCTCTTCGACCTCACGGTGAAGGCCAAGGGCGACGTCGAGGTGGACTACCACCACACGGTCGAGGATGTGGGGCTCGTGCTCGGGCAGGCCTTTAAGGAGGCGCTCGGCGACAAGGTGGGGATCAAGCGTTACGGTTTTTTCATTCTCCCGATGGACGAATCGCTGGCCCGGATCGTCGTCGATGTCGGTGGTCGCCCGCATTTGGTTTACGAGGCAAACGCGCCGACGATGTTTGTACGCGATTTCAATATCATCCTCGTGAAGGAATTTTGTCGGGCGTTTAGCAATGCCCTCGGGGCGAATCTTCACGTCCAGTTGGTTTACGGCGACGAGCCGCACCACGTGGCTGAGGCGATCTTCAAGTGCCTCGCCCGTGCCCTGGACATGGCGACGCAGATCGAGCCGCGCGCGGCGGATCAGCTGCCGAGCACGAAGGGGAAAATCTGATGGCCGCGTAGGGCGTCTGGCTTGCTGCCGTCGCCCGCGCGACATCTTGCCACCATGGACACGCTCACAATCGAACGACCGGCGCAGGACGCGCAGACCCAGTTCAACCTGCGTCGCTGGGCGGAGCTCGTCGCCGATCCCAAGTGGACTAAGGTCGAGGGCCGGGTTGAAACCGACCGGCATGGTCACGTCCTTGTGAGTCCACCCCCAGCCGCCAGCCATGGTGGATATCAATCGCGGATCACAGTATTTCTCGACCGCCTTATGCCCGACGGTGAGGTGCTCACGGAATGCCCAATCTCCACTGCCGATGGCGTGCGCGCTGCCGACGTCGCGTGGGCTTCGCGTGACTGCGTGGATAAGCTTGGTGATGGCACCTGTTTTTCACGCGCACCCGAGATTTGTGTCGAGGCGCTTTCGCCCGACAACACGGTCGCTGAGATGAGGGACAAGACGGGGCTGTTTTTCGATGCCGGTGCCCGCGAGGTGTGGCACTGTTCACTCACGGGCGGGATGACGTTTTTCGCTGCCGGTCAGGCTGAGCCCCTGCGCGGCTCGAAACTCTGTCCGGATTTCCCGGCACTGGTGCTGCGGCGCTGACGGCCAGATGATTGCCGTCATCGATACCGGGATTTGCAACCTGCGCAGCGTCACCAAGGCGCTCGAGGCGGTCGGTGCGACCATCCAGGTGGTCCGCACGCCCGCGGAGATTGTCGCAGCGGACGCGCGGGGCATCGTATTGCCAGGCGTGGGCGCTTTGCGGGATTGTGTGGCTTCGTTGCGGGCCTCGAAACTCGACACGGCCGTGCGTGACTGGATCGCGGCCGACCAGCCCTTTCTGGGCGTGTGCCTGGGGATGCAGGCGCTGTTTGAGCATTCGGAGGAAGGTAACATCACCGGCCTCGGGATTTTCCCGGGCAAGGTCGTACGTTTCCAGCGTCCGCCAGAGTTTAAGATCCCGCACATGGGTTGGAACACGGTTCGCTTCGTGCAGCCGAACTCGCCCCTCGCCGCGAATCTCGCGCCCGACGGCGAGAATTTTTACTTCGTGCACAGCTTTCACTGCGTGCCGGTCGAGCTCTCGCTCGTCTTGGCGGAGTGCGGTTATGGCGGGGAGTTTTGTTGTGCGATTGCCCGCGGTCGGGTGTTTGCGACGCAGTTTCACCCTGAAAAGAGCCAAGCGAAGGGCCTGCAGGTTTACCGCAATTTCGCGTCGGTGGTGGCGGCGGGTTAGACGAGGATTTCCGGACGCGCGGGGTAGTGCGATTTGGAGAAGGAGCAGAGATCGGGCCGGTAAACGTTGAGGTCGGTGAGCGTGACGTCGAAGGGGGCCGCATCGCGCTTTCCGACGGAGTTCGCCTTGATGCAAAGTCCCGGAAGGGAAACCAGATTCAGGATGGTCTGATGCTAGCGATTTGGGTCGGTGACATGAATAAATCGCCTTCGATCAGCTCGGTTTTTTTGCCCGAGTCTTCCGGCAGTTGCCGGTGGTCATGCACGGTGAGTGTGCGATGTTTGAGCCTGACCATGGCGCGAATTTTGTTCTGCGTGCGCGGTGCGCCAAGGCGGTCCCGCGGTGGACGGCAGTCGGTGGACGGACGCGGAGGGGAGCGCCACGTTTTCTTACTGGCGTGGCGTTTGGGGCTACTTTGTCGGCTGAAATTCTCGCTTCTGGGCAAGTTTTCTTTGCCAGCGGCTCGGAATTAGCTTCGCTCGGCGGATATGGCCACGACTGCCTCGCTGAAGATTGACGATAAAGAATACCCCTTGCCGGTGATCATCGGCACCGAGGGTGAAAAAGCGGTGGACACCCGCGCTTTGCGCACGGCCTCGGGCTATGTTTCCTTCGACCAAGGCTACGGCAACACCGGCTCGTGTGAGAGCCAGATCACTTATCTCGACGGCGACAACGGCATCCTCCGCCATCGTGGCTACCCGATCGAGCAACTCGCGCACTCCAGCGATTTTGTCGAGACCGCCTACTTGGTCATTTACGGTGAGTTGCCAAACCCAGCCCAGCGCAAGGAATTCGGTCTCAATCTCCGGAAGAACGCGGTCATCGAGACCCAGATGCAAAAAATTCTGGAAGGGTTTCCGACGAGTGCTTCGCCGATGGCCATGTTGTCCGCGATGGTGAGTGCGCTGCCGGCCTATTATCCTCACTTGGCGAGGAATAATTTTGAGCAAGATCTCAAAAACTTCGATTCGGCCGCGGCTATCGCGATGTCGAAGATCCGCACGATCGTCGCGATGATCTACCGGTACCAGAAAGGTCTGCCGTTCATGTTTCCCAAGCAGGAACTGCCGTTCTGCGAAAACTTCCTGCACATGCTGTTTTCGGAGCCTTATCAGGATTACGTGCCGGTGCCCGAGGTCGCCAAGGCTCTCAACCTCGTGCTGCTCCTCCATGCCGACCACGAGCAAAACTGCTCCACGTCGACCGTACGGATGGTCGGCTCCAGCGCTTCCAATCTCTTCACGTCGATTTCTGCGGGCATCTGCGCCTTGGCGGGCCCGTTGCATGGCGGTGCCAACGTGGCGGTGATGCAGATGCTCCAGTCGATCCACGACGAGGGTGACGACGGTTCTCGCTTCATCGCGGCCGCGAAATCCGGCAGCAAGAGCAACCGCCTGATGGGCTTTGGCCACGCCGTTTATCGTAATTTCGATCCGCGCGCGAAGATCATCGGTGACGCCTGCGACACCGTGCTGACCCGACTCGGCATCGACGATCCTTTGCTGAAGATTGCTAAGAATCTCGAGCAAGCCGCGCTGAAGGATGACTATTTTGTTTCGCGCCGCCTGTATCCGAATGTTGATTTCTACTCCGGCATCATCATGCGCGCGATTGGGATTCCGATGAATATGTTCACCACGATGTTCGCCATTGGTCGGGCACCGGGCTACATTGCGAATTGGCGTGAAGTCGCGGCGAATCCTAAGGGCCGCATTTACCGTCCCCGTCAAATTTACATGGGCGCAGTCAAACGCGACTACGTGCCGATGGCGCAGCGGGCGTAAGCGCCGACGCTCGACGTCGCCGGGTTTTTTCAAGGGGCGGACCGCAAGTCCGCCCTATTTCTTTGCCGGTGCGGTGTGCATCAACTGCTCCAGTTCGAGGCCGGTCACGCGTTGGAGACCGCCGAGCAGGCGCCAGAGCGCGAACATCGTCATAGCCATGCTGGGTAACACGATTACGGGCCAGCTCCACAGGTTCATCTTCGCGAGCTCGGCATTAAATGCCTCCGAGCCGGACGGGCTGTTGAGGAGGTAGCGCGCCAAGGCGTAGTTCAGCACGGCGCTCACGGCAAACGACAGCGTGAGCAGGTAGCTCGCGTCGCGCAGCAGCTTTTCGAACTCTGGCCGCGCCTGCCGTTCCTTGAGGATGGCGTCGATCCGGTCGACGTCGATCACCTGCGGATTGTAGAGCATCTCTTTCACCAGCGGCCAACGCGTGCCCATTGAGGCGAGCACGACGAGGCCGATGGCTGCGGGCACCGCCGCTTCCTTGACCGCGAACCAGAACGGATCGAGTTTCATAAGGGCAAACGTTCCGGTGATCAGTACGCTCACGAAGCCGAGGGCGGAGATGAAATTGAATTTCTTCCGCACGACAAAATCGTAGATGGAGTAGGCGACCGGAAATACAAGGGCGACGACCAGCGCCCATTTCGGCCCGAGCCAGGCGGCTTTACTGCCCCAGGTCAAAATGATCGACGGCAACGCGACGTTGCATCCGAGATTGATAAAAAGATTTTCACGTTTTTGCGGTTGGGCCGGCATCATTCCATCCAACCGGGAAGCGGCCCGATCAGAAAGAGGAAAATCACTTGGGGCGCGTTTACTGGTTTCCTGTGGTGGGGAATTTGTTTAGCTACCCGTCTCATGATTTACCTCGGCGTCAATATCGACCACTGTGCGACGGTCCGTCAGGCCCGCTACCGCGAAGCCGCCGGGACCGTGGGCGGTGCCGTCGAGCCCGATCCGGTCGCGTTTGCGCTGTACGCCGAGCGCGCCGGCGCCGATGGGATCACGGTGCATCTGCGCGAGGATCGTCGGCACATTCAGGAGCGTGATGTGTGGCGCTTGCGGGAAAGTATCGCCACGCGGCTCAATTTGGAGATGGCGTGCACGCCCGAAATGACGGCGTTTGCGCTCAAACTGAAGCCGGAATTCGTCTGTGTCGTTCCGGAGGGCCGGCAGGAAGTCACGACCGAGGGTGGGCTCGATGTGGTGGGTAACCTCGCGGCGGTGGAGACGTGCGTGGAAGCGCTCCTAGCGGCCGGGATCAAGGTGAGTTTGTTTATCGATCCCGACGAACGCCAGATTGAGTTCTGTGCGTCGGTCGGCGCGACCTTCGTCGAGTTGCACACGGGTGCCTATGCTCATGCCTATTATACGCCGGTACGGGCCAAGGAATTCCAGCGCCTCCGCCTCGGTTGCGTGCGGGCAAAAGACCTCGGGCTGACGGTGAACGCCGGGCATGGTATCAACTATGTGAATATCTCCGAGGTGCGCACGCTGCCCCATCTCTATGAACTGAACATCGGCCACAGCATTGTGAGCCGCGCGCTGTTCACCGGCGTCGAGGAAGCGGTCCGCGAAATGAAGGCGCGGATGAATGGGTGAAAACAGCAGCGAGTCGTCGGTAGCGCGTAGCGAGCAGTGCGCTGCACTCACCGCGGATTTCTCCTCGCTACCCGCTACGCACTCCTCGCTACTTTTTGCGCCATGAACATCCAACTTCCCCCCGGTGGCGTGCTGCTCGGTATTGGGGCCGACATCATTGAGATCGCGCGCATTCGCGGCGTGATGGAGCGGCATGGGGATCGTTTCATGGACCGGATCCTCACGGAGGAGGAGAAGGCTTATTGTTCGTCGATGGCGCATCCGCACAAACACATCGCGGCGCGTTTCGCGGCGAAGGAGGCGGTGTCGAAGTGTTTTACGACCGGCATCGGCACGGAGTTCGGGTGGAAATCCGCCTCGGTGTATCACGGTTCTCGGCACGAGCCACTGGTGCGACTCGACGCCCAAGGGGAGGCCTTGCTCGCCCATGTCGGCGCGACGCATGTGATGATCACGCTTTCGCACACGGAGAATTATGCGATGGCCGTTGCCGCTCTTGTGCGGGCTTGAAGATTTCGCGACCCTGTTGCCGATGGACGACGACGAGCACGACGAGCCCAGGAAGAGCTATCCGTTGTCGCCGTCCAAGATGTCGAAGGCGTCGTCGTGGGTGATGTTGGGATTTTTGCTGGGAGCGGCCTCGGTCTGGGGCCTCAAGCGCGACGCGGAGCAGGCGGTGAAGGTGGCTTCGGCGGTGACGTTGAAGGAATGGCCAACCGTGGTGCGAACGACGCTTCCCGCGTTGACCACGATCGAGGCCGTATTTGCCGAGTGGGGACAGCACGCCGTGTGGGATGACCAGGTGACGGAGGTGGCGCTGTGGCGGACGGAGGCCGGGAGTTTTTCTGAATTCTACGAGGTGCGCCGGGTCGGCGAAGGGTACTACTTTCGCAGTATTCCCCAGCTCACGCGGCGAGTGATCCGCCACGGGGTGCCGCGCCCGAAGGAGTCACCGCTGGAGTTTACGGAGACCGAGGCGCATTATCGCGAATGGTTCGAACACGGGCGGTTCGAGCGGCAACCGCAACCGACCGTGCAACCGTCGCTGTTTGGGCCGGCGTTGATTCCGCCCGGTGAAACCCTGCCGAATATCCCGGTGCCCAAGGCGCCGGCGCAGAAAAGCACGCTGCCGTCGCCGGAGTCGCCGCTGGACCGGATGAAAATCGAGACTCCACCGAAGACCTGAGCGACGCGCCCGATCATCATGATGCTCGACAGCCACCCCATCTTGTCCTGCGAGGAAAGCCGTGCGTTCGAGGCGCGGCTTTTCGGAGGCGACGAGGCGACAGAGTGGCCTGCGATGCAACGGGCCGGGCGCGCCGTGGCGGCTGCGGTGCTGCGGGATTTCGAGGAGATCGGCGGATTTCCGCCGCCCGGGCGCGTGCTGGTGCTCGTGGGCAAAGGGCACAATGGCGGCGATGCGTTGATCGCGGCGCAGGTGGTGTTGGCGCGATTTCCGGAGGCGCGGGCGGAGGTGGTGTTTGTGTTTGGAGAGCGAGCCCTGCGGCCACTCGCGGCGAGGGCGTGGCGGGAGCTCACCCACACAGTAGGCGAGCGCGTGGTTGTAGGCCGGGAGGCGGACCTGGCGCGCCCAGCCGCCGGCCGGGCCCACCATTTCGCGCTGTGCCTTGATGGTGTCTTCGGGTTTCAGTTTCGCAGGCCGGCCATCGCGCGGGTCGCGGCGCTGATCGGGAACGTTAATGCGCTGCCGATCAGGCTGCGTGCGGCGGTCGATCTTCCGAGTGCGGGTCTGTTTCGCGCCGATTTCACGTATGCAACCGGGATCGTGAAGACGCCGGTGCTAGCCGAGTTTGGCGCGGTAGCCGGACGGGTGCGTTACCTCGATCTCGGATTCTTCGCGCCGGGCGGTCCCGTCTCGGTGCCCGCAGGTGAAAATCGCGTACTCACGCCGGCAGTGCTGGCGCCGTTGGCGGCGTGGCGCGACTCGCGCTCGGACAAGCGCACGTATGGTCACGTTTTTGTTGTCGGTGGTTCGAGGAGCTACCCGGGCGCCGTGTTGATGACGGTGCTCGCGGCCTTGCGCAGCGGAGCGGGGCTCGTGACGGCGTTTGTGCCCGAGTCGATGGTGGCGGCGTTCGCAGCGCGGGCCCCGGAGGCGATGTGGGTCGGTTGGCCGGAAACGCCCGCGGGTGGGCTGGCGCTGGAGGGACAGTATTTGTTGGCGACGCGGATCGGGCGGGCGTCAGCCCTCGTGGTCGGACCGGGGATCGGGCGCGAAGCGGAAACCCTCGCGCTCGTGCGTGACATCGTCGCAACGACTCCGGTGCCGGTGGTGATGGACGCCGATGCTTTGCAGTCGGAGATTGTGAGCGCGGGGAAGGCGGCGCGAATCTTGACGCCGCATGCAGGCGAGTGGGCACGGATCTCGGAGTCGCGGCAGGAGAATGCGGTGCTCGTGCGCAAGGGAGCGGTGACGCGGATCTGTGGTCGGGCGACTTCGGACGGCGTGACATATCATTCTTTTTTTGGTGGCCCGGTGTTGGCGCGCGGCGGCAGCGGCGATGGGTTGGCGGGATTGATCGGCGGACTGCTCGCGCAGACCCCGCACGAGCCGCTGCTCGCGGCGGCACGCGGGGTGGTGTGGCATGGTATGGCGGCGGATGCTCTGGCCCGGGCTCATGGGCAAACGTCCGTGGTGACGACGCAGGTGCTCGACTTCCTGGGGGCGGCTTTGCGAGAGTCGGGACATGAGCAGTGACCTAACCGAACGGCAGGCGTTTTTGGTGCTGAACGCGCTGCCCAATATCGGGCCGATCACGCTCAATCGCTTGCTCGAGGAACTCGGCGCTGATCCGCGCAACGTCTTGTCGGCGGACCCGCGCCGGCTGGAGTCCGTGCGGGGTGTCGGGCCCGTCATCAGCGCGAGTATCGGGGCCTGGCGCGAGCATGTCGACTTCGTGAAGGAAGAGGAGCGCATGGCGCAGGGGTCGATCGATTTTATCACGACTCGCGATGCGGATTACCCGCGGCTGTTGAAAGAAATCAACGATCCGCCGATCGGACTTTACCGGAAAGGGCGCTATGATTTCGCGCAGCCGAATATCGCGATCATCGGCTCGCGGCGCACGACGCTCTATGGTCAGGCGATGGCGGAGAAGTTTGCCGCGGAGCTTGCGCGCTTGGGTTTCTGTATCGCGAGCGGGCTGGCGCGCGGGATTGATACGGCGGCGCACGAGGGCGCGCTGTCGGTGGGCGGCAAGACGATGGCGGTGCTGGGCACGGGCATCGACATTATTTATCCACCGGAAAACTTGGATTTGTATCGGAGGATCGCCGTCGGCGGCGGGGCGATTCTCTCGGAGTTTCCGATTGGCCGGCGGGCGGACCGGCAGTCGTTCGCGATGCGCAACCGCATCGTCGCCGGCATGAGCGAGGCGGTGGTGGTGATCGAGAGCGATGTGGACGGCGGGGCGATGATCACGGCGCGGTTTGCGGGTGAGCAGGGGCGGTTGATTTTTGCGATGCCGGGGCGGATCGACCAGAATACGAGCGCGGGGTGTCACCAGCTCATCCGCGATGGTGCGACGTTATTGACGAGCGTGGACGATATTTTGAACGAGCTGAACTACCTCGACGGGATGCGGCCGGCGGCGATTGCGGAAAAGCCCGCGCACGTGGCGGCCGGGCGGCCGGCGAATCTCACGGAGGACGAGGCGAAGGTGTTCGAGTGTTTTCGGGGCGGGGCGATCCTCGCGCCGGATGCGCTTGCGGGGTTGACGGAGCTGAGCGCAGCGCAGCTCTCGGCGACGCTGATGATGCTGGAGCTGAAGCGTCTCGTGGCGAAGCGGGCGGACGGCGCGTTTGAGGCGCGGGGATAGTGGGAGGCCGACGCGGGGTCGGTTTTTTTTCCAGCGCTTCGATGCGGAAAAGTATTTCGTCGCTGAAAATATCGTCTGAAAATAGGCGGTCGCGGCGCGGGCTGCGTCGTCCTGCGCGGCCCAGTGGTGACAGGTTTCGTAGGAGGTGAGAGCGGGGAAGCTCAGGAGTGGGAGCGCGACGTGGGTCGCGTTCACTGCGGGACCCTAAACCTCAAAGCCAGACCTCGTCGGCTCGCAGCGCGGAATTTCCAAGGCGGGGAATCAGTTCTCACGATCCGGTGCGAAACGCCGCGAGTGCGGCGGTTTTCACGGACGCGGGGACGAGGGTGAATGCTTGCCCCCCTTTGGCGGGTGCTGGGGATGTGGCCGAACTCGGGCGCGGTCAGGGCGGAGGGTGCGACGGGGCTGGCGGGCAACCATCCCCTCGCGAATGGGCCATCGACGGTAGCTCGATTCGCCATAAAACCAGACTCATGAAAACCACCGTCGATCTCCCCGACGACATCGTACAAGTGCTGCGCTTGGAGTCTGCTCGGCGCGGCGGGAGAAAGGCGGCTTCGCTCACGTCTCTGGTGTCCGCGGCCGTCCGCAAAACCTACGGCGCACCCGCCGCCAGAAAGCCGCGCATCGATTTGACTTCGGGGCGCGTGGTGATCAGTGCCGCGGCCGACGCCCCCAAGCTCACGCCTGCGCTGATCAACGGGGCGCCCTACGACTGAGATGAAATCGCTTTTGGACAATGACGTGTTCTTTGCGCCCCTCGTGCGTGGCCACCCCAGCCACATCCTCTCCCGCCGCTGGCTCGACAAGTTCAAACCCGCCGGCTGGGCCACCGCGAGCGAAACGTATCTCGCCGTGTTCCGACTGCTCATGAATCCCAAGGTGATGGGGTCGGGCGCGCTCACGGCCTCGGCCGCGCTGACGGCGGTGGAGAAGGAATTGAGCGGTCCGCATCCCGGCGCCGTAGTCGTTGCGCCTAAACGCCCGGCCAGAATCCTCCTGGAGAAGGCCACCGGTCACTGCCAAATCCTGGACACGTGGCTCGTGCAGCTTGCCCAGGACTCGGGCTACAAACTCGCCGCCCACGACACCGGCGCGCTCGCCAATTGGCCGGAGCACACCTTGCACGCCCGTTGAAGGTTACTTTCCACGATGCGAAACGCGTCCAGCGCGGCGGCTTTCACGGCCGCGGGGACGAGGGGAAAGGAGCTGAGGATGTAGGTGAACTCGGGCTCGGTCAGGGGGTAGAGGCAAGGTGAGATGAGTTGCAGCTCCGATTTGCCGCCGGAAGTCGCGCCGACGTGACAGCCACGAAAGCGGGACGGACTTCAGTACCTCCGACTCAGGGACGGAAGTCCCTGCCACTTTCTCGATGGCGACAACTCGCAGATGCAATCGGTGGGATGCGCTAGGCGAAACCACCGTTGACGCACTCGCCTCGCTGGCTAGCGTCCGGGTCATGAGCGTGCAGGAAATCCAGTCGCAGTTGACCAAACTTTCCCCCGAAGAACAGGCTGGGGTCGCCCGCTTTCTGGACAGTCTCCGCCAGACGAATACGCCGGAATTTGCCCGCGAACTGGCGGAACGTCATCGCGAGATGGATGCCGGCCGCAAAATTTCCGAGGCCGAGCTGGCGCGCATCCTTGCTGCCAAACCCGCCGCGCCACAGGTCTGACTATGCGCTATGCCTACTCGCTTCACGAGTCGGCGGTGCTGGCCTTAGTCGCGCTACATGATAGCGAACGCCGCGAATTGCTCGACGCTTGCGATGCGCTGGCCCGCAGCCCCGGCCGGAGTGGCACGGAGCAGGTGATTGACGAGGTCGGACGCACCAACGAAGTCGTCTATACCGCGCACTTCCGTGTCATCTACTGGGCCGACCACGCCGTGAAGGAAGTTCGGATTATGGACGTCCGCCGTTTTTGAACGCTATGATGGAAGTGTCCGAAACGTGGCGAGCGCGGCGGCCTTTATGGGCGCGAAAACGAGCGCGAACGTGGCGCTGACTTGGACGAACTCGGATTCGGTCGGGCCACCTTGGCGGACATCGGGCGCATCGTCCTCTGCCTCGGTCTGCGGTCTTTTGCTGGCTGCAGCGTCCACCTTTCGCACGTGCCTTCGACGGTGCCGCAGATGCGGCAAACGGAGTCGCTCGACCGGGTGGGGCGATAGCCTTCTTCGTGACGGCATTGCAGGGCGAGAAATTCCCACACCAGGCCCAGCTGATGATAAATTTCGGCGAGCCGTCGGCCGAGCTGGCTGCGGGGCGAATTGAGCGAGCGATGGGTCGAGGCAAAATCCATCAAACGCCGCAGGCTGCGGAATTCGCTTTTCAGGCGGGAGTGTGGTGTGACCGACGGCATGGAACAAGGGACGGGGACGTGGGCGAATTCGAGCGCGGTCCCGACGTCAGCCCTGTCGAATTACGACGCAAACCTGTTCCCGTACCTGATTCAGTTTTGCCCGCGACACCCGACCCACCGCCCGCCGCACATCGGATTCGTTCGCTGTGACCACCCGATGCGGCAGGGCAAAGCTGTCATGCGGCAGGGAATCGCCGGAATCGAAATCCGCCGCTTGAATTGCGATAGCGGCGGGGTGCCCGGCGGCTGTGCTCGTAATCCGACAGAGGATGAGGTCACCGCGCGTCAGCCCCGCCAGCACCAAGGCCGGTCAGATCTCGGCGCTCGTCAAATCCGTAAACGGAAACGGCACCACGACGACGTCGCCGCTTACAAATCGCGCCATGCTGCGTCTTCCTCCGGCGTGTCCCAATCGGCCGCCCACGCGGTCTGGGCCAGCGGGAGCAGGCTTTCCCGGCCCTCGCCTTTCCCTCGGGCTTTGAGGAAGGCGAGAGACTCAGCGACCTCGCGCTGGACGGATTCCGGCGCGGTCTTGATCTCCTCGATGAGGCCCTGCGTGAGCGTGCCCATACTCGAGACGCTAGCGGGCGTTTCGGAATTTCCAAGGCGGGAAATCAGTTCTCACGATTCGGCTCGAAACACCGCGAGTGCGGCGGGTTTCACGGGCGCGGGGACGAGGGGGAAGGAGCTCAGGATGTGGGTGAACTCGGGCTCGGTCAGGGCGTAGAGGTGGTCGACCCACGGACGATGGGTTTGGCCAGCTGCTCCGTTTAGCCGCCGGGGGAGGGCGATGTGGGCGAAACAGACTTCATCGGCGAGGGCGGCGACGAACTGGTCGCGGCGATAGCAGGGATGCCGGGGCGGGCGGCGCACGGCAAGTGCGGGGTTCAAAAAATCGGGCGGAATGTTTGAGCTGTCGTCGTTGGGTCGCGAGTGGCTCCGGTTCGACGCGAGTGCTGGCGGTGGCGGGCGCGAGGTTTTTGGTCTCGGCCTGCCGGCGGGGTTCTTATGGCGTCGGTAGCGCGAAGGCCACGATGCTCCCGCCGGCGGGGCGGCCGGACTTGCCGCCGCCGGCGGAGATTACGACGAACTGGCGGCCACCGATCGCGTAGGTGCTCGGCGTGGCGTTGCCGCTGAAGGGCAGCGGGGCCGACCAGAGGATCTTCCCCGTATCCTTGTCGAAGGCGCGGATCGTCTCATCCGCGCTGGCGCCGATGAAGAGCACGCCACCGGCCGTCACGACGGGGCCGCCGTAGTTTTCCGTGCCGGTGGGCGGGAGGCCGCGCGCGGTGAGCTCGCGGTATTCGCCGAGCGGCACCTTCCATTTGAGCTCGCCCGTGTTGAGGTCGACGGCGTTGAGCGTGCCCCACGGAGGCGCGATCGCCGGGTAGCCGGCGTTGTCTGTCCAGCGTCGGAATCCACCGAACGCATACGGGGCCGGAGTCGCGGCGGAGGCGGCCGGTGCGCCGGACTTGATTTTCCCCTTCGGCTTGGTCGGGTTGGACACGGCGGGGTCCGGCTTGCCGAGCACGTAGTCGAGGATCGCGTCGCGCTGCACGTCGGTGAGGCGATCGAACGCGGGCATGCGGCCGAAGCCGGTCTTGGTGAGCTTTGCGATTTCCTCGGGCGTGCGTCGTCTTTCGATGTCGATGAGCGAGGGGAAGCCGGCGAGCGGGATACCCGCGCGGTCGAGGCCGTGGCAGGCGGCGCAGTGGATAAGGTAGTCGCGTTCGCCGCGCGCGAGGGGTGAGCCGTCGGCGCGGCGCGTTTCCACCATTTGCAGAATCCACGGGATTTCGTTCACGTTGACGTAATAGATGCCGTCGGGATCGGCCGCGCCGCCGCCCCATTCCATGCCGCCGTCGAAGCCGGGAAACATGATTGACTCCTTCAGGCTTGGCGCGGGAAAAGGCCCGAAGTTGGGCGAGAGTTTGATGCGATCGGTGGTGAGCGCGCGGGCCTCGGGCGAAATTGTGGATACGTCGGCCTCGGTGAAGCGCTGGCGCATGAGCGGCGCGGGTTTTTGGGGAAACGGCTGCGTGGGCCACGCCTGTTCGCCGCGGAGATCGGAGGCGGGCACGGGTTTTTCTTCGATGGGCCAGAGCGGCGCGCCGGTGACGCGGTCGAAGACGAAGAGCTGGCCGTGCTTCGTGCCCTGCGCGACGGCGTCGATTTTTTTTCCTCCGTGGGTCACGGTGAGGAGCAACGGCGCGCACGGCAGATCCTTGTCGAGCAGATCGTGGTGGACCATCTGGAAATGCCAGAGGCGCTTGCCGGTCGTGGCGTCGAGCGCGACGAGGGAGTTGGCGAAAAGATTTTTCCCGTGGCGCTCGGCGCCATAGAAGTCGGGCTCGGCCGTCTTCGTCGCGATGTAAACGATGCCGCGTTTCTCGTCGAGCGACTGGCCCGACCACGGCATGACGCCGGTGGCCGTCTTCCAGGCGTCGGCGGGCCAAGTGTCGTGGCCGAGTTCGCCGGGGCGCGGAATCAGGTGGAAAATCCAGCGGCGCGCGCCGGTGCGCACATCGAGGCCGCGCACTGCGCCGGGGCCGCCGATGCCGCCGATGATGAGCGTATCTCGGTAGAGGATACCGGGGGTGTTGAGGCCGACATTGGGCGTGGTGTCCGTATCGAGTCCGGCGCCGAGGAGGAGGGAGCCGTTGTCGCCAAACGTGGGGATCGGTTGGCCGGTCTGCGGATCGAGGGCGAAGAGGAATTTGCCGACTGCGGTGAAGAGGCGCGCCTCGCCGCCGGTATCGTTTTGCCAAAACACGAGGCCGCGCTGGCGGCGGCCCCCGGTGCCGGCGGGGGTGTTGGCCGGATCCCATTTCCACAGTTCGCGACCGGTCGCGGCGTCGAGCGCGATGACGCGGCGGCTCTGCGTGGGAGTGTAGAGCACGCCGCCGACGACGAGATTGTTGGCCTGGTATTCGCCCTTTTCGCCGGTGTCGTAGGTCCATGCGACTTGGAGCTGCGCGACGTTGCCGCGGTTGATCTGCTGGAGCGGCGAATAGAGGCTGCGCTGTTTGTCGCCGAGGTAGGTGGGCCAGTCGGTGTTGGGCGGAGCGCTCGCGGCGGAAACGACGACCGCCGTAAACGAAAGGAATACCAACGCGGCCGGGGCGACCGAGCAGATGGCGGCGATGACCCGTACGACGACGCGAACACCCGGAGAGAATAGCAGGTTTAAGCAGGGGGAGGTGGGCATGGGGGGAGTTCGGTCGGGTGAGGCGAACAGGAGCGAGACAAAGGCAATGCGAGCGAGAAATCGAACTCCAGAACAAACCCAGCCGCGGGGCCGGACGAATCCGGTTTCTGGTCAGGGTTGCGCGCGGAATCGGCAGCGTCTCCGCTTCCGCGACAGCCTGACGCTGCTAGCCACTGCGCCGGGTCCATGCAGTCGGCCCGGTTTCCACGAATGAGCTCACGGCAACCAATGGGCGTAGGCCGGGTGCGGCCCGGTACGGTACCACCGCGTCAGCCCAGCTTGCGCAGTTTCGTGATACGGCCGGTGTGGACCCACTCGGCGACGAAGATGTTGCCGGCGGCGTCGAAGCAGGCGTCGTGCGGGTGGAGGAATTTTCCCGCCTGCCAGCCGGCGCCCTTTTCGTCGCGGCGCAGCGCGTTTTTCTCGCGCGTGACCTGCTCGCGCCACGCGGGATCTTCGCCGAGGTGGGCGATGACCTTGTCGTCGCGATCGAGCAACGTGACGCGCGCGCTCAGGTCGGGCACGAGCATCACGTCGCCTCGCGTAGCGATGTTGGCGGGTAAAATGAAACCCCCGAGGGTCTTCAGGTGTTTCCCCTCGAGGGTAAACCACTGCAGGCGTTTGTTGGCGCGATCGGCGACGACGACGGAGGGTGCGCGGCCGGGGCGGTCGTCGAGGGCGATGCCGTGCGGGAGGTTGAACTGGCCCGGGCCGGTGCCGGGTTCGCCGAACGTGGAGAGCCAGCGGGCGTCGCGGTCGTAGCGGTGGATGCGATGCGTTCCGTAGCCGTCGGCAAGGAAGAAGCCGCCGTCGGGCAAAAACGCGAAATTGGTCGGCATGAACGCATCGCGGCCCCAGCGCTTCGCGGGCGCGGTGTCCTCGCCCTTGGCGTAGAGCTGCGATTCCATGGGCGCGCGTTTTTCCCACACGCGTTCGCCCTTGAGCGTGAGCTTGGCGAAATTTTTCAACTGCTGATAACCGGTGACGTAGAGGAACTGTTCGCGGCCCTCCGTGTGCACCGTGAGCCCGTGCCCGCCGCCCTGAAACTCGCGGCCGAACGCGCGCACGAATTTCCCCTGCGCATCGAAGACGAAGACCGCCGGGTGATCCTTGAGCTCCTCTCGGCCCTCGTGGATGACGTAGAGCAGGCCCTCGCGGTCCACGGCGACGTTGTGCGTGGTCTGCCAGGAGTATGGCGACGGCAGCTGGGCCCAGTCGTGCGACACCTCGTAGCGGTGAGCGCCGGTGCCGACAAAGAGTGAGCGCCCGGATTTCTGCGCAGTGAGCACATGCGGGGCGGCGAGGGCGACGGACGCGGCCGCGAGAAAGCGGCGACGCGTGATCTGGGGTGAAGCGGGAGAGGCGTGCATCGGGCGAGGGGATTGCGGTGGGGGACAGAGGATACGCCAACGGTAGTAGGCGCGGCGGAGACGGACGACGAGAACGAAGTGAGCGCAACGCAAATGATCGCAACGGCGGTTCGGGCGAGGTTGGCGGGAAGCGCGGCGGGTGGCGGGATGCGCGGGGTTGAGCGATCGCGCGGCGGCGCCCGACGCCATTCGGTGGTCCCTTTGTTCAGATTGCAAAGTGCAACGTTTGACCCCGAGGACTCGCTTTGCGGACAACCTTTCCCCTTGGGGGCATTTGACTAGAACTCAAATGACGTCGTGAGCAGCCACGTCTGTGGATCGGCGATACGCATGGTATCGTAGGTGCCGTCGGGCTGGGCACTCACGGGGATGAGCCGGTCGCCCACGCCGATGTTGCGGACGTTGAGCTGTGCGCTCCAGCGGATCTTTTCGCCCAGCTTGCGGCTGTAGCCGATCCAGCCGTCGACGTTGGCTTCGGTCGGGCCGAAGAAGGGTTTCGTCACGTCGTAGACGCCGGAGCCGTCCGGGAAAATTTTCACTGGGTAACCGATCGCCGCCTTGCCCTGCCAGCGGTAGGCGCCGCCGAAACGCCAGCCTTTCAGCCGGCCCTGATGAAAGGAATAATTCGAGACGACATTGTAACGCCAGCGGCGCAGCTCGGGCGAAGGCGCCCCATCGAGCGCAATTGCTTTCTGGGCGTTGACTACCTGCCCGGCCCAGGTCTGGCCGAGCGTGCTGGTCGAAGTGGCCGAGTCGGGCAGCGCAGCGGCGGTGCCGCCCCAGACCGGATTGAGCACGGCAATCATTTTCGCGAAGCTCGCGCCGGTGTTGCCGCTGACGGTTTGCTGGCGCGCGGCATTGAAGGCGATGCGCCACTGCGGGGTGGGGTTGGCGATCACGTCGAATTCATAGCCGGTGGCGAGGTTGTCCGTGGTGTTCACCACGGTGCCGATCCGGTCGTCGCGGTCGACGATGGTGGTGCCGTTGGGTCCGGGACTGAACTTGAAATTAAACGTCTCGAAGAGGTTCTTCGCGTCCGGGCCCGCCTGCCATTGGTTCCACGCAGCGAGCGCCGCGGGCGGCGCGGCCACGCGGTAAATCTCGCCGGAGTTCGCCTCGATCTGGGAGTCGAGGCGCCGCACGATCACGTTTTGGATTTCCGTAAATACCCCGGCGGTGGCCAGCCTTGCACGGGTCTCGTATTTGGTGAAGCGCAGTTCTATTTTGTTGCGGAAGAGCGACACCAAGCCGCCCCACTCCGCGGTCGATCCGGTGGGCGGCGCCAGTTTCGTGCCGAACATGTCGAAGCGCTGCGCGGCGGGCGAGAAGTTATCCGACTTGTTGTAGGTGAGCGAGACGTCGGCGCCCAAGGGCAGCTTGCCCCGCAGGAACGGCGGCGTGTGCAGCACGAGGCCGTAGTTAAAGGACCGCACCGAGTCATCGATCGTCGGCTTCGTCCATTTCCAGATGGCGGGGTCTTGCACGCGAAGGCCGGTCGTCGGATCGGTCAGGGAAGTGCCGGCGTCGAAGTTCTGGAAGGAGTCTTTGCGCCAGCCCAGGGTGCTCACGAGCGTGTGGTCCCACCAGTAGCTATTGGCGACGAAGACCAGGGAATCGACTTCGTCGCGCCGACGCGAGGGGCCGGTAGCCGTCCGGCTCAGGTCGTATTTCTCGGTCGGGACCGTGGTGAACGTGCGCGTCTGCCAAGGGGCGAGCGCCACGGGGGTGGCGGGCGGTGCCTGGTAGTAAAGCCCGGTGATCGGAGTCCCGGGGGTGATCGTATTGATAGCCCGGACACCCTGCAGTCCGTTGTTTCGCGGACTGGAGGCGTTGAGCACGCTGGGCCCGATATAGGTATGGCCGCTCATGACCCGCTGGCCGTCGGAAATGGGGATCAACTTCGTCTCGTTCGCCGACTCGGCCACGAAGTAATCAACTCCCAGCTGGTGGGGTCGGCCGCCGTAGCCATTGGCGACTCGGTTCTGGCTGGTGAAGGACCCGGTGAAGATGTGGCGGCCGAGCGCCTTGCCCAGCCAGCCGGTGCGATCGCGCTGCAGGTCGAGGTCGTAGTAGCCGGTGGCACGATAGGCTTCGCGATCTGTGGCGCTGTAGGACTGGAAGCCCTCCGCGGTGTTGATGAAGGGGCGGCCCAGATTGGGGTTGGGCGTGCCGTTCGGCAGGTGGGTGTTGATATCGATGTTGATCGCGTGATTGCGGAACTGGTAGGGCTGGACGTATCCGGAATCCAAGAACTGCTTGTCGAAGGCGAGCTCGACGCCGGCGTGGGCGCCGAGGCGTTGCTCGAAATTGGCGTTGTAGGTTTTCCAAAACGCCCACTCGCGCCGGTTCGGTCCTTCCAGCGCTTCGTTGTAGAAATCGAAGATCGCCGGATCGGTGAGCTTGACATCGCGCCAGAAATTGAAGAGCGCGGGCTGGGCGGCCATGGTCGAGCGCTGGAGGAAGTTCTTGGCGTTGTTCAGCCAGCGCATCCCGTCGTTGGCGTAGGCGGTGCCGGCGGCGTTGAGGCG
>SYGN01000246.1 GCA_005799525.1 Opitutaceae bacterium | reverse complement strand
CGGCGGTGCAGCAGAGGATGCGCGCGCGAGGATTTACGGAGGCATCGCCGGTCATCATACCGACGTGCTCGGGGCCGAAATCGCGGCAAAGGGAGAGGAATTTTTCGTTCACCAGCGCCTTGATGGGGCAGGTGTAGACGGAGCGTTCGCCGGCGCACAGGGCCTTGAAGTGGAGGGCGGCGGCGACGAGCGATTTGCCGGAGCCCGTGGGGGTGTTGAGGACGACGTTGTGGCCGGCGAAGAGTTCGAGGATCGCCTCCTCCTGCTCGGGGTAGAGTTCGAGTCCACGCGCGGCGGCGACCGCGAGGAAGCGGTCCATCACGACGTCCGCGGTCGGCGATCCGGAGAGGGGCGCGAAGGGAGCGGTGGGAGGAGCAGTCGAAGCCATAAAGGCCAACAAGGGTCCGTCGCGCCGACCAAGAGTCAATGCGGGCCGCAGGCGACGCCGTTCAAGGGCGGGGTGACGCGGGCGTTCACAGTGGGAGACGTTTTCGCGGACACCGTGCGCGCAGCGGGAATGCTACCGTGCCTGTTCGTCGGGCTTCCGATTCCGACGGTCGTCTGCTTCGGCGGCAGGAGGAGCGGGTCGGGCGGTCGGAGCAGGGGGCGCTGCGGTTGGGGAGGGCGTGGCACGCGGGACGGCTGAGGGAGAGGCGGGCGTGGCGGCAGCGGAGGGCGTTGGCGACGGCGCCGGGGCGGGGCGTCCGCGGGACTCGGCCGTGGTTCGCGGCGCGGTGGGCGCGGGGCGATCGTCGCGTGGGGGCCGTTTTCGGGAAGGCTGATCGGCGCGCGTTTCACCAGGGCGCGACGCCAGCGGCGGGGCCGGGGAGGTCACGGTCGCGGCTGGAGCCGGGGCGGGACTAAACGTGAGTGTGGACGAGACGGGCGCGGGGTTGGGGGAGGGGGTGGGAGTGGAATGGGTCGATGCTCGGGAGCGATGGGGTGGGGGGGTCGGCGAGGGTGGGGTCGAGACGGTGGCGGGCGACGACACGGTCGTCACCGGAGGAACGCTGGGTCGTGTGAAGGAGCGGTCTGTGCCGGGGGGCCGGACAGGCGCTACGTCGGTCGATGGCCGGGGCCGAGGCTCTGGGCGCGGTTGCGCCGGTGAGATCGGCGGCGGCGGACGATTGAACCGCGGTGCACCGGAATAAGGTGCCGGCTGCACGATCACGATTTGCGTGCGGTGCCCAACGTCGACCGTTCGCGGTGGGCGGGCAGGGAGCGCTGAGGGGCGCCAAGTCCGCCAAGGCGGAGGGCCGTTGTAGCCGGGGCGACCTGGCGGGGGCGGGAGGCCGGGGCGCAAATCGCGGTGCTCGTGCCAGTGGCGTTCGCGGGCGTGGTGATCGACGACCCAGATGCGGCGTTGGCCCCAATCCAAGTGGTAGGCGAGCCACCATCCGGACGAAAAACCGCTGCCGAACGTGAGAAAGGGTGCGTCCGAAGAGGAGTAGCCGACGCGCGAGAAATAGACGATCTGCGGGCTGTAATAAGGGGCGTAAATGACGTGGGGTTGTGCGGGCAAAATCCGGATGAGGCCTCCCTCGGTCACCACCTGATGTTGGGCGTTGGAAGACAGGTGACCGGCGGCAAGGGCGCGGGCGCGCAGGCGCTGAATCGCAGTCATCGCGTCGTCCGGTTGGGCGAGAAAAACTTCGCCGAGCTGTTTCGTCCACGCGAGATTTTCGTCCATCCAGCGGATCGTGTCCGGGTAGTGGGCGAGGGCGCGCACACTATCGTCCCACGGCTGGTGGTCGATTTGCAGGGTGTTGCGGTCGGCTTGGAGGTAGCGAGCGGCGAGGACAACCTCCGAGGAAGCAGTCGCCGCGGGGAGCATAATCGCGATCAGGGCGTCGGGGTAGAGTGCGATCGGGCCGAGCAGTTCATCTAGCTGCTCAGGAGAGAGTTGCGCGGACGAAGCGCGCGTAGGGGGCAAGGGCGCAGAGCGGACATCTTGGGCCGGAGTCCAAGGCGTGAGGACGAGGAGCAAACCAAAAAACTGCCAAGGGCGGGTTCTCATGGAAGCTGTTCAGACCGGCGGCGAGGGCGAGAGTGCCGGCCAAAGGGTGCGGATTCGGACCGCCCGCCGACGGTCAAAGTTGCGAGTAGGACGTCGGCACGAGGAAACGGGCGGTGTTCTTCGACGTGTTATTTTTGTATTGGGGATCGTCTTTCATTTTCATCCAGACGGGGTGCGATCCAAATTTCTTCCAGTTAGCAAGGTGCGTCGCGAGGTCTGCGGCACACGTGATGTAGCGCAGGTGGGGGAGATTGGGACCGGCGATGGCCTGACCAAAAAATACGGGTGACATTCCGAGGTCTTTCATGACGTCGATTTCGCCGTTGTCGAACATCGCCATTTTGCTGATGGCGCGCTCTTCGCTATGGCTCTCGTAGTCGCGCATTTCAAAGATGCGGGTGGGCGTTTTGGTTTTCGAAAACGCGGGGACTTGCGTGCGCGGGAAGCCGGCGAAGGCGCGGAGCACCCACGTGTCGACGCGGTCGAAGGCGGGTGCGGCCTTGGGCACGTTGAGATAGGCGGCGCCAGCGGTTTGGACCTTGGCGTCGGTGTTGAGATCGGCGCTGACATTGACGAAGGACTCAAGGGTGGGGTGAGTGATTAAAACCCAGACGGAAACGGGAGCCTCGGCAGTGCCGACCTTTGGTTTGGACGTGCCGGCCTTCTTATCGACCTCGATCTCGTTAAACACGCCGACGGCCGAGAGGCCGCGCGCGTTGAGGGCGGGAATGAGGGCCTGCGCGAGGTAACTGTCGAGGAGGTCGGCCGAGGCACCGGGTTTCAGGCGGTACGCGCGAACTTCACAGTAATCGCGCGCGGCAGCGGACGGCTTGGTGGCGGCGGAGGCGGTGAGGCCGGTGGTGAGCGCAGCCGTGGTTGCGGTGGCAGCCAAGTAGGTTTTGAGGAAATCGCGGCGGGAGGTCGTCATGGTGGGAAGTAGGACTATGGCATCGGCGAGACGTTGCGTACAACGCCGAACCTAGCGCGCCGGTGAGATTTGGTTCGCACGGGCTGCGCGGACGCTTTTGCCTCTATATGTATTTTGTCAACCCTTCCAATTATTCGTTCTATGTCCGCATCGCTCTCTATCGCATTCATCGGCACCGGCGTCATGGGCCGCAGCATGGCTGGTCACCTCCAAAAGGCCGGTCACACGTTGCACGTCTACAATCGCACCAAGGACAAAGCGTCCGCGTTGCTCGAAGCGGGCGCGACGTGGCATGACTCCGCCGGCAGCGCCGCGGCCGTGGCGGACGTGGTCATTACGATCCTCGGATTTCCCATCGATGTGGAGACCACCTTTCTCGGTGCCGGCGGTATTATCGAACGCGCCCAACCGGGAGCGCTGTTGATTGACATGACGACGTCGAGTCCGGTGCTCGCGCGGAAAATTGCCGAAGCAGCAGGCCAACGTGGCCTCGCCGCACTGGATGCGCCGGTCTCGGGTGGCGACCTCGGCGCGAAAGAAGCAAGGCTCGTAATTATGGTGGGTGGCGACGCGGCGGCGTTTGCGCGGGCGAAGCCGTTGTTCGAAATCATGGGGAAAAATATTGCGCTGCTCGGTGCGGCGGGTGCCGGGCAGGATTGCAAAATGGCGAACCAGATCGCGGTCGCGGTCGGGATGGTCGCCTGGGTGGAGGCCCTGGCCTATGCGAAGAAAGCCGGGCTCGATCCCGCGGCAGTGCACGCGAGTATCAGCGGCGGCGCGGCGGGCGGTTGGGCGATGACGAATCTCGCGCCACGGGCGCTCGCCGATAATTTTGCGCCGGGTTTTTATGTGAAACATATTATCAAAGATATGAAGATCGCCCTCGACAGCGCGGCTGTACTGAAACTCGACCTGCCGGGACTCGCGAATGCGAAGAGACTTTATGAACAGGTCGCGGTGAAGGGCTGGGAAGACTGCGGCACGCAGGCCCTCTATCGGCTCTATACAGCGCTCTGAAACCTTATGAAAATCACTGGAAGCTTTCGCGCCCGCGTCCTCGCCCGTGAATGGGTCGTCGGCACGTTTATCAATCTTGGTTCACCGATTACGGCGGAGATGGCCGGGGATTGCGGCTACGATTGGCTGTTGCTGGATCATGAGCATGGGCCGGGTGGCGAGGACACGTTGCTGCACCAATTGCAGGCGGTGGGTGGCACGCGCGCGGTGCCGATCGTGCGTATCGCGGCCAATGAGACGCCGCGATTCAAGCGAGCGCTGGACATGGGGGCCCATGGCGTGATGGCGCCTTGGGTGAGCACGGCGGCCGAGGCGCGCGCGGCGGTTTCCGCGATGCGTTATCCGCCGCTCGGCGTGCGCGGTATCGCGAAAATCCAGCGGTCGGCGGGCTTTGGCGGCGGCTTTGAGGAATATTATCTCAACGCGCACAACTGGCTCTTGACGGTCACGCAGATCGAAACACCCGAGGCGGTGGATAACTGCGAGGAAATCGCGGCGGTTGAAGGCGTGGATGTGCTCTTCGTCGGTCCGACCGATCTGAGCTACAATATGGGCATCCGCGATCAGCTCGATCATCCGCGCTTCATCGAAGCGCTGGAAAAAGTGAGCGCGGCGGCGAAGAAACACGGGAAGGCGGCGGGCATTCTCGTGCACAATCCCGCGCTCGTCGCGAAGTGTCGCGACCTCGGTTACACGTTTGTCGCCCTCGGCAGCGACGGTGGCAGCGTGCGTGCCGGGCTGTTGGCTAGTCTGGCCACGCTGCGCGGGAAATAACGCTTCGCTCCCTTGCGCCGAATGGCTGGGGTAACTCCTGCGCTCACTCCAGGCTCTGCCCATACTCTAAAAACCGCACCATGAAGATCACGGAAATGCACATCACGCCGATCGCCCTCGGAGATCCGCCGCTGCTCAACGCCGCTGGGCTGCACGCGCCGTATTGTTTGCGCACGGTGGTGGAGTTGAAGACGGACAACGGTCTGACGGGGCTCGCTGAGGTTCCGGGTAGCGTGGCGGTCGACGCGGCGCTCGCAGCCGTGCGCGATGTCGTGATCGGCGCGGATCCGCGCAACTGGCATGGGCTGCGGGCCAGGCTCGCGGAGCGGTGCTCACCCGAGACGTCGGTTTCACGCGGGGACAAACCGTGGGATGGACGGACGCGCGTGCAGGTTTACAGTGCATTGGACGTGGCGTGTCTTGATATCCAGGGCAAGGCGTTTGGCGTGCCGGTGGCGGCTCTGCTGGGTGGCGTGGTCCGGGAGCGAGTGCCGTATTCGGCCTACTTGTTTTACAAATACGAGGGAGCGGGCGGCGAGTTAGCGTTTGGCACCGACCCGGAGGCGACGGGCTGGGCGGCGGCGCGACAAGCGGCGGCGCTCGATCCGGCGGGCGTCGTCGTGCAGGCGCAGGCCATGGTGAAGGAATTCGGTTTCGAATCGATTAAGCTTAAGGGCGGGGTTTTGGAGCCCGCGCAGGAGGTCGCCGCGATGAAGGCGTTGCATGAAGCCTTCGGGCCCGGCGTGCCGTTGCGGCTTGATCCGAACGCGCTGTGGACAGTTGAGACTTCGATCAAATACGGTCGCGAGATGGAGGGAATTCTCGAATACCTCGAAGATCCGTGTCGCACGCAGGAAGGCATGGCGGCGGTGCGGCGGGCATTAAAAACGCCGCTCGCGACGAACATGTGCACGACGTCGTTTGATGATCTGCCGGGCAGTGTGAAGCACGCGTCGGAGGATATTATTTTGACGGATCACCACTACTGGGGCGGGCTGCGCGCTTCGATGGAGCTGGCGGCGCACTGCCGGATTTTCAGTCGCGGCGTGTCGATGCACTCGAACAACCACGGTGGTATCTCGCTCGCGGCGATGACTCACCTCGGGGCGGCTATGCCGAATCTCAGCTACGCGCTCGACACCCACTACCCGTGGCAGTGGGAGGACATTATTATCGGCGGGCGCACGAAAATCGAAGGCGGTTGCGTGGCACTCCCGAAAGGCGCGGGCCTCGGGGTGGAGTTGGATCGCATGGCGCTCGCAAAAGCGGCGGAAAACTACCGGCGCTGCGGTTTCACCGAGCGCAACGACGAGCCGGAGATGCAGAAGAAAGTGCCGGGATGGAAATTTAAGGCGACGCGGTGGTGAGGCGGATTGTGGCCTAGTGGGGAAGGAAATATCTCGAATCGCGTGCCAGCACACTCCTACCGTAGGCGCATGATACCCTACCCCCAACGTTTCGCCGGTAAGCACGCGCTCGTCACCGGTGGCGGTTCGGGCATTGGTCGCGCGATTTCCGTGCGGCTCGCCGCGGAGGGTGCGCACGTCGCGGTGTTGGAACGTAGCGCCGAGGCGGGGGCCGAGACCGTGGCGGAGATTGTGGCGGCGGGCGGCTCGGCGCAGGTGCTGGCGGCGGATGTTTCCCATACCGAGGAAATGGGGGCGGCGTTTGCTTCGCTCGAACGGCTCGACGTGCTGGTCAATAACGCGGGTATCGCCCACATCGGCAATGTCGTGACCACGCTGGCGGCGGATCTTGACCGGATCTACGCGGTGAACGTGAAGGGCGTTTATCACGGGCTGCATTTCGGCGTGCAAAAACTCCTGGCTGCGGGCGGCGGGGCGATTATCAACTTGGCGTCGCTCGCATCGCGGGTGGGTTTGGCCGACCGGTTCGCTTATGGCATGAGCAAGGGCGCGGTTTTTACCATGACGCTTTCGGTCGCGCGGGATTTTGTGAACCAAGGGATCCGCTGCAATTGCGTCTGCCCGGCGCGCGTCCACACGCCGTTTGTCGATGGGTTTATCGCGAAAAATTATCCGGGTAAGGAAGCCGAGACCTTTGCCAAGCTTTCCGCGGCGCAACCCATCGGGCGGATGGGCGAACCGTCTGAGATTGCCGCGCTGGTGGCTTTCCTGTGCTCCCACGAGGCTTCGTTTATTACGGGTTCGGCCTACGACATCGATGGTGGCGCGACGCTGTTGCGGTGAGAGTCGGGCGGACTTGAGTCTGCTGTTGTCACCCCCCTGAAT
>SYGN01000245.1 GCA_005799525.1 Opitutaceae bacterium | reverse complement strand
CTCGGCGACCCAGCCGAGCGCCCCCGTATCGCCTACGCGCTTGGTGCCCACCGTGCGTGTCTTGGCGAGGTCGGCGACCGGCGGCGGGTCCGCGGGGCCGAGCAGCACCTGGCGCGACACCGGCAGCTGCTTGCGCGGATCTCACACCGACTGAGCCACGACGCGATACAAGCGGCCGTCCATAGCACGCTCGTAAAAGTGCATTGCTTCAACCAGCTTTCGCTCCGCGGACACACAAACAAATTCCCTCTCAAAACATATAAAATCGTTCGCTCAAAGCCCGTCGTACTGCGAAGGTCAGGCTAGTAAACAGCTCCTTGTTCGTAGTCCCGCCTCTAGGCGGAATCCGTCAAACCCTCCGCCCAAAGGCGGGACTACGAACTCGAAGAATCGGTGTTTCTTCCCGTCACGGGCAAAAGTCGCTTTTGTGGTTGGGGCTGCATCGTTACGACTGAGTTGCTGTCATGGCGCGGACGTTACGGAGCCCAGCACGAGGTCAAACGTCCGCTCCGGTGGGAGGGAAGGTGGGTGGATAATTGCCGCGAGGACGAACGTGCGGACGGCTGGGTTTCCCTATTTCCGCTGCGCGCAGCGGGCGTGGCAGTCGCAGCTGACGAGGTGGTCGTTCACTAGGCCGGTGGCCTGCATGAACGCGTAGATGATCGTGGTGCCGACGAATTTGAAGCCGCGGGCGAGGAGGTCTTTCGAGAGAGCGTCGCTCTCGGGTGTGCGCGTGGGGACGTCCTTCATGGTGCGGCGGCGGTTGACGATCGGGCGACGATCCGGGACGAAGCCCCAGAGGTAGCGGTCGAAGGAGCCGAACTCTTTTTGCACGGCGAGGAAGGCTTTCGCGTTGCCGATGGTCGCAGCGATTTTCAGGCGGTTGCGGACGATACCGGCCTCGGCGAGGAGCGCGGCGATTTTTTTGGCGTCGTAGCGGGCGATTTTGGCAGCGTCGAAGTGGTCGAGGGCGCGGCGGTAGTTTTCGCGTTTGGCGAGGACGGTGGACCAGCTGAGGCCGGCTTGGGCACCTTCGAGCGTGACGAGTTCGAAGAGGGCGCGGTCGTCGTGGTGCGGGACGCCCCACTCGGTGTCGTGGTAGGCGATGTCGAGCGGTTTGGTGGGCCAGGGGCAGCGGGTTGCAGGCATGAGAGAGCGGAGAATGGTAATAGGGCGAGAAGGAGGCGGGAGGGAAGGGGAGACTCGGCGGATGCGGGAGATTTCGGGAGCGAGGGTGAGCAACGCGTCGGCGGCGAGCGTGGTCAGCGCCCGAGCGACGACACATCGAAAACGTGACATCCGACGGCTTGCTGTAGCCCGCCTCGTGAGAGGCGGGACGGCGCGCCCTGTAATCTCTCGGCGGTCCCTGCTCTCACGAGCAGGGCTACGCTACACCGGCAGGGCGGGTGCGAAGACACGTCACGTTATTTTGGGGGCCGCGGCCGGAGCACCGCGAGGACAAGCAAGGAGGACGGGGTGGACGTTTCTAGGGGCGGAGAAGGGCAGGGGGGGCGGACCCGCGGACAAGGCCGTCGGGGCGATTTTTTATGGCCAAAAAAAGGGGCGGACCGTGAAGTCCGCCCCATGATACACCGCGGCGACAAGCGCCGGCCCTACGGAAGTCCGGTGGGGACGCGTTACTGCGTTTTTAGGTAGGCGAAGATGTCCGCGACGTCCTGCGGCTTGAGGCCGAGTTGCTCGGCGCTCAGCATGAGCGAACGGCCGAGGGGCTGGCGGTTGCGGACTTTGGCGGCGGGCACCAACTGCGTCAGGCCACCGGTGGATTGGACGATCAAAGGATCACCGGAGCTCAGCACGATGCCGTGGATCTGGCCGCCGTCGCGGAGGTTGACCTGCGTGCCGTCGAAGCCATGCGCGATTTCAGCAGAGGGATTCACGATGGCGTTGATCACGACGTCGGTCGTCTGGGCTTTGGCGAATCCGCCCAACGCCGGGCCGTAGTCCTGGCCCTTGCCGTTGAGGTTGTGACAGAGGAAGCAGGCTTGGACGGAGTTTGCGCCCTTGGTGGCGTCGCCCTTGAGTTTGGCGATCTCGGCGACCGTGGGGAATTTCGACTCAGCGGGTGGCTCGGGCAGGACGCTCGGGGTGATGCTTACGGTCGCGGGATCGAAGAGGCCGCGCGTTTTGAGTGCAGCGTCGATACCGGCGTCGGGCCAGCGGGAGTTTTTGTAATTCATCAGCCACCAGAACGCATGGGCTTTGGTGAGGCCGGAGGCTTTTTGCGCGATGTCGAGCAGCGCGGACGCCGAGGCGTTGGTCGGAATAAAGCCGAGCGCGGTGACGGCGGCGAGGCGGTCTTTTTCGGGGAGCCCAGCGGCGTTGGCACGGGCGGCGAAAGCGCTCTCGGCGCCGACGGGCGTGAGGCGCCAGATCAAGTTGGCGTAGCTGGCGGGCCACTTGGCGGCGTCGCTACCCGGAGCCTGCGCCGCGAGGGCGGCGTACATGGGGGCTTCCTTGCCGGTGCAGCCGGTGCCCCACGCTTCGAGGTAGGCGCGGTCTTTGCCATCGTAGCCTTTGGCGAGGGAAAGGAGGAGGTCGCGCGACGCTGCGAGCGGGAGGTCGCGGAGAGCGAGGGCGACGTCGCGGCGCACGGCTGACGACGGGTCGTTGGCGAGGGCCTTGGCGTGTTCGACGACGCGGTGGTTGGCGCGGCGGAGGGCGCGGAAGGCGGCGATGCGCACGAGCGGATTCGCGTTCTTTAACTGCTCTTCCGTCTTCGCGAGACCGGCTGGGCCGAGGTGGGCGAGGAGGAACACGGCGCGACCGCGAATGTAGGGGTTGCTATCATTGAGGAGCGCGGAGACCGGCGCGATAGAGGCGGCGCCGGCGTCGCGGAGCTTCATGAAGCCGAGGGCGCGGACGTTGACGGCGGGGCTCTTCAGCGCGGCGATCTGGCCGGCGGTGCTGCTCACGTCGATTTTCGGCGTGGTGAGTTTCTTGCCCTTGGGCGTGATGCGGTAGATCGCTCCGGCGAAGCTGCTGTCGAGAGCGGCGTGGCCGCCGGTGCGGGGATCGAACCAGTCGGCGACGTAGATCGCGCCATCGGGGCCGACGGCGACATCGGACGGGCGGAACCACGTCTTCAAATCGGTGGCACGGAGTTTGCCCGCCATGCCGTCGATGCCGGCAAGGTCCTGCGCTTTGTTTGTCGTCAGAAACTGCATACGGTCGAGCTTGTAGCCGGCACCGTCGGGTTGCGGGAGGTAGCCGAAGACGACGTTGCGCGAGGTTTCGCAGCTGAGGAGCAGGCCGCGCCACTTGTCGCCGAAGGCATCGCCCTCGTAGAAGGCGATGCCGGTGGGCGCGCCGTTGCCGTAGACATCGCCGGCGGGGATGATGCCGGGGTCGTCTTGGCGCCACTCCGCGACCTGCGTGGTTTGGCCAGGGCGCTTGTCAGCCTGCCAGCTACGTTTGCCGTCGCGGGAGTTGAAGCCGAGGTTGCCGTATTCTTGGAGGTAGGACGTGCGGGCGGCGGGCGGATCGTCGTTGTCGTTCTGAAAAACGTCGCCGAAGGAAGTCACGGTCTGCTCGTAGCTGTTGCGGAAATTGAAACCGATGGGCTCGACCTGCGTGCCGTCGGGATTCATGCGGAAGGCGGTGCCGCCGACGTAGACGTGGCCGTCGTCGCTTTTTTCGCCGGCGTAGTCGGGGGGACGGCGTTCACTGGCGGGGATGCCGCCACCGCTCCTCGCGGGATCGTAGTGGCTGCCGTCGCGGAACGAGCGGCCGGATTTGTCGGTGAACAAGGCGCCGGCGTTGCCGTGGTTGAAGTAGAGTTTGCCATCGGGTCCGAAGGTGATGGAGTGGAGGGAGTGGTCGTGATTAATACCGTCGAAGCCGGTGAGGAGCACCTCGCGTTTGTCGATGGCGGGATCGAATTTCAGGTTTCGGTCAACGTCGGTGTAGACGATCAGACTAGGGGCGCATGAGACGTAAATTTTATTGTCGATGACGGCGATGCCGAGCGGGGCGAGGAGGGCTTCCTCCTGCACGAAGACGTGGCTTTTGTCGGCCTTGCCGTCGCCATCGGTGTCTTCGAGGACCATAATGCGGTCGCCGGCGGGGTCTTTGCCTTTGTGGCGGCGGTAGTTGTAGGCCTCAGTCACCCAGATGCGGCCGTGGGAATCGATGTCCATATTGGACGGGTTGCGGAAGTCGGGGGTCTTCGACCAGAGGGTGACTTCGAAGCCGTCGGGCACGGCCAACATATCCAGGGGGATGTAGGGTGCGGGCGGGTCGATGGGCAAGGCGGGCGTGGCCTGTTTCTTGGTCGCAGGCGCCTCCGCTTTGGGAGGGGAGTTGGCGGCGGAGGATTTTTGAGTGGGCTGGGCCGACAGCGCGATGCCGGTCAGGGCGAGGAGCGCGATCGAGACAATCGTAAGGAACCGGGTGGAAGCGGGGTGGGAACGCATTGAGGGAAAGACAAGACGAGCGAAACCGCGCAAGGCAACGGTGGGTTTTGAAAAAATGGAGGAACGTTTGACTGGGGCGCGGGGGACTCGGAGACGGAGGCGCGCGGGCGGGGGCGGCAGCGGAGGTTGGAAAATATCTGCCGTTCAATCGAGGGCGAGGCTATCGGTCCGGCGGGCCTCGTTGTTTTTGCCGAGGTCGTCCCAGGATCTGTGGCCGCGCCGCAGCCGCAATTTGTCGAGTGCGGCCGATGACGCGCGTTCGTGCGCAGATACCGAACGTGGTGAACGAACTGCTGCAAGACTATGCGACGTTGCAAACGATGGGTGAGCGGCGCGACGACCGGCAGGCGATGCGCCACCACGACCTGAGCGCCTGGCACCTGAAGACGTGGACGCCAGCCTACGAAGAAATGAAACAGGCGAAGCCGGAAGACTGGAGTGCCTATGGGGTCGGCCCGGGCATCGACTCGGCGCCGTAGGGGCGGAAATGAGGGCGATAAACCCGCCCACGCAAAGCATGAGGGAGCACGCGCTCTTACCCGGTTATTCTGACTAACCTCCTGAAGCAGCGACGCGCGCCGCTGCCTGGTCACCTCCCGGCTGGGTCGTAGGCCATAGGTGGTGGCGATAACTAAAATGATCCGGCCAAAATCCGCCCTAGGTGTTTTCAAGAAAAGGCCCAACAATGTGTAAGTTGTTTGACCTTAAAGCTTAAATCTGGTGGCTCCCCCGGGACTCGAACCCGGAACCAATTGATTAAGAGTCAACTGCTCTACCATTGAGCTAGGAAGCCTTTGGATAAGAGGTGAAAAAACTCACGAACGCGTTCGGGATGTCAACTGCCATTTCCGCGCGTGAATTTTTCCGGAGTTACCGTCCGCCGTGCGCCGAGTCAGGTGCTGAGTTGACAACCCGTCGGTGCGCGCATTTCGCGCTGTCCCTGTGGCTAGGACGTGGCACAACCCGTGTTTACCGCTGTTCCCTGCGCGACGTTATGCTCCTTCCCCTTTCCCCTTGGATCCTCCTTTTGCTCGGTGTGCCCGTGCTGCTTCTCGGGGAGGGTGTGGTGCGCCGGGTGCCGTTGCTGGCGCGGTGCAACCTCCCGGTGCCAGTCGTCGGGGGCCTGTTGTGCAGTGTTCTCTTGCTGGCGCTCAACCTCTCCGGCCTCGCCGTTGTTTCCTTCGCTACGAAAGTTTCCGCCGGTGGCTGGACGTGGCTCGTCACCACGGAGGTCGAGTGGGCCGCGCGTCCAATGAAGAACCTCAATCTCCCGTTGCTCGTCGCATTTTTCACGTGTGTCGGCCTCGGCGCTCCGGTGCGGATTCTGCGCACGGGAGGGCGGGCGCTGGCGGTGCTGTTGGTCACGGGGACGGTGCTCGCCGTACTCCAAAATACGGTTGGGGTCGCGTTGGCCATCGCGCTGGGTGCACCGCCGCTCCTCGGCGTCGTGTGCGGCGCGCTCACCTTGGTCGGAGGACACGGCACGGCGCTGGGGTTCGCACCGCGCTTCGAACAAGCGGGACTCGCTTCAGCCCCCACGATCGGAGCGTCGGCGGCGACGTTCGGCCTCGTCGCGGGCGGAGTACTCGCCGGGCCGTTGGCTGAGTGGCTGCTGCGGGGCCGAGGAAAAAACGTCTCGGGACCTGTTCCGGTTCCGCTGGAAACATCCTCCTCAGTCGCGAGTTTTTTCAGCGATGTGCGTGCGCTCGTTGGGTTAGGCCGCACGGCCGTCGGTCATGCTTTGCTCATTGCAGGCTGTGTGAAAGCCGGCGCCTGGGTCAGTTTCGGACTCGACCGCGCGGGAGCGTCGTTGCCCGCTTATATGGGCGCGCTGCTCGTGGGTTTTTTCGTCCGCGCGGCGCACGATGGCGCAGGAGGCACGTGGCTACGCAGCGACGTGATCGGGCGCCTCGCCGCCGTGCTCCTGCCGCTCTTCCTGGCGGTGACGCTCGCTGCGCTGAACCTCGCGGAACTGGCCTCGGTCGCCGGCCCGATGCTCGTGATCCTCGTCGTGAACACGCTCGTCTCACTCGCGTTCGCGGCGTGGGTCGTGTGGCCGCTCCTCGGCCGCGACCACGAGGCGGGCGTGATGGTGGCTGGCCTTGTGGGCTTCGGCGTGGGCTCGACCGCGACCGCTGTTGCCGCGATGGACGCGATCACGCGCCGCCGTGGGCCCGCACCGCGCGCCGTCGCGCTCGTCCCGCCGACGGGCGGATTTTTCATCGATTTCACCAACGCACCCGTAATCGGCGCGTTCATTAATCTTCTGCGATGAACCGGCGCCATTTCGCGTTTCAATTCGTGCTTTCGGCGTTGCGGTCGACGGACAGTTGACGGATGAGCGCGCCGGCCGCGTGATCTTGCGCCGCACTCTATAATGATTTGCCTTCCGCCCAACGACCGACGCGCCGCAACGACGCAAACACCGCCCATGAATTCCCTCTATTTGATGCCCGCCCGCCTCCGCTGCCTGACCGCCATGCTCCTGCTCGCCGTTGTCGCGGTGCCCCTCGTTTCGCAAACCGCACCGCAGCCCTCTGGCACAGCCACCCCTTCAGTTTCCCCCTCCGCCTCCCTGACGCCGGTGCAGCTCATGGAGGTCTTCACCGTCACCGGTTCGAACATCAAGCGCATCGACCAGGAAACCACCCTCCCGGTGACCGTGATCAACGCCGACGATCTCGCCCTGCGCGGCGTCTCCACGGCGGCCGAACTCTTCGCTACGCTCTCCATTGGCGGACCGATCACTCTCGACGAAGGCAACACCCTCGGCGCCGATGCGCGCGGCGACAATAACTCGATCAATTTGCGCGGTATCGGATCCGGAAATACCCTCGTACTCCTCAACGGCCGGCGTATGGCCCCGCATCCGATTTCGCAGGCCGAGAGCGGCGTCCCCTCGCTATCTGTCAACGTCAACCAGCTCCCCGCCGCCGCGATGGCGCGCGTCGAAGTGTTGCGCGACGGAGCCTCGGCGATCTACGGCACCGACGCCGCCGGCGGAGTGGTGAACTCGATCACGCGGCGGAATTTCGACGGTCTTTCCCTCCGCACTCGCAGCAGCGTGACCCAGCACGGCGGCGGTAACGAGTGGAACGTTGAGGTCACCGATGGTATTGATTACAACGGCGGGCGCAGCAATCTCCTGCTGACCCTAGATTATTTCCACCGCGATTTCCTCTGGCTCGACCAACGCAAATTTTCCCGTAACCAAGATATCCGTACGGTTCGCGACGTGCCCGCGCCGTGGAACGGACTGCCCATCACTGACGCCGCCGGTGTGGTGGTCCGCGATAACGATTTCGACAACCGTCTCAGCACCGACTCCAGCTACTACGGCGGCTTTGTCCGGGGCGGCTACGACGCCACCGGGGCCTTCGTCGGCGCTCGCCCCACGGGTAATCGCGGCATCATCACCACGTCCGGGAGCACGGCGGCGACCAGGGCAGCGAATGGCACCTTCTACGTCATCCCGCTCGCCGACGGAAATCTCGGTTTCCGCCAGACGCTGCCCTCGCACAACATCGATGACTACACGGTCAATTGGTATCAGAATCCCAACGACTTCAAACCCGCCCTGCCCAAATCGGACCGCCTTAATCTCATGGGTAATTTCCGGCACAAGCTCGACGATAACCTCGAGCTGTTCGGCGAGTTTATGGCCTACAACGCCCACTCGATCACTGGTCGCGGCCCCAACTCGTTCGATGCCACCACCGATCACGGCATCTACGTCAGCGCCTCGAATCCCTTCAATCCCTTTGGTGCCCGTTTCTACGAGGCAAACGGACTCCCGAACCCCGACGGCACCCCACGCCTCGTCGGCGCGCCCGCCGACGTTCAACTCCTCCCCGGCGTCGGCGTGATCTCGCGTGATTTTAAGCCGACCCGCATCGTCGTCGACTCCGAGGCCTACCGTGCTGTCGGCGGACTGCGCGGCCGCCTCTCGCGCGAATGGGAGTGGGAGACCGCCGTGCTTTTCAGTCGCAACACGAGCCACGACGAGGAGTTCAACGCAGTCCGCGAGAGTCGCCTCCGCGCCGCGTTGACGACCGCCGATCCCGCGAAGGCCTTCAACCCCTTCGGCTATAGGTTCAAGCTCGTGCCGCAGGTGGGCAATGCGTCCAATCCGTTTTTGCTCCAAGTTGACAAGCCGTATTCCAACAATGCGGCCCTGACGGAGTCGCTCTACGATGTCTTCATCCGCGAAGGCCGCACGCAGCTCGCGAGCTGGGATCTCAAGGTCAACGGCTCCGTGTTTGACCGCTTCTGGGGCGGCCCCATCGGCGTCGCGGTCGGCGCGGAGATGCGGTGGGAAGACTACAAAGATTTCCGGCCCCCCTACGTCGGCCTCAACCCCGCGAACGCGCCCTTCAATGGCAACGGCAACGATCCCACCAATCTTTTTTTCGGGCCTACCGAAAACGACTTTCTCGGCGTCAGCCCCAACGTGAATCTCTACGCGTCGCGCACTATTGCGTCCGCCTTCGGTGAGGTGCTTTTTCCGATTGTCAGTCGCGTCAATCGTCAGCCCCTCATCCGCTCCCTCGAGCTTTCCGTCGCCGGCCGCGCCGAACGTTTTTCAGACTTTGGTGGCACTACGAAACCGAAGTTCGGCGTGAATTTCCGGCCCAACGATTGGATTCTCCTGCGCGGCACGCTCGCGGCTTCGTTCCGCGCGCCCAATCTCGTGCAGAGCAATCCGACGCCGCTCCAACGTTCCGGGAATACCTACAACGATATTTACCGCTCCGAAGTCACCGGCCTCAACCGCGACTCGAGCGCTGGCCCGGTCGTATTTCGTCAGGGCAACACCTCCCTGCGTCCCGAGAGTTCGCGCTCGATCTCGGCGGGCCTCGCCCTCTCGGCTCCGTTCTACCGCGACTTCACGGTCACGATGGACTACTGGCGGATTAAGCAGAAGGACGTGATCGACGACGTCACCGGCACGGCCCAGCTCCTGCGCGACGAGGAACTCCTCGATGGTGCCGTTCAAAAGGCCCTCGCCGCCGGCACCGCTCTCAACCAGATCAACTTGGGCAGCGGCACGAGCAGCTACGTCGGTAATCCGAAGATCACGCGCAACGCGGTCACGGCGGTCGACCTCGCCGACTTCGCGGCCTTCAACGCCACCCGGCCCGCCGTCCAACAACGCGCGCCCGTCGGTGCGGTGAAGTCTTTGGTGACCGACTATGTCAACCTATCCGGTCGCGAAGTGCAGGGCCTCGATTTCGGGTTGGAGCTTCGTCTGCCCAAGA
Organism: Opitutaceae bacterium; assembly: GCA_005799525.1. Classification (GTDB taxonomy): domain Bacteria; phylum Verrucomicrobiota; class Verrucomicrobiia; order Opitutales; family Opitutaceae; genus GAS368. The sequence goes on along the minus strand of SYGN01000245.1, from coordinate 14,844 downwards.
CGCGCTTCGGCCAGACCACATTGCGGGGCGACGCCGCGTATCTGCTTCAGTCCGACACCGAGGACGAACCCGGCGCGCCCAAGGTGAACAATATTAATCGCGACGGGCGCACCCGCTTCCGCGGCAGTGTCGGAGCCACGTGGCGCAAGGAGCGCTGGACCGCCGGTTGGTTCACGACCTACTACGGTGCCTACGTCGATACCGGGGCCTCGACCACCAAGGAAATTTACGACGTGCTCGGCCAGCCCGACTACATTTCCGTCTATGTCGATTCCGGCAATGTCCGCCGCTACCGCTATTTGGTCAGCCCCTTCGCCTCGCACAACGCCTACGTCAACTACGCCTTTCCGCGGTCGCGCCGTGGTGGCCTGCTCGCGGGTGTTTCGCTGCGGTTTGGCGTCAATAACGTCACCGACATCGAGCCACCGCTTGCCGATGAGGCCTTTGGCTATCGCCGCGGTGCCGGCACCACCGCCAAGGGCCGGACGTTCTCTTCGCAGATCTCGAAGAGCTTCTAACCGGGCGTCCGATTTCTGACGACCCCTTTTCGTGAGCGTTTTTCAACCGCTTGCCGCTCCCAATTTTCCCCGAAACTCGAATTTGATCTTTATGATCGTCCGGCCACGCTCTGCCGCCACAAAATTAGAATGCCATGACCCACTACCGCAATTCGACCACCTGGGCCGCGCTGGCCCTCGCCTTCGCCGCCACCGCCTTCGCGCAGACCGCTCCCGCGCCTTCCACGACCAGGAAGCCCGAGGAGACCATCAAACTTGAGGCCTTCTCGGTCACGGGCTCGAATATCAAGCGCCTTGATTACGAGAAAGTTCTCCCGATTACGATTCTCGGCGCCTCCGAGATCGAGATCCGCGACGCCTCCCAACCGTCCGATCTCCTCACGGCGCTCCCGCAGGTGACCGGCCTCCCTGGAAACGAAACCGCCACCCTCGGTGCGACCGCTCGCGGCGACAACGCCTCCATCTCTCTCCGCGGCATCCCTTCGAGCAACACGCTCATCCTCGTCAATGGTCGTCGCCTCGTGCCGCATCCCATCAGCCAGGGTGAAGCCGGCGTCCCCACGCTCTCGGTTAACGTCAACCAACTCCCCAATCGCGGCCTCGAGCGCGTGGAAGTGCTCCGCGACGGCGCTTCCTCGGTTTACGGCACCGACGCTGTCGCCGGCGTCGTGAATTACGCCACGAAGAAAAATTTCAGTGGCACCGAGCTCTCCGTCCGCTTCGCCGAGACCAGCTACGGCGACGGCCGCGAGTCCCGCGCCACGCTCACCCACGGCCTCCCATTCGCCAAGGGCAAGGGCCGCGCGATGGTCAATGCCGACTTCTATCGCCGCGCCGCGATTCTCGCCAACGTCCGCAGCTTCGCCGCCGAGGCCGACCACTCGAACCTCGCACCCGCTCCGTGGAATGTCTCCAACGGCTCCTCCCTCACCGCCGCCTCCAGCTTCAACGCTCGCTCCGCCACCACCGAATACGGCAACTTTCTCGTCGGGAACGTCACCACCACCGATCAATACGGTGCCGTCACTGGTTTCGCCGGCGCGCGCCCCGCCGGCGTCCCTGCCACGATGGCCGCCACCACTGGACTCTTCGTTCTCCAGCCGAATGGCACCGGTGGCGCCGTCTTCGGCACCGCCGCTCCGAGCCGTCTCGGCGTCACCCGCGACTACTACTGGAACAACAACGCCTACCGCGTCATCCAGCCGAAATCGCAGCGCACAAATATTTTCGCCAGCGGCGAATATAATCTCACCAACGCCATCACGCTCTTCGCCGACGCCAGCCTCTACCGCGCCGAGTCGGTCACTTACCGCGAGATGGATGGCATTACGCAGAGCACCGATGGCTTCGTCATCGTTCCCGTGAACAATCCCTACAACCCCTTCGGCAGCCGCTTCTGGTCCACGACCGGCGCGGCCAACACCGACGGCACGCCCCGCCTCACCGGCACGCCCGCCTCCGTATCCATCACCAACAAACGCCTCGCCGACCTCCCGCTCCGCACCGATTGGGTGGACGACTCCGTGTATCGCGGCGTCGCCGGTCTGCGCGGAAAAATCTTCGATTCCTGGACTTGGGAAGCTGCGCTCCTTTGGTCCACCGCCCGCGTGATTGAAAACGAAGAAGGGCCCAGCCGAAAGAGCCTTCTCATCGCCGCCGTTAATCAGACCGATCCGGCCAAGGCCTTCAATCCGTTCACCCGCAGCTTCGCCGTGCAAAACGGCGCGCTCGTCGTCACCGGCCCCTACAAGAATCCCGACAGCGTCACCTCCACCTTCCGCTCCAGCTTCATTCGCAGCGGCATCACCACGCTCGGCAGCGGCGATTTCCGCGCCAGCGGCGATGTATTCCCACTTTGGGGTGGCAACAAAATCGGCGGCGCCTTCGGTGGCGAGTTCCGCTTCGAGGGCTATGACGACTACCGCCCGCCCTACGCCGGCCTGAATCCCAGCGGCTCCGGCCTCGATCTGAACTCTAACGATTTCCTCGGTTTTTCGCCCAACTCTGATACTCACGGCAATCGTCACGTCGCCGCTCTCTACGCCGAGACCGTGATCCCGCTCGTCGGCCGCGAATTCAAACTCCCGTTCGTCCAGTCGCTCGAAGTTTCCGCCGCTGCGCGCTACGAAAGCTACACCGATTTCGGCGCCACCACGAAACCCAAGTTCGGCCTGAACTGGAAACCCGTTTCTTGGATCATGTTTCGCGCCTCCCATAACAAGGGTTTCCGCGCGCCCAACCTCGCGCAGCTCTTCAACGGCACGCTCATCCGCACCGTCACCGGCAGCACCGACACCTACCGCAGCACCGTCCCCGGACTCATCACCGACGGTGCCTCGAACCGCCGCAGCGTCGCTTCCGGTAATCAAGGTCTCCAGCCTGAGACCGCCACCGGTAAAACCGCCGGCATCGTCGTTGAAGTCCCCCGCATCAAAGGGCTCTCCATCGGCGTCGACTACTACGAGATTCGCCAGAAGGACCTCATCGCCACCGGTGGCGGCATCGCCGACGACACCGCCGCGCTCCAAGCATTCACTCAAGCCGAACTCGCCGCTGGCAAGAGCATCGGCAGCATCGACACGGGCTCCGGCACCGCTGCCTACAAAGGCGATCCCTCCGTCGTGCGCCTCCCCATCACCGCCGCTGACACCGCCGCCTTCGCCGCCTACAATGCCACCCGCACGCCCGGCAATCAGCGCGCCACCGTCGGCGGTATCGAGCGCATCCTCGCCAGTTATTTCAACAAGTCCGGGCAGTTCACCAACGGCTTCGACTTCGATATCAATTACCGCTTCCCGCAGCTCGCCGTCGGCCAGTTCAACCTGAACTCGAACTGGAATTACCTGAACGATTTTCACGCCTACAGCGCCCCCGGCTCACCGCGCACGAACTACAAGGGCGGCAATGGCATCGGACCGCTCCCCGACTGGCGCGGTACGACCACCCTCAGTTGGCGCAACAAACACTGGGGCGCCGGTCTCGGCATGTATTACATCGCCAGCTACACCGACACCGGCGCGACGACTACGCAGTCCACTTGGGACGGCCTCGGCAACCCGAGCTACATCAAGCCCATCTTCAATAACGGGTCGTACAGCTACCGTTACGTCGTCCATGATTCGAAGACCTACAATCTGTTCGTAAGCTACCGGGTGGTGGCGCAGAATCGCTGGCTCAATAACACTGCCATCCGCTTCGGCGTGAACAACCTCTTCGAGGCGAAGCCCCCACTCTCCGCCGATTCCCGCGGCTACGAAGTCGGCCTCTACAACGTCATGGCCCGCGGTCGCACCTATTCGCTGCAAGTCACCAAGAAACTTTAAGCTGTCAGTCGTCGGGCCGGTCTCTGGCCCGGCCCTTTTTTGTGCGCCCCAACATCCTCACCGCCTTCCTCGCGTTCACCTTCGCGCTCGCGTCGGCCGCCGCCGCGACACCTGTCACGATCACGCCCGTGACCGCCAAGCGCGGCATGGTAGTCGCCGCGCACCCCCAGGCCGCCGCGGCCGGTCTCGCCGTGCTCCAGGCCGGCGGTAACGCCATCGATGCCGCCGTCGCCACCTCGCTCGCCGTCGGTGTCGCCGAACCCTACGGCTCCGGCCTTGGCGGGAAACTCATGCTCCTCTATTATGAGGCCAAGAGCGGAAAAACCTACGTGGTCGATGGCATGGACGCCGCCGGTTCGCTCGACGTCGCGGCCTACGTGAAGCGCCCAGTGGAAAACCGCAGCTACGGCTACGGCTCCGTGTGCGTGCCGGGCCTCGCGGCCGGTCTTTGGACGGTCCACCAAAAATGGGGCGAAAAACCGTGGGCCGAGACTGTGCAGCCCGCCATCACGCTCGCGCGCGCAGGGTTTCGCGTTCTCCCGAAGTCCCACGAGTTTTTCGAGGAGTCGGAAAAGAAACTTAAGCGCGGCGACGCCGAAATTGCCCGCCTGTATCTGCCCAACGGCCAGCTTCCCGTCGTCGGCACGTTGCTCCCAAACGAAGACCTCGCCCGCACGCTGGAACTCTTCGCGCGGCACGGTCGCGACGGCTTCTATCGCGGCCCGGTTGCTGCCGCCATCGTCAAAGCCTCCCAGCAGGGCGGGGGAGTGCTTACGCTCGACGATCTTGGCCGTTACGAAGCCCGTATCACCGTGCCCACCACGGTGGACTTTCGCGGCTACCGCATTTTGGCCGCTCCACCGCCAGCGCAGGGCCCGGCGTTGTTTCTTTCGATCATGAAGGTGCTCGAAGACGAGACCTTCGGCGGCGGCCCGCTGCGCACTCCGGCTAATCTCGACCGGATCGGGCGCGTCCTCCGCGTCGTGGCTCCCCTCGTGTCCCGTTCGGTGGGCGATGCCGCGAATTCCCGCGCGCTGGTCGAACAACTCCTCGCTCCGGACTCCATTCGTGCGATCCGCGCGCAGGTTTTCTCTCCGAAGCCGGCCGGCCTCACCTCCGTTTTTCGCGACGACAATCTGTTCTCCGAAAGCCCGCTGGCCGCGACGACCCACTTTCTCGTCGCAGATTCCGCCGGCAACATCGTCTGCGCCACGCAATCGCAGAGTCTGCATTTCGGCGCCGGGGTCGTTCCTCCGGGCACGGGTGTGGTGATGAATAATTCGATGAGCAACTTCGCTTACACCGGCCCGGCTGGCGTCAACTATGTCACCCCCGGCAAGCGCCCTCGCAGTACCATCGCTCCGTCGATTGTCCTCCGTGATGGCAAGCCCGTCTTCGCCCTTGGTATCCCCGGTGCCGCCCGCATTCCCACGGCGATGCTGCAGACGCTCCTCGACCGATTGACGCTCAATCGCCCGTTGGCCGAAGCCATCGGGGATACGCGCATGCATTTTGTGCCCGCTCTGAATACGACCGACCCCGCTACGATCGAAGGAGAACGCAGTTTTCCGGCCGCCGACGCTGAGGCGCTGGTTGCGCTGGGCTGGAAAGTCGTCCTCCCCGAGGAGCCCGGCCGCGGCCGCCATTTCGGTGGCCTCAACGCCATCGCGTTCAACGCCGATGGCACGCTCACCGGCTATGCTGACCCGCGGCGCACCAACGTCGCCGTCGGGTGGTAGGAAATGGACGCAGGGAGCTAGGGCGGTTCCGCCGTTGTTTTGAGGGAGCGGACGTGTTTACCCTGGAAAAGGCCGTTGAAATACGGACGACGTGGAGGGCGCAGAGGCGAAAATCATTTTGGGTGCACCGCGGAGGTGTCACCCGGCGGGGAGCCGCCCGCGCGTTTCATTTTCTCCTGACCTGCTCAGCGCGCTCCGTATTTCAACAGCCGTTCTTGGGTTCAAGTTCTCTTTTCCCCGGAAAACCACGCACATTCCCCTTGCCATCTCCGCGTGCTGTCTCTGTTTTCTGACCTTCCCTCCATGCAAAAGACCAAAAAGTCCGTCGCCAAGCGCTTCAAAATTTCCGGAACCGGAAAGCTGATCCGCCGCACGCCCGGCTTCCGGCACTTGCTTTCCGCGAAGAGCACGAAGTCCAAACGACGTGCCTCTCGCGACAAGCTTGTCGCCCGAGGCCATGCCAAGCCCCTTCTGCGGGCATTGCCGTTCGGCCTTTAAACCAGCCGTCCGCGCAAGGCATCAACCAAAACTTCGTCCGGCAGGTGAACTAAGCCGACCTGCCGACGATTAACCAAAAGGAATAAACCAACATGGCTCGTGCAACGAACGCTCCCGCCGCTAAAAAGCGACACAAGAAAATCCTGAAATACGCCAAGGGCTATTTCGGTAATAAGTCCAAGCTCTTCCGCTATGCGAAAGAAGCCGTCCAGCATGCCTGGCAATATGCCTACATCGCGCGCAAGAAGAAGAAGTCCGATCGCCGCGGTCTTTGGATCGTGCGCCTCAACGCTGCTTGCCGTAACAACGGCATCACCTACAGCCGCTTTATCGAAGGTCTCCACGCCGCCAACATCGAGCTCGACCGCAAGGTCCTGAGCGATCTCGCGATCCGTGACGAAGTCGCCTTCACCGGCCTGGTCAAAACGGTCCAAGCCGCTTTGCAGACCAAGGCCGCTGCCCCCAAGACCGCGTAAGGCGCATCGGACGCGACCCGAGTGGGCCGCGTTCTGCTCAAATTTCCAAGGACGGGCTTCTTCGAGGCCCGTCCTTTTTTTGTGCCGACCGCGCGCCGACTTTTGATTCATAAAATGATTCTTCGTTTTATCTTTCTCCGTGCGCTCGGTGCCTCTGTGGTTTAACGTTCATTTTCCATGCAAGACACCCTCACCGCCCTCGTCGCCAAAGCGCAACCCGAGTTCGCCGCGCTGACCACGCGCCCCGAGTTCGAAGCCGCCAAGGCCCGCTACGTCGGGCCCAACGGCGAACTCACCGCGCTGATGAAGCAGATGGGCACCGTACCGAAAGAGCAGCGCCCTGCGCTCGGCAAGCTCATCAATGAGACCAAAACCCGTCTCCAGTCGCTCCTCGATGCCGCCCTCGCGCAGATCGAAGCCGCCGAGCTCCAAGCCCAACTCGGGCCCGCCGTCGACGCCACGCTGCCGGCCCCCGACATCGGCCCCGGTACCTACCACCCCCTCACGCTCGTCCGCGAAGAGATGTGCCGCATTTTGCGCAAAGTCGGTTTCACCGTCGCTGATGGCCCCGAGGTCGAGACTGAGTACTACTGTTTTGACGCCCTCAACACGCCCGCCGACCACCCTGCGCGCGACGCCCAAGACACGTTCTATCTTCCCGCGACCGCCAAGTTCGCCAACGTCTCGAAGCAAAATCCCGAGGAAAAATACCTCCTCCGCACGCACACGTCCTCCGTGCAGATCCGCACCATGCTCAAGGGCGAGCCACCGATTCGCATCGTCTCGCCCGGTCGCGTCTACCGCCGCGATACCACCGACGCCACGCACTCCGCGAACTTCCACCAACTCGAGTGTCTCTACGTCGATAAGAACGTCACGGTCCGTGACCTCAAGGCGCTGCTCGACTACATTTTCGCGTCCCTCCTCGGCAAAGATACCAAGACCCGTTTCCGCCCGCACTACTTCGGCTACACCGAGCCGAGTTTCGAGGTCGATCTCACTGCAACCCATCTGCCCAAGGTGAAAAAACCATGGATCGAGATCGGCGGCTGCGGCATGGTTGATCCGACCGTCTTCGCCAACGTCGGCTATGACCCCGAAGTCTGGAGCGGCTACGCCTTTGGCATGGGCCTCGAACGTCTCGCCATGCTCCTCTACGGCATCGATGACATCCGCTACTTCTACCAAAATGACGTCCGCTTTCTGAAGCAGTTCGCGTAAGAAAGTTAACCGCGGATTTCGCAGATAACGCTGATAACACTCAGACGATCCGCGCCATCCGCGTAATCCGCGGTCAAAAAAATCGTCTCATTCCCTTTCGTTTCTCTCCGTGAAAATTTCTCTTAACTGGCTCCGCGACTACGTCGCCCTCGACGCTTCGCACGACGAGATCTCCCGCGCGATCACCTTCCTCGGCTTCGAGGTGGAGCAGATCATCCGCACCGGCGCGCCCAAGCTCTCCCATGTCGTCGTCGGCGAAGTCCTTGTCCGCGATAAACACCCTAACGCCGACAAACTCTCCGTCTGCACGGTCAACCTCGGCGACCCGCTCGGCGTGAAGACCATCGTTTGCGGCGCGCAAAATTACCAAGTCGGCGACCGCGTCCCCGTAGCACTTCCCGGGGCAATTTTGCCCGGAAATTTCGAAATCAAGCAGTCGAAAATCCGCGGCCAATCCTCCGACGGCATGATGTGTTCCGCGAAGGAACTCGGCATCTCCGAAGATGCCGCCGGCCTCCTGATTCTTGCGGACCGCCCTGCGCTCGGTGCCGCCATCAACGATGTGCTCCCGCCCGGAGACACCGTGTTCGATATCGAGATCACGCCCAACCGCCCCGACGCCCTCTCGCACCTCGGCATCGCGCGCGAACTCGCCGCGTGGTTCAAGCTCCCGCTCCTCTCCCCGCAGGAAATCTTCCGCGGCGCGATCGACGAAACGGCAGGCGCGGCTTTGCGCCGCGATCTCCTGACCTCCGTCCGCGTCGACTGTCCTGAAGACTGCCCACTCTACACCGCGCACATTATTTCCGGCATTAAGATCGGCCCGAGCCCCGCGTGGCTCCAGGCGCGCCTCACCGCCGTTGGCCTCCGTCCGATCAACAACGTCGTCGACGTCGGTAACTATGTGATGCTCGAAACCGGCCAGCCCTTGCACGCCTTCGACGCGCGTAAACTTGGCGGCGCTCAAATCATCGTTCGTCGCGCCGTCGCCGGAGAAAAACTCACGACGCTTGACGGCAAGGAGCGCGTGCTCACTCCCGAGATGTTGGTCATCGCGGACGCCATCAAGCCCCTGGTCATCGCCGGCATTATGGGCGGCGTGGATTCCGGCGTCAGCCCCGACACCACCGACCTCGTCCTCGAGTGCGCGTTCTTCAAGCGCCAGTCCATCCGCGCCACCGGCAAGCGACTCGGGCTCTCTTCCGATTCGTCCTATCGCTACGAACGCGGCGTCGATGTTCACAGCTCCCATGAAGCCGCTTATCGCGCCATCGATCTGATCATCGCGACCGCTGGTGGAAACGTCGTCGGCCCCGGATTCCGCGTGGGCAGCGATATTCCGTGGCAGCGTGAAATCGTCGTCACCCACGACTACATCACCGAAAAACTTGGCTTCGACATTCCGGCCGCCGAGATGCGTGCGGCCTTCGAAGCACTCGAGTTCACCATCACCCGCGAAGAACCCACCGCGCATCCCGCGCGCGGTCCCGCGTGGACCGTCGGTATCCCGAGTTGGCGCGACGACCTTGATCGTCCGATCGATCTCGTCGAAGAAGTTCTCCGCCTCTACGGCACGGAAAAAATTCCGCCCGCCGTCGTGTCGTCGCCCGGTCTCCTCGCCGACGATGATCCCATTGTGGTCTTCAATCGGCGGGTCACGGACTACCTCGTCGGCCACGATTTTCACGAGTGCGTCAATCACACGCTGCGTCCGGCCAAGGAGATTGCCGCTTGGGTTTCCGCATCCGCGGCGCAAGAACTCGCCCTCGCGAATCCCTTCGTCGAGGACCAATCCCACCTGCGTCCGACGCTCGTGACAGGGCTCCTCGAGTCGCTGAAGCTCAACCAATCCCGCGGCGTCGCGGTGACGCATCTCTGCGAAACGGGCAGGATATTCCTCGAACGCGACGGCCAGAATGTCGAATGCGCTTCCGTTGGTTTCATTATTGCGGAGCCCGTCGCGCAACGCACCTGGTTGAAATCCAACCGCACGCCGATCGAAGATTCTTTCTCCGCGAAGCATCACGTCGCCGCGCTCGCCGGGGCCGCCGGGATCGATTTCGGCCGCCAACCGCTGGCGCCCAGTGCCGCGCCGTTTTTCGGCTGGCAAGAGGGCCACTCTGCCGCCGCCGGCAATATTGCGCATGGCTGGACCGCGCGCTTTGGCCTGCTGAATCTTGCGACGGTGAAGTCGCTCGGGATCCAGGGTAAAGTCTACGCGGGCGTGTTTGCGATTCTTCCGGAGAAAATCACGGGTGACTCCTCGCGCCGCCGCTACTCCGACTTCAGCCTCCTCCCTGCCGCCCTGCGTGATATCGCGCTCGTCGTGGACGCCACCACGCCATCCTCCGAAGTCCAAAAGACGCTCGCTAAATTCGCCCGCGCGGCCGCCGGCAACGCCTTCGCGCTCGAGTCCGTCAGCGTCTTTGATGTCTACACCGGCGCCGGCGTCCCCGAGGGTAAGAAGAGCCTGGCTTTCTCACTGGTATTCCGGTCGTCGGAACGAACGCTCACCGATGACGAGGTGAATGCTGTCTTCCAAAAAGTGCAGGACGAAGTTGGGCAGACCACCGCTTGGCAAATTCGGAAATAATAAAATTCCCCACTACAGAGACCCAGCGGCACAGAGCCCGAACCCACTCGTTTTCTCCGTGTCCCTTTGTCTCTGTGGTTAACGCCTTCTCCATGTCATTTCCCCCTGCCCTCGACATCGACCACATCGCTAAACTCGCCCGCCTCGCGCTCACCGCTGAGGAAAAGGCGACGTTCGCGCAACAGCTCGGCGATGTGCTCCACCACATCGAACAACTCGCCAAGGTAGACGTCACTGGCGTCGAGCCGACTGCGCACGCCTCGCCTATCTTCAACGTCTGGCAAGCCGACGTCGCGCAGCCCGGCCTCACCGTCGCCGACGCGCTCCGCAATGCCCCGGCGCAGCGCGACAACATGATTCTCGTGCCCAAGGTCGTCGAGTAACCCGTAGCGAACGCGTGAGCGTTTCGCATCCACGATACCCATGTCTTCCGAACTTTATTTCCGCACGATCGCCGACCTCGCCGCCGCGCTTGACGCCAAGCAGCTCAGTTCGGTCGAACTCACTCAAGCCGTCATCGCGCGCACTCAAGCCGTCGAGCCCCATATCCAAGCGTTCAACTCATTCGACGAGTCCGACGGCCTCGCTCAAGCCGCCGCGTCCGACGCCCGTCGTGTCGCTGGTCAGTCGTGCGGTCCGCTCGACGGTATTCCGATTGGCCTTAAAGACGTGATCGCCGTCACTGGTCAACCGCTCACCGCGTCGAGCAAGATGCTCAAGGACTTCGTCTCGCCCTACGACGCGACCGTGACCACGAAGTTGAAAAAGGCCGGCGCCGTGCTTTGGGGCCGACTTAACTGCGATGAGTTCGCGATGGGCTCTTCCACGGAAAATTCCGCCTTTGGTCCGACCAGCAACCCGTGGGACCCCACGCGCGTCCCCGGCGGTTCCTCGGGCGGCAGCTCCGCCGCACTCGCTGCCGGCGAAGCCATCGCCACGCTCGGTTCCGATACGGGTGGCTCCATCCGCCAGCCCGCTGCCCTCTGCGGCGTCGTCGGCCTCAAGCCGACCTATGGCCTCGTCTCGCGTTATGGCCTGATCGCGTTCGCATCCTCGCTCGACCAGATTGGCCCGTTCGCCCGCACGGTCGAAGATGCCGCCATCGTGCTCGGCGCCATTGCCGGTCACGACGAACGCGACTCCACGTCCTTCCAGGCGGAGATCCCCGACTACCGCGCCGCGCTGACCTCGCAGCGCGGCCCGTGGAAACTCGGTATCCCGAAGGAGTATTTCGCCACAGGTCTCGACCCCGAGATCGCCGCAGCCGTCGAAAAAGCGATCGCGTTCTACCAATCGCAGGGCTGCGAAATCCGCGAGGTGTCCCTCCCGCACACTCAATACTGCCTCGACACCTATTACGTTATCGCGACCGCCGAAGCGTCCTCAAACCTCGGCCGCTACGACGGCATTCGTTACGGTCACCGCTCGACTGCCGCGAAAGACGCCGTCGACATCTACGCCCACTCGCGCGCCGAGGGTTTCGGCCCCGAGGTGAAGCGCCGGATTATCCTCGGCACCTACGTGCTCAGCTCCGGTTACTACGACGCTTACTATCTCCGCGCGCAAAAAGTTCGCACTCTCATCCGGCAAGATTTTCTTAACGCTTTCTGCGACGTCGACGCGTTGCTCACGCCCACCTCGCCGATACCCGCGTTTAAGATCGGCGAGAAAGCCGACCCGCTCGCGCTTTACCTCTGCGATATTTATACGATCGGCGTAAACCTCGCCGGCCTCCCCGCGATCAGCGTCCCGTGTGGTTTCACGAAGAGCGGCCTCCCGATCGGCGCCCAACTCATCGGCCAACCGTGGAAAGAATCCAGCCTCCTCGCTATCGCCCACGCCTACGAACGGGCCCACCCGTGGTCCACCCAGCACCCTATTCTCTGATTTTTGACACACAGGAAAACCGGAGGAACATCGAGGCGAAAGAGTGAAACCCGAGCACCAGTCGCCCTGCCTTACTCCGTGGTTCTCTTTGCCTCCTCCGTGCCCTCTTTGACAAAAAGAACACCGCGAAGCTTCAGCCCCGAACCCTCGCCCCGTTGATGAACCCTGAACCTTTGTCACAGAGTAAATATCAGATGAACACAGAGGCCACAGAGACCAAACCCAGAACCCAATCTCCCTGCCTTACTTCGTGAAGCTCTTTGCCTCCGCCGTGTCCTCCGTGACGAAAATTCATTCTCCCCTGCTGCTCCATCACTCACTACTACTCCTACCCCAAACATGGACCCTGAAATCAACCAACTTATCGAGCGCATCATCGGCGCGGGCATCGAGGTTCACCGCGTACTCGGCCCCGGCTTATTGGAGTCAGCGTATCAGCGCGCCTTGACCTACGAACTCCGTCTTCGCGGCATCGTCCTCGAAGAGCAAAAACTCTGCCCCATTACCTGTAAAGATTTGGTCATCGATGACACCTACCGCCTCGACTTCTTCGTCGCCGGGCTCGTCGTTGTTGAATTGAAAACCGTCGATGCGCTCCTCGAAGTTCACGACGCGCAAGTGCTCACCTATCTGAAATTCTCCCGCTGCCACGTCGGCCTCCTCCTGAATTTCCGCTCCACTATTCTTACGCGCGGCCTCCGTCGGCTCGCTCTGTGAAACGCTGTGTCTCCTCCGTGCCCTCTGTGACAACCACCCTCGCTACGCCCACGCCGTCGCCTGTCTACGAAGCCGTCATCGGTCTGGAAGTCCACGTCCAGATCAAGACTCAGTCCAAGATGTTTACCCGTGTCGCCGCCGGCTACGGGCACGAACCCAACACGCTCACCGACCCCGTCGTCCTCGCGCTCCCCGGGGCGTTGCCGGTCATGAACAAGGCTGCGCTCGATGCCATCATCAAGGCCGGCCTCCTCCTCGGCTGCGAGATCGCGCCCGTCTGCAAGTGGGACCGCAAAAACTATTTTTATCCCGACTCCCCGAAGAACTATCAGATTTCCCAATACGACCAACCCATCTGCGTCGGCGGCTCGGTCGAAATTGAACTCCCCGCCTCCGCCCGCAACCTCATGGGAGAGCACAAAAAAATTCCACTCACCCGCATCCACCTCGAGGAAGACGTTGGCAAACTGAACCACGGGGCGACCGATTCACTTGTCGACTACAACCGTGCCGGCACCCCGCTCATGGAGATCGTCTCCGATCCGGCGATGCACTCGGCCGAAGAGGCCTACGCCTATCTCACGTCGATTCGCGCGACGATGATTTACGGCGGCATCTCAGACTGCGACATGGAGAAGGGGCAGCTGCGCTGTGACGCCAATATCTCGATCCGTCCCGTCGGTGCCACGCACCTCGGCACCAAGGTCGAGTTGAAGAATCTTAATTCCATTTCCTTCGTTCGCGACGGCATCGACCACGAGATCAAGCGCCAGATCGCGGTCGTCGAACGCGGCGGCACACTCGTCCAAGAGACGCGCGACTACGATGGCCAGACCGGCACTTCGCAGTCGCTCCGTTCGAAAGAAATGGCGCACGACTACCGCTACTTTCCCGACCCTGATCTCATGCCCGTGAAGGTCGATGCCGAATGGAAAACCCGCCTTCAGGCCGAGTGCCCCGAACTGCCGTTTGTGAAACAACGCCGTTTCTTCGAGCAATACCAAGTGCCTTACTCGCTCACTTCCGTCCTCGTTTGGGACCGGATGTTGGCCGACTACTTCGAGGCTGCCGCCCAACTCGCCGGCCCCGGCAAGGCCCAGGCCGTCGGTAACTGGATCGTCAACGACCTGCTGCGTGAGCTGAGCCGCGGCTCCTCCGCCGCCGCTGGGGACGCGGCGCTCCGGCCGCGTTCGGCCGCCCGCGACGGGGGTGTCGCGGCTCCCTCCGACGCCCAGTCACTCGCGACATCGAAAGTGCGCCCCGCCCACATCGCCGCTCTCGTGAACCTAGTTGTTGCCGGCACTGTGCTGACCAACGCCGCGAAAGAAATCTTCATCGAAATGGCTGCCACTGGTGACCAACCCGACGCCATCGCGGAGCAACGCGGCCTGCGCGCCGCCCCCATCGATACGAACGAACTCGAAACGTGGTGCCGCGATTCGATCGCCGCCAACCCCAAGGCCGTGGCTGAATTCAAGAGTGGCAAAAACAGCGCCATCAACGCCCTCAAAGGCCCCGTGATGAAAGCCGCCAAAGGTAAAGCCAACCCGGAGCTCGTCGATGAAACCCTCCGCCGCCTGCTCGCGGTGATGTGACGCAGGAAAATTTTGCGGGGCTCGCAGAATTTTTCGCCCCTGAAATGGTTTTCCCTTCCTCTTTCTTGGCTCTCACGCCGTCACCGGTGATACTTTCAGAATTGTGCGGCGGTTGGCCTTGGTGACGTCGCCAATTGGGGCGGCGGACACGTCGGCGCGGCGGGCGAGGGTGGTCGGGTGTTTCGCGTGGGCGGGAGTGCTGACGAAGTAGAACCGGGGCGAGCTGGCGGCGTCGGGTGCGGCGGGTTCGAAGCTGACGTCGTGTTCGCCGAGTCCG
>SYGN01000244.1 GCA_005799525.1 Opitutaceae bacterium | reverse complement strand
GGATTTTGGGGCTCAAAGTCATCTGGTAGTGAGCCAATCCGCGACCGCGCGCCAGCGGTGTCTTTCTGTCACGGCCAGAATCCGATTCTGGGGCGGCGGCTGGTAGGACACTGGATTTTCAGGGGGATCGGATCCGGGAGGGGTTTTCCGACAGGTATTTCATCATCGGCGCAACACGCCTATCGGCGCCGACGCAGCCGGTCATCCTCGCGGGTTTTGCCGCCCGGGCTTCCTGGCGTTGCGGAATTCGCGGGGCGAAACACCTTGTTTCCGACGAAACCAAGCGGAGAAGTGCGGCTGGGACGAGAAGCCAAGATCGCTGGCGATTTCTTTCGCGACGCGCGGCGACTCCTGCAGCGCAGTCAGAGCGTGCCGGTGCCGCCGCCGTTCAAAATAGCCGCGCGAGGTAACACCGAACTGGCCAAGAAAAAGTCGGTTCAACTGGCTGACACTCAAACCAACGGCCCGAGCGAGCGTGGTCTCGTTGATCGGCGCGGCCAACGGCTGGTGATCGAGTCGGCGCACGGCTGAGCGCAGGCGATCGTCTATCTTGCCCGTATGGGCCGGAACGAGTCCCTGTGCGGCGAGCACCGAGACGGCGGTTTCGAACCAGCGGGAAAACAATGTTTGTAGCCGCAGATGATCAGCCAGCGCAGCCGACGCCTGCATGAGATCTGTCTCCGCCTTGTGAAACCGCTGCTGGACGAAGCGGGCCAAAGGAACCGCCGCGCGCAGAAGTTCCGGGGCCTCGTTGACGGGAATTCGTTGGCCAGTGTTGGCCGGCAGCAAATCTTCACCGGTCGGCCACTGCGCCCGGAAACGCACGGAGAGCAGCCGCGCATCGGGGGAAAATTCCTGCCAGCGTTCACCGGGCGGCGGGAACAGCCACTCGCCAGCCGTGGCCCGCCAGGTTTGGGTGCCGAGCTTCACCGTCACCTGCCCCTCCCGGATCAGCCATGCGGTTAGATCGAAAGCCGAAACTTTTCCCCGGCGGCCCTGCGGCGAGACCGGACCGTCGTAAACCCACACGAGATGCGCGTGCAGGCTCGCCCACTCGGCGAGCGGCACGAGAGGTGCGACGGCGGAAACAGGAGCGGACGCAGTCATGACAAAATCATGTAAGTTTTTGGCCAAGTTGCGCAAGCGTTCATGATGGCGTTTTTCGGCGTACGGCAGTGCTGTGGGAGCGTCTGGTCTCGGACTAATCTAAGGGCGCAATCCGAGCCAATCCCCCGCGACAGCGGCTACCCCCGATCTCATGACCGCCAACCGTTTAACTTCCATGCTCCGCGACTTGCTATGCTTCCTGGTTGTCGGCTTTGCTTTACTGGTCGCCACCGCATTCAGCCAGCCGGCTGCCACTGGCGTAATCGCCGGTCGCATCTTCAATCCGTCCACCGGCGAATACCTCCGGAATGCCGAGATTCGCATTCAGGAAAGCGGTCGAATGACAGTCTCCGGCGACGGTGGCGAATTCCGGCTTTCACGGGTTGCGGTGGGTTCGGCCACTTTAGTCGTCAACTACACCGGCTACCGCTCTGCCACGGCCCGCGTGGAGGTGCCGGCCGGCGCCACGGTCGTGCGTGATTTTGATCTCATCAGCACGCTGCAGGGCACCTCCACGGACGGCGTGCCGGTCACGCTCGGCGCCTTCGTCGTCGCCACCGAACGTGAGGGCAACGCCAAGGCTATTATGGACCAGCGCCGCTCGATGAATATCACCAACATCGTTGCCTCCGATGTCTTCGGCGCCAACGCCGAGGGCAACGTGGGCGAGTTCCTCAAGCACCTTCCGGGCGTCGACTTCGAAATGAGCTTTGGCGAGATCCGAAACATCCGGCTGCGCGGGCTTAGCTCAGAATACACCGCGGTAACCCTCGACGGCGTCTCCCTGTCGAGCACCGATCCCGGCACCGGCGGCGAGGCCGACGGCCGCTCGTTCACCTTCGAACAGGTTTCGCTCAGCAGTATGGATTCAATCGAAGTCTCGAAAACGATCAGCGCGGACTCCGACGCCAACGCCCCCGCGGGCACAATCAACCTGCGCACCAAACGCGCCTTCGACCGCGCCGGGCGCCGCATCACCGTTCAAGCCAACGCGGCTATGCATTCCGAAGAGCTCAATTTCAAGCGCACCGATGGCCCTAGCGACGATCGGCGCACGCTCAAAGCCCGCCCGGGCGGAATTTTGGAATACTCCGATATCTTTTTTAACAAGCGGCTCGGCGTCGTGCTCAACGTCAGCGAGTCGAATGTTTACCAAGAGGTTCTCGCCCAATCGCTCACCTACAACCGCACCCCGACCGTGGCCGACCCGCGCCCGATCGTGATCACCGCCATCGGCCAAACCCATTCACCCCGATTCAACGAGCGGTTCAGCACCACGCTCACGACCGATTTCAAGGCCACCCGCCGGCTCGTGCTCTCTCTGAGCGTGATCTACAACTGGTCAGATCTTTGGATGAGTCAGCAGGCGGCGACGTTTAACACCGGTGCCCGCAACACCGTCGTCGGCACCGACCCGCTTGTGGGTTTCCAGACAACAAACGCCGGCAGTGTAGCCCTCGCGCCAACGCGCGTTTCCAAAGTCGGCCAAACCTTTACTTATCTGCCGAAATTTGAGTTCAAACTTGGCGATCTGCTCGTCGAAGGAAAATTCGCCAACTCCATTTCGAACGCCTGGTATAATCCGCTGGACCGGCACAGCACGATCCGCAACATGGTCAGCCCGACGGCCAGTGGCGTGATCTATCGCGCCGAGCGGTCGTCGGCTGCGAGCACCGACTGGAAAATCACCCAGCTGGGCGGCCCCGATCTCGCCAACGGTCGCAGCTTCACGAGTCCGGAGGCCAATATCAACGATGGCCGCCGCTCGCGGTCACAGGTTTACAGCGGCGAGATTACAGCCACCCTGACGACCAGCCGTTTTCTGCCAATCACTTGGAAGACGGGTATCAAGACCAAGGAGGAAACATTCAATTTCAAGAGCCTCCTCGGCTCGATCCGCTACAACTACACCGGTCCGGGCGGCGGCGCGACCGGCGGCTGGGCGGTCTTTCCGTCCACGCTGCCCTTCGATCTCCGGGCACAAGGCGGCCGCGTCGCGACGCTCTCGGGCGGCAATCTCTTCATGCCAAATATGCGGGCGATCGGTCAGGCGTTTATCGATCGGCCGGATTACTTCACCCTGTTTCTTCCGGTTTCAAATTACTTCTCGGCCAACGTCACAAACAACCGCAACTACGTCGAACGGATCGACGCCGCATTCTTTATGGGCACGGCCAGTATCGGCAAAGCCAGCGTGCGCGCCGGCCTGCGGGGCGAGCGCACGAGCACCGATGCTCTCGAGTTCGACCCACTCTCCAACGAAGAAGTGCGCGCCGCCGGATTCCCCGCGACGTCCCGCGCGACGACAATCCCCGGCATCAACTACCAGTTCTTCACGAAGCCACGCATCCATCGCCGCGGCGAATACGACAACCTCTTCCCGAGCGCCTCGTTCAAATACAACTTTACGCCCAACCTCAATTTCCACGCCGGCTACAGCAGCACCATCCGCCGCCCGCAGATCGCGCAGATCGCCGGTGTGTGGCAGATCAACGACCAGACCCTCCGCGCGACCATTCCGAACGTCGGCTTGAAACCAGAGACCTCCGACAACTACTCGGCGCGGCTCGCCTACTATTTCGAACCCGTCGGAATCATCGGCGTGAGTGTCTTCGAAAACCGCGTTGTCGATTTGCACCGGTCGAACGAACTCACCGCGGCCGAATTCGGCTACACCGAGGAAGATCTCGCCAACTATACCTTCATCACCACCACCAACGGCCCCGACCGCGTCACCATCCGCGGCATGGAGGTTGAGTATAGCCAAGGTCTCTCGTTTTTGCCCGGTCCGCTTAAAGGACTCTCGGTGCGCGCCAGTTACACGCGCAGTTATGCTGAGGTCATCACGCCGAGATTGGCACCACACTCGGTCAGCTGGGGGTTTTCGTATTCGTTCCGGCGCTTCAACGCCGTCGTGAACAACCGCTGGAGCGACGACGTGCCGACCAATACAACCGGGAGGAACTATGTGCGGCACCGCGCCACGGTGGATGTCGAGGCCGGTTACCGGCTCACCCAGCGCTACCGGCTTTTCGCCAGCGCACGCAACCTCACGAACGAACCGTTCATCAGTATGCAGAAACCCGACGCCAATCCGGCCGTCTGGAGCAATTACCAGGTCTTCGGCACGACATGGACATTCGGCGTGAAGGGCGTTTTCTGAACCTAGGCACAATGAGTCTCTCCGCCGCCTTTCGATTCCTTTTGTCGTGCATCACTTTGTCGGCGGTATCGTGCGCCGCCGTGGAAGTCGACAGCGTGGCGGGCCTCCTTGATCAAGCGAGCCGCAGTGGCGTGAGGGTGAAGCTCAAACCCGGCATCTACCGGCTCGACGATCCCGCGATCGCGCGCGCCGCCGTGGTTCCCCACCCCGAGGGTTCCGGCGCGTTTCGCGTAAATACGCTCCTGCACTTTTCCGGCGATGACAGCCACTATGACCTCCGCGACGTGGTTCTGGAGATCGATACTCGGCTGCATCGCGCCGTGCCGGGGCCACTCGACAAGGTGCTCGTTTCCGGCCGCCGCAATACCCTCGCGGGCCTGACGATCCGGGACCTCGGAGACACCGCGCCGGGCCGCGGCGGGTTGCGCATGCTGCATGTGATCGGCGACGGCAACACCCTCGAGAATTTTACCCTGAATGCGCGCGGCTCTGCTCCGTATGGCTACGGCAATTTGCTCGGTAAGGGTAGCAAGGCGCTCGTTCCACTCCAGAAACAGTCGTGTTTCCTTATCACCGGACGCGACACGCGGGTCCGCGGCACCCGTGTGATCGCACGCGTTTTCGGCCACGGGATCGTCATGCAGGGCGCCGTCAACACCCTGATCGAAAACTGCTACGTCGAAGGCGAGATGCGCCTCACCGACGACATCCTGAAGGAAACTTCCGGTCCGGCCCATTCCATAGGGTTCCGCAGCGACTATCCGCCGGGCCGCATCGTGCCCGGCCTCATGATCGCGCTCTCTGAAGATGGCGTCCGCGCCTATCCTGATGGCAGCCAAGTCGGCGAACGTCGCACCGAGAAAATCACCGTCATCAACACCATCGTGCAAAACATGCGCTCCGGTTTCGATCTCTCCGCCGCCAGCGGAGAAGTGCTCGTGTCCGGATGCACCTCGCTTGGCTGCAACGAAAAAGGCTTCAATGTTCCCTCTCGCGGCGTGATCGAAAAATCCTCCGGCGATGCTCGCTACGGCCCACTGCTCTCGCTGCACGGCAAGAACGACCGCGATTCCCGCGTCGAGCTGACGCTGCTCCCCAGCACCAGCGACCACCCGCCGACACGTCTCGCTGAGATCAACGGTACCGGCCACACGATCACGATTCGGATGCGGGACGACGGGAAGCCGGTGCGGGCACTGCCTATTGTATTCGGCGAATCGTTCTGGGCCGACGTGCATCACTTCCGTTCGCCGACGCAGCCGCGGGAAACCTGGACCGGCGCCGTCAACATCACTTTACGCAACGAGACCACGTTACCCGTCGTGCTCGGCTCAACCGCGCGCGAAAACCGGATCATCAGCCGCGGTCCGGTTTCCCGCGACGAAGGGAAAGAGAATAAACTCGAATCGTTGGCCTCTCCACCGGCAGCACCCAAGGCAAGGGTCCTTAGTTTCGGCGACAGCATCACAAGACGCGGCTACCCCGCCGAACTCGGTCAATTGCTCGGCGTTCCCGTCGCAAACGCGGGCGTCGGCGGTAACTCCTCCGCGGCCGGACTAAAACGACTGGATGCCGATGTGATCGCGGCCAAACCCGAAATCGTGGTAATTCTCTTTGGGACGAACGACACACGGCTCGATGCGCCAAAGGTGCATGTGCCCATCGAGCGGTATGTCGCTAATCTGCGAGAAATGGTCGCGCGCTGCACCGCTGCGGGCGCGAGGGTCGTGCTCTGCACCGTGCCACCAATTGCCGAAGACGCGTATTTTAAACGCCACGAGCGGGCCGCCTTCGTCGCCGCCGGTGGGCTCACTGCCGTGCTCGAGTCGTATCGCGCCGCCGTCGTTATGCTCGGAGTCGAACTCGGACTGCCCGTCGTCGACCTAGGCAAGGCGCTCGCGACCCGACCGGAATGGCTGAGCCCCGATGGCGTGCACCCCGCGCCGGCCGGCAACGCATTGATCGCCCAACTCGTCGCCGAAAAAGTCCGACCCATGCTCACCGCCCACTCGCGCCCGTGAATTCACTCCCGGTCCGGAATTCGAACAGTAGCTACGACATCGTCGTTGTGGGCGGCGGCGTTTCGGGCGGCGTGGCGGCGATCGCCGCGGCGCGCTCCGGGGCCCGTGTGCTACTCGTCGAGGAGCACGGTTTCCTTGGCGGTTCGCTGACCGCGATGGGCGTCGGTCCGATGATGAGTTTCCACAATCCCGCCGGTGAACAAGTGGTGCGCGGCATCCCTGATGAAATCATCGGGCGCCTGCAGGCGCGCGGTGCGAGTCTCGGACACATCCCGGATACGACGACGTATTGCAGTACGGTCACGCCATTCGACAGCGAAGAGCTGAAAATTGAATTGGAGACGATGCTCACCGAAGCGGGCGGCGCAGTGCTGTTTCACACGCAACTCGCCGGGGTTCGGACCGAAGGCGACCGAATCGCGGCGGTGGTGCTCTGCAACAAGGCCGGACTAACATCGGTTCAGGCGAATGTTTTTATCGATGCCACAGGTGATGCGGATCTCGCCGCACGGGCGGGCGTCGCCTTCATCCACGGGCGCGCGGCCGACGGACTCGCCCAGCCGATGACGATGAACCTCAAGCTCGCCAACGTGGATATAGCGGCGATCCGCGACTACGTGCGGAAGAATCCAGGCGATTTCCTGTGGAAGCCCGTCGGTCAGGCCGAAGGGCTTCGGCGGTTGGAGTCGTCGCCGCGGATCAGTCTGGCCGGTTTTCTCGGCGCTTGGAACGTCGCCCGGGCGCGTGGTGAAGTCGATGTTCCTCGCGATCAGGTATTATTTTTCGAAACGCCGGTTCCGGGCGTCGTCATCGTGAACACTTCGCGGATCGCCGGTCTGAACGCCACTGACCCGTTCGAGCTCAGTCGCGCGGAGATGATCGGGCGGCGGCAATGCTCGCAGATTTTCCAATTTCTGCGCCGGCATGCGGCGGGTTTCGGCGCGGCGGTTCGGATGGATACGGCCGCCAAAGTCGGCGTGCGTGAAACCCGCCACGTCTCAGGCATCTACACCCTCACCGCCGACGACATCACGAAGTCGCGGGCTTTTCCCGATGCCATAGCGCTCGGCGGCTACCCGATCGATATTCACGCACCGTCCGCCGAGTCGACGGTATCGACCCACCTGCCGCCGACGACCCGATATCAAATTCCGTTGCGCAGTCTGCTCGTGGCGCGACCAGAGAATCTAGTCGTTGTTGGACGCTGCATCAGCGCGGCCCACGAGGCGGCCGCAGCGTTCCGCGTGACGCCGATTTCGATGGCGATCGGCCAGGCAGGCGGCGTCGTGGCGGCGCTGGCAGCGGCACGCGGAGAGAAGCCCGCCGCGGTGCCGTATGCCCTTGTGCGCAGGCGACTGCTTGAGCAAGGCGCGGAGTTGCCGGCGGAAGAATCGGGAGCGCTGTCCGCATGAGTGCTACTCCTTGGTTAACGCCCGAGCGTCGGCGTTGGTTCATCCTCGGCGTCGTGTTCGTCGTAATGGTGCTGAACTACGTCGACCGCCAGATTGTGTCGGTGCTCAAGCCGACGCTGAAGCAGGAATTCGGACTCGATGACCGGGGTTATGCGACGCTGATCAACGTATTCGTTTTCTGCTACGCCTGCGCTTACGCTCCGGCCGGTTGGCTGGTGGACCGTTTTGGTGCCGGACGCCTCATGCTGTGCGGCGTGCTGGCTTGGTCGGCCGCGTGTGTAGCGGGGGGATTCTCCCGGACGTTTGGGCAACTCGCCTTTTTCCGCGGCCTACTTGGCGTAGCCGAGCCAACGAGCTTCCCAGCTCAATTACGGGTGGTGACGATTTGGTTTCCCGCAAGTTTGAGGGCTACGGCCAACAGCTTTTGCGCGGCCGGCAGCACGATCGGGGCAATTGTCGCGGCACCGCTCATCGCGTGGCTCGCGGTAAGCTACGGCTGGCGAGCGGCGTTTTTCGTGCCCGGGCTGCTCGGGCTTGGGGTGGCGGTTGTCTGGTGGTTCGTCTACCGCGATCCGCCGACGGGCTTCGTCGCGGCATCCGCCGAAGTGGCAGGAGCGGGTCAGACGGCGTTCACGTGGCCGCAATTGTGGCGGACACGCAGCCTCTGGGGCATTCTGCTGAGCCGTTTCGTGAGCGATCCGGTGTGGTATTTTTGTCTCTTTTGGCTGCCAGGTTATCTGCAGGAGCGCTCGGGGTTGACGCTCGCGCAGATTGGAATGTTCGGCTGGATTCCATTTCTGTTCGCCGATATCGGCGGCGTCGGAAGCTCCATGTTGTCGGACCGGTTGGTGCGCCGCGGCATCGATCCGCTGCGGGCCCGGAAGCTCACGCTGGCGGGAGCGGCGCTACTGGCGCCGGTCTGCGCGCTCACACCGCATTTTTCGCATCCGGCAGCGACTTTGGCGATTTTCAGCGTCGTTGGCGCGGTGTGCCTCACGTGGCTTTTCAATATCGGCGTTGTCGTGGCGGACACGTTTCCCGCGGCCAACGTCGGCAGCGTATGGGGCATCGCTGGGGCGTTCGGCGCCAGCGGCGCGATCCTGTTTAACATTTATGTCGGTCGCCTGATGGGGAGCTTCGGTTCAGCCCAGATCTTCACGGTTCTAGCCGGACTCCATCTCATCGCCGCTGTAATTCTCGCGACAACCGTGCGACGCGAACAACCGCCTGTGATTGGAAAATCGCCAGCACTTTAGACCAGCGTCTATTGATAAATAGGCTTCAGACTGGAGCGTAGAGTTTGCCTGATCGAAGAGCCAGAAGTGGATCAGGCCGGAGGCTTCGGCCCGGGCGGACCAGTTGCGGGCGGCTTCGGCGAAATTCTTAGTCTCACCGACCTTTACCGCCTCGATCGCACGGGTGTTTGGTATCCTCTCGAGCCAGGGGCTTTGCGACTAGATGGATTTCCAATCGTCGGTCGGCATGATGCGATGCATGAACGCGTCGAAAAGCGGCACCGTAAAGGCCGTGTCGCCGTGGTTGGGGCTCCAAATCATGCCCTTGGCGATGAGTTGATTTCGCGTCGGACCAAACGAGTTCACGGGCCGACCGAGCACCTCGGCGATATCGCCGGAGCGATGTGGACCGGCACCGAGTTCGGCCATGGCGCGGAGGTAGCGTTTTTCCGACGGCGTGAGTCGATCAAAACGGACGCGAAAGAAACTTTCATCGAGTGCCGCAATCGCAGTGATCGAGGCTACCTCGACATCATGCACCGTTATCGGTGACGCGTCGGCGGCATCCCAGGAGTGCTTGCCCCACTCCTGCAAAAAGTAGGGATAGCCTTGGGTTTCCTTTATGATGAGACCCAAAGCCGATTCCTCGAAAATCACGTTTTGGCTGGCGGCGGGTTTCTCCAGCGCTTGGCGAGCCGCCGGCGCGAGGAGCGGTCCGATCTTAGGGAAATCGAAGAGCCGTTCGGCGTAGGACTTCGCCCGCCCCATCCGACCACGAAGCTGGGGAAGGCCCGCCCCCACCAGCACCACCGGATGGCGGCGTTGCGCCGAACGGTGCAGCGCGGTGATGAGGGCGGCCAGTTCCTCCTCCTCCACATACTGGAGTTCGTCGATAAACAGCGCGAGTGCCGTCCCCGCCGCCCCGGCCGCCGCACCCGCGACGTCCAGTAGGTCCTGCAGGTCGTGCTCAAGATCGCCGTTGTCCGCCAAGCCGGGCTCAGGATCAAGATCCAGGCCCACCTCGATATCCTCGTATTGCTCCTGAGAAACAGCCCACTCCTTAGTACTTGCTGTATGTGATTACCGCATACGCATCCTGTGGAGGTTCTGCCATCGTCGGAATGTGATTAGCGCCGCGGCGGCCCGGAGGGTGGAAAAAGTTGGGCAATCTCCTGAACGGGGTCGGAACCGCTTGCGCGG
>SYGN01000243.1 GCA_005799525.1 Opitutaceae bacterium | reverse complement strand
TGGCGCTCGCGGCTACCAGGCAAATCACAGTCTGAATCTTTCGGGCGATTGAGCTCACTCGCGCGAAGCCACCGCGACAGCGAAGATTTGCGTGAAGACTCCACCGCCATTCGCCACACTCCGCATGAAGGCAATGTGCCGCCCGTCCGGCGAAAATACGCAGGCGAACGGTAGCGCCGGCGCCGCGTTGGCCGGCGTCAATCGCCGCGTCGCGCCGCTCGCCACGTCGGTCACGCACACGCCGCCGTCCATGACATGCGCGATCGCGCGCCCATCGGGGCTCCACGTAAACGCCGAGGCGATTCCGGATGGATTGCGCGTAATCTGCTGCAGCGCACCGCCTCGCGGAGGGACAAGCCAAAGCTGCACCACCGCCGCATCGTCCATCTTTAGAAACGCGATTTGCGAACCGTCGGGCGACGCGCGCAGCCAGTGCCGCGGCGTCGCGGCCACCCCGCGAAATTTCCGCTCTTCAGTAAACGTGAGACGCCGCTGCCCGACGCCTGCCGGGGGCGCGGGCCGACGCCTCGCCGTTCCCTCGAGCGGAGCCGCACCCCCGCGCGTGAGGTCCGCGGGCAGCTCGACGATAAACACCTCCGCGTGCTCGCGCCCATCGCGCGCGGTCACGTTGCCCAAAAACACGAGCTGGCGACGACCCTCGGCCGAGACACCGCCCACCCAGCCCTCTTCAAACGCGCGGCTGATTTCATCCGAGCCCGGCTTTGGCCGGTTCACCGTGCGCGTGACAACGACCGAAAACAATTCGCCGTCGTGATTGCGCGGGTGGCTGCGCACCACGCGGACACCGCTCTCGGCTGGCCCGGGCACGGAAACGGCGATGTTGCGCTGATTGAAATCGCGATCGCTCCCCTCGCCCGTCGCCGCGCCGAGGCAAGCGAGCACGTCGTCTTCGTAGGTATTGCTCACCCACGCGCCGTCGGGACTGAACACGTGCACGTGCGATCCTCCACGCAGCGCGCCCGGGGTGAACGGGGGCGCATAGTTCATCGCGTCGAGCGACCGCGCCACACCGGGCCGCCCCACCTCCACGAGCACCCCGCGTCGGCGCGTCATCCCGTAGCTCCACTCGGACGTCGGATGCTCCGGGCCGTGAACGAACACGATTTTCGGTTCCCGCGGATGATACGTGACGACACCGCACGCGGTGCCGTTCTTCGTTTCGTAGAGCGTCTGCACTTCTCCCGTAGCCACCTCGACCTGCTCGATTCGCGTGCCGTCGAACACGCTATCAACTGTGCGAACATCGTAGACGATCCAGCGACTGTCGGGCGACCACACGTTCACATTCGTCAACACATGGCCGTACGGCGCATGCGTGAGCTGGCGTTCCTGCGCCAACGCGAGGGACGTCAGGCCGATCATTCCGAGTGTCTTCATGGTGTGGACCATCGTAGCAAGGCGCGTGAAAAACACAGTGGAATAGACTCAGGGCAATCTCGCCGCGGCCACCGGGAAACGCGCGTTCATCGCGTGGAGCTCCGAGTCGAGTCGGTGCCTGAGCACCTTCGCACGGAGCGGTTCGCGGGCGGCGAGATCACGCTGTTCACCGGGATCGGCGGCGAGATGGTAAAGCTCGTCGCGGTCTCCATCGTAGAAGTGAACGAGCTTCCAGTCACCAACACGCAGCGCGGATTGCGGGCGAGTTTGGCTCACGGCGAAATCGGAGACGCCAATGTTCGGCAAAGCGTCGGCATAGCCAGTTTCCGGATGATAGTAAGGAAAGTGCCAGACGAGCGGCCGCTCCCGTTCGGCGGCAGTCGGCACCGCGCCACGCCAGAGCGGAAGGACGTTGCGACCGTCGAGCGCGACGCGGCCCGGCAGTAGCGCCCCGGAGGCGGCCGCGAGCGTGGGCAAAAGGTCGGTCCCGATGAAGGGCGCGTCGCTCGTCGCACCCGCCCGGATATGGGAGGGCCAGCGCACCAGCCACGGAACGCGCAAGCCAGCTTCATGGAGGTTCCACTTGCTGCCGCGGAGCGGACCGTTCGCCGCGTATTCGGGATGGCCGCCGTTGTCCGAAGTGAAAACTACGAGCGTGTTTTCCCGCAGCCCGAGTTCGTCGAGAGTGCGGAGCAGTTGGCCGACGTAGTGGTCGAGGGTTTCGACCATCGCGGCATATTCGAGGCGGCGCGGATCGGTACCAGTGGGATAGCGGGCGCGGTATTTTTCGATGAGCCACGCCGCGCGGCTGTGGATCGGATCGTGCACGAAGTAGTGCGCCACGTGCAGAAAAAACGGGCGATCGCGTCGCGTGCGCAGGAACGCGATCGCTTTTTCGGTGAGTGTGTCCCGTCCGTAATCGCCCGCGGCCAGCAGCTCGGTCTTCAAAGCAGGACGCTCACGGTAGGCGTAGGTGTGGTTGCCAAAATCCGGGTCGCCCTCGGCGTAGCCTTGTTGCAGCGGGCCGTGCGTGGCCGACCAGCCCAGGTAGCCGCCGGTGTGCTCGCCTACGTGCCACTTGCCGAAGTAGCCCGTCGCGTAGCCTGCGCCACCGAGGACTTCGCCGAGCGTCACTTCGGCCAGCGGCAGGTTGAGCGGATACGGCGGGCCGACGAGAGCATGGCCGGCCGGGCGTTTGGCCGTCGGCAATTTCGTGACAAACTCAAAACCGAGCCGCACCGGCGAACGGCCCGTGAGCAGTGCGGCGCGCGAAGCAGAGCAGATCGGCGCTGCGGCGTAACCCTGCGTCAAACGCATGCCGTCGCGACCAAGGCGGTCGAGGTGCGGTGTGTCATGAATTTCATGGCCGGTGCAGCGCAGGTCGCGCCAGCCGAGATCGTCGGCGAGGATAAAGACGATGTTCAGCCGTGCCGCGCCCGTGGCGGCGGAGAGCGGCCACGCGGCGAGCCCGAGCCAGGCGATGATCAGCCCGGGCAGCCGCCGGAGGAGGCGAAGGCCAGCCGCGCTCATCGGCGGGCGGCGGGAGCCACGATGGAGAGTTGCGCGGCGAGTTTTTCCATGGCCTCGCGATGCACCGGGTCGGCGGCGCAATTCACCGTTTCGCGCGGATCGGTGCGGTGGTCGTAAAGTTCGCGGGCCGCCACCGCACCGGTCGCGAGTTCACGCCATTCGACGTACCGGAAACGGTCCTCGCGAAGCGCATAGCCCATGTGCATCGGTGCGCCGTAGGCGGGACGAGGATGTTGCGATAGCGCGAACGGCTTGCCGGGCCCGGCCGGATCGCGCAGCTGCGGCACGAGGCTGCGGCCTTCGAGGGCGGGGTCGGCTGCGAGCCCGGCGAGCGCCGTGAGCGTCGGATAGACGTCGATGAGCTCGGTCAGGCCAGAGGTACGACCGCCGGCGCGGGCGACGCCGGGCGCGGCCACGATCAGGGGCACCCGGGCATCGAGC
This sequence comes from Opitutaceae bacterium, assembly GCA_005799525.1. Classification (GTDB taxonomy): domain Bacteria; phylum Verrucomicrobiota; class Verrucomicrobiia; order Opitutales; family Opitutaceae; genus GAS368. Next base: position 31,855 of record SYGN01000243.1, on the reverse strand, counting down.
TCGTAGTTGGAGGTCTTGGCCCAGAGGTCGTGTTCGCCGAGGTGAAAACCGTGGTCGCTCCAGAAGACGACGACGGTGTTGGCGGCGAGACCGCTGCGCTCCAGCTCGGCGAGGACGCGGCCAACCTGCGCATCCAGAAAACTGATCGCCGCGAGATAACCGTGGCGGAGTTCGGACGTCTGGGCGGGCGTGAGCGGGCCGCTCTTTGGCACGCCGCCATAGCCGCGGAGTTCCTGCCAGTCGTGCGCGGCGAGCGCGGGCGCGCCGACGGGCGCGCCAGCGGGGTCGGGCGGCGCGAGCCTTGCGCGGTCGTAGATATCCCAGTAGCGCTTCGGCGCATTGAACGGCAGGTGCGGTTTCCAGAAACCCACGCCGAGAAAGAACGGCTCACGGGACGAGGCGAACTCGCGGAGCACGGTGACGGCCGCGGTGGCGATCTGGCCGTCAAAATAAGCCTCATCAGGCACGTCGAGGCACTGCACGGGTCCAACCTTGGCCTTGGGGCCGGCGGCATCGCCGGGGACCACCCAGTCCTGCCAATGAGCGCCCTCGGCAAAACGCGGCGGGCGCGACCACGAAGGCGGGTCAGCAAAAGGAAACGGCGGATGCCGCGGGCCACTCTGGTTGTGAAAGAGTTTGCCGAGACCAATGCTAACGTAGCCGGCTTGCTTAAAGGCCTGCGGCAGAGTCACGACGTCCGGCAGCGTTTCACGAAAATGCGTCTGGAGATTCCAAACGCGCAACGTATCGGGCCGGCGGCCGGTGAGGACGGAGGCGCGCGAGGGATTGCAGACCGCCTGCTGGCAATAGGCGCGCTCGAAGACGACGCCACGCCGCGCGAGAGCATCGAGGTGCGGCGTCTTCACCTCGGGATGGCCGTAGCTCCCGAGGTCGGCCCGGAGATCGTCGGCGGCGATCAAGAGCACGTTGGGCCGCGCGGCAGCGGGCGCGGCGGACCCAAAAACGACGGCCAGTCCAAGGAGCGCGGGGAGGGGGAAACGAAACACGGAGAGGGAGAGGACCGAGGTTATTTTTGCCGGCGCGTGCGGTCGGCTTCGACCGCCACGGTCAAAGCGTCGGCGGCGGCCTGAAGGCGGGCAACCCGACCCGGATGGTGCGCCGCGACGTCCGTGGATTCGCCCGGATCGCTCGGAAGGTGGTAGAGCGCGGGCGACACGGTGGAGTCGCCGGTGGGCTTGTTGCGCGTGACGGGAGGTCGGACGAACTTCCAGTCGCCGTCGCGCATGGCGAGATTGTGGGTGTAGTTGGGCACGGCGCGATTCCACTGCCAAAATCGCAGCGGGGCGGGCGGCGCGGACGCGCCGCGAAGGTGCGCGGCAAAACTCACCCCGTCGAGCGGCAGCGCGGGGCGGCCAAGGCCGCAAATGTCGGCAAGCGTGGGCAGCAAATCGGTGAAGTGCGCGGGGAAATCGCTGCGACCGGGAGCGAGGGTCCCGGGCCACGAGAAGACGAGCGGCACGCGGATGCCGCCTTCGAAGACATCGTATTTCGCGCCGCGGCGATCGTGGTTGAAGCGCGCACCGGCGAGCGGATCGGGGCCGTTGTCGCTGGCGAAGATCACGAGCGTGCGCTCGCGGAGGCCAAGTTCGTCGAGGGTGGCAAGCAGCGCGCCGATGCCGCGGTCGAGAATCTCGACCATCGCGTAGCCGGTGGCCGTGTTTTCGGGAAAGCCGCGGTCGGTGTAGGTTTTGACGAGGTCGGCGGGCGCACCGAGCGGACGGTGCGGGGCGTAGTGCGCGAGGTGCAGAAAAAACGGCGCGGCGCGGTGGCGGCGGACGAAATCGATCGCCCGGTCGGAGAGTTCGTCGGTCAGGTAGCGTCCTTCGAAGCGCCGGAGCGCACCGTCGATCTCAAGGGAAAAATGGTCGTAGCGCTTGATGTTCTCGTCGCCGACGAAGCACGCCACCTCGGCAAATCCCCGGCGGCGCGGGTGCCACTCGTCGCCAAGGCCCACGTGCCATTTGCCGACCAGCCCGGTGCGATAGCCGCGGGCGGCGAAGAGATCGCCGAGCGTGGTCTCGTCGCGGTGCAGACGGGTCAGCTCGGGCTCCGTACGCATGGTGAGCGACACGACGCCCGTGCGATGCGGGTAGCGGCCGGTCAGGAGCGCGGCCCGCGCCGGGGCGCAGACGGCCGAAGCGGACGTGGCGCGGTCGAACCAGACGCCCGAAGCGATGAGTCGGTCAAGATGCGGCGTGCGGGTGCGGCCGTGATTGAGCGAGGCCAGGTCGCCGAGCGCAAGGTCGTCGGCGAGGATCAGAATGACGTTGGGTGGCGGAGCCGGTTCAGCCCATGCACTGGCTGCGAGCAGGGCCGCCCAGGCCGGCAAACAAACCGACGAAAACCAGCGGAGCGCGCGCATCGTTACCACAGAGAGCCAGAGCATAGCGGAGGCGACCTTAAAATCGGATTTCAAAACCGCCCGTCGACACCGAAAAAGACGCCGACCCCGTTAAAGTTGGTGCCCTGCCGACGACTCGGCTTGTAGCGATACCACTGTTGCGGCTCATCGAAGAGATTCTCGACATTGAAGAAGAACTCAGTGCCCGGACGAAGGGTCAACGTCGTCCCCACGTTGACCAGCGTCCGCGTCGCGCGATACCGCAACAACGCCTCCGTCGTCGAAAAGTCGGTGAGGTTTTCGCCCGTGTAGTTGGCCGACACCCGGACGCCCACCCGGCGGTATTTGTAGGTGAAGCCCGCGTTGCCGGACTGCGGCACAAAGCCGGCCACCTGCCCGGTACGCCGCACCGTGGCCCCGCCGAAATTTCCCTCGGTGCGGAGCCTCGTATAGTTCGCAAAGACGCCCAGCCCGCGCAGGAGCCCCGGTAGAAACGTGAGCTGTTGCTGGTAAGAAAACTCCCAGCCGTCGATACGCGCCCCGCCGGCGTTGGTCTGGCTGCGCAGCGTATAGCCCGCGTAGTCCCCGTTGTAGCCGTTGTCCGCGCCGCTCGGCACGAGTCCGAGAACATTACTCACAATGTAGTCGCGGATGTTTTTCTGGAAATAGCCGACCGAGACCATGCCGACCGGCTCGAAGTAGTATTCCAGGGTTGCGTCGTAATTCTTGGTGAACTGCGGCTTGATGGCCTGATTATTGATCGTGAGCGTCTCCGCCGCCTCGTTGACCGCTTCCACCGGCAGCAAATTGGCCGTCGGCGGCCGGCCGATACCGTTCGACCAGCTGGCCCGGGCCTGCAGGCCTTTGGTGAACTGATAGGTGAGGTGGGCGCTCGGAAACCATGAGCGCGTCGTACCGGTTCCGACCCGCGGGTTGTTGTAGTCGAAACGCGCCAGTTCACGCGGGTCGGTGATCGGCGTCGCGGGTTTCTTCACTCCCTTGATGGAGGCAAAGGCCTCGACGTCGACCTGCTCCAGACGGACGCCCGACAGGACGCGCAGTTTCCCCAGTTGCACGCGCGACTGGGCGAAGGCCGCCGTGAGGGTTTCATCCAGGCTGCTCGTGCCGGTATATTTCTGCGCCTCACTCGCATACTGATCCTCGACCCACCGCCGCGGATTTTCGCGCATATCCACCACCAACGCACCCAACGTCGGAAAGGGAATTCGTCCGCGCGCCTGCCAAAAAGAGTTGTTCAGAGAGGCACTCGGATCGATCAACCCCGGCAGATCATCTGCCGCCCCGGCGCCGCCGCGGATGCCGTCGGGCCCCGCGTAGTTGAATGTGCGGTTGCCGCCCGTGATATCGATGTGGTTCACGCGGTATCGGCCACCGGCCTTGAGTTGCGTCAAAAATTGCCAGGGCAGATTGACCGTCGCGGCGCCCGAGGCCGTGGCGATCCGGGTGAAGCGTTTGTTGTCCCGCCGCGTGAGCACCCCGGTCCCGTAGCTGCGCGGATCGAAAATGCTCGCGCCCTCGGTCTGAACAAAGACCGGATCGGTGACCGACGCCGTCTCATCATAGCGCCAACCGAGGTTGGTCACCCGCATCGTGAACAGCCCGCCGCCGGGGTAGGCCTTCTTCGGATAAGGTCCGTCGAATTGGATCACGCTGCTGCTCGTGAGCCCGCCATCGTAGTCGAGCTTGAGCCATCCGGCCTGATATTGGCCGCCGACGTTGAACAGCCGCTGCAGGTCGAAAAACGCCCGGGTGAAGGTGTTGATCTCGAAAAAATTCGTCGGCTGCGCCCGCACGCGCGTTACGGTATCCGTGAAGTCCGGATAGATCTGCCCGGGTCCGGTCGGCTGTCCGCCTGCGTCCACGGCCAGCACGCGGGGCGTGTTGACCGACGCGGTCGTTTTGAGTTCGGCCAGGGTCCGCTGCGAGGCATCGCTTATTTTCGTGGTAAAATAGACGCTGCTCCGATCGGAGATTTTGTAGTCAAAACGCACGCCGTAGCTCTCCTGTCGGCCGGCATTGTAGACGTCGTTGGCGACGAAGGTCCGGACGTAGCTCGGCCCACTGGTCGTGTCGAGGCGCTCCTGCTGCGTCACTTTCGCGCCGCGGTTGTTCTGGCTCCCGCTCGCGGTCAGCGTCACCCCGAGGTTCCGTTCCCCGCCGCCGACATCGAAAATCTGGGTGTAGCTAAGGTTGAACAGCGGCGCGGTGCGGTGGTCCTGCCGGTAAACCGTCTGGTCCGTGAACGGCGGCAGCCAGCGCACGCCCAGGCGATACGTCCCGCGCCGCCGGTCCCGCGAAGCCAACGCACTGCGCGTTTTGAAATTCACCCCACCACCCAAAGAGTCGGCGTCCATTTCCGGGGTCGACGCCTTCGTCACTTCCACCTCATCGAACAAAGCCCCGCTGATCGCCCCGAGACGGAAATTGCGCGCCATGCCGCCGGAGCTGGCCATTTTGTTGCCATCGACCGTCACGGAATTCTGTTCCGACGAAATGCCGCGAATGCGCACGTTGAACACATTCCCCACGTCATCCGGCTCGCCGCTGATCCCCGCGAGTTGCACGAGCAATTCACCGGCGTTGTCGTTGCTCAGTATCCCCAGCGCATCCATCGCCACGACGCTCTTCACATTGTCGGCCGTGCGCTGCCGGGTAATGGCGGCCGCGTTACCTTCGCGTTCGGTGGCGACGACAAACTTTTCCAACCGGATCGCATCCTCGGCCTGCAAAGCGACTTCAAGCGTGACGCGTCCGCCACCGGCAATCGTCACGGTTCGTCGGACCGTCGCCAGGCCCAGATGGGAAATCGCCACGTCGACCGGTCCGGCGGGCACGGAGGAAAATTCGAAGCGACCGTTGCGGTCGGTGAGCACCTGGCGCCGCCATCCCGGCAGCTCAATCACGACCCCTTCCAAGGTATTTCGGGTGGCCGCACTGCTGATCTGGCCGCTCAGCCCGCCGAAAAGGCCGACCGACGCCCCCGAGCGCTCCATGGGCGCGGGCACGGCACGGGCCCCCGAGCGAACCGTCAACGCCCCCGTGCGTTCATCTTGATCGGCCACCAATGCCGTGCCTTGCAGCAGGCGCTCCAGCGCCTCGCGCGGCGCAAACTGGCCCTTCGCCGCGTTCGTCCGCACGCCTTCAACCTCACGTGCAGAATAGAGCAATTGCGCACCCGATTGGGTGCTGAACTGCTTGAGCGTGGCGAGCGCCTCTCCGGCGGGAATCTCGATCGACTTCTTGGCCTGGTCCGCGGCGCGCATCGGCCCGCTGAAGCACACCGCAACCATGAACGCGCAGTTTAACCAACGAAGGAGAGAGGCGAATGCTTTGACCGGTTTGTTCATGGGTGGGTGGCGGCGACTACGGCCCGCGCCTACTACCACGAGTCAACCGCGCACTCTCACTAGACCAAATTCCGGAATTTCGTTTCGCGCGCACGGTCAGGGCGCGGACGCCGATCCGCGACGCAGGACCACCTCCGCCTTGCTTCGTTCAGCCCGCACGCCAAAACGCTTCTCCAGCAGACGAACCAGCGTGTCCGGTTGATCCACGCGAAAACTGCCACCGAAGCGCTCGGCGGCGAGAGCCGGCTCCTCGACAACCAGTTGGACCCGGTTGTAGCGGTTGAACTCAGCCACGATTTCCGCAAGCGGCACCGCACCAAACTCCAGCCGACGATCCTGCCAGGCCAACACCCGCCCAACCTCTGACGCGGTCACCGCGGCGGCGGGCACAGGCTGTCGCACCCCGCCCGGCGCGACGGACCCCCCAACGACGGCGCGCTCGCCGACCCTCAACAAGGGCGCGTCGTTTGCCCCCACCTGCACGGATTTTTCCGCGATCAGACTCGTCCCTCGCGCCGTGTCGGCCACCCGCACCCGACCCTCGGTCACCAGCACCTCCACTGAATCGGCGCGCAGCCGGACATTGAACGCGGTGCCCACGGCACGCACCGCGACCCCGTTTGCGTCGACGTAAAACGGACGGGCCGGGTTTTTCGCGACCGTGAAATGCGCCTCACCGTGGACGAGCCGGACCCGCCGCTCGGCTGCAGAATAGGCGGTTTCGATGCGCGTATTCGTGTTCACCAACACCGTCGAGCCATCGGGCAGTTCGACATTTCTCAACTCTCCGACCGCCGTCGCCACCGCGCCAGCATACGGCGTCCGCTCGGTCGGAGCAGCCCGCCACCACACCGCGCTTGCGAGTATCACCACCGCCGCTGCCAGCGTCAGTGCGAAACGCCATCCGGCCCGCGCGCTTGCGGGGGCGGGAACATCCGCATTGATGCGCCCCGTCGCCTGGCGCGGCTGCCGCACCCCATCGAGGGCCCGCCATATTGCCTCCAGTTCGGCAAACACCGCCGCGTGACGCGGATCCAAGGCCTGCCAATGCTGGAACCTGCTTCGCTCCGCCGCCGAAAGCCCGGCGTAGTGCCGCGCGATCCACTCCGCCGCCTCCTGCTCGATGCGCGCTGCGTCACTGGCGTCGGATGGCGATGGCATCATGGCTCCCGCTCCCTCATCAAACCCTGGGCGCGGAGAAAATTGCGGCAACGCAACACGCCAAGCGCCACCTGCGCATTGACCGTGTGCTCGGAAATGCCCAGGCGCTGCGCCACCTCGCGATGAGGCAAGCCATAGACTTTGCAGAGCGTGAGCACCCGCCGGCAGCGCCCGGGGAGAACGCCGATGGCCTGATGAAGCAACGCAAGTTCGTGAGCATGGTCGAGAGCCTCGGCGACACCGGGCCTATCCTCTACCACGGGCAGGCCTTCGATTTCAGCTAGGCCGATGATTGAAATAGTTTGGCTGCGGCGAAACAAATCGCAGGCCGCATTGCGCGCCGTGGAAAAAAGATAGGGCCGCGCCTCCGCGACTTTCCCCGCCGTCTTGGCCCGAAATACCCGCGCGTAGGTCTCCTGCACCAAATCGTCGATGTCCATGAGACTCGGAAAGGCCCGGCGCAGATAGACGCGCAGATCCGCCTCGTGCGGCTGCACCTCCTCCACGAACCACCGGCTCAGGTTGGCATCACCCGAAGGCATCGCGAACCTAGCCTCACAGTTTCGCCGGGTCGATCACCGCGTGCCGGACGCGCTGGCGCTTCCAGGTGTAGGTCGTGTGAACGAGGCCGTCGGCGGTCTGGATGACCGCCGGGTAGGAATATTCGCCGGGTTGATCTTCGAGCGTGACCACATCCTTCCACTCGCGGCCGTCGCGGGAGATCGCGATCTTGAGCGGCGTGCGGCCTTTCGGCACCGGGTTGTAGACGATGAGATGGCGGCCGTCCTTGAGCGTGACGGCATCGGTGCCGGAATTCGGATTCGCCAGGCCGTCGAGCAATGCCATCGCGCCCCACGTCTGGCCGGAATCGCCGGACGAGATGGTGAATACTTTGCCCTGGCGGGTGCGACCGACCGCCTGCAGTTTCGCGCCGCCGATGCGATCGTGAAAAAGAATGCTCGGTTGGATTGCGCCGACGGCGATGCCGTCGTTGAAGAACGGCGTCTTGGCCCACGTCGTGCCGCCGTCGGTGCTCCGCTCAAAATACACGCGCCACTTGCTCGGTTTTTCGTCGGTCTCGTCACTCGTCGGCGAGAGAATCGTGCCGTCGGAGAGTTGCACGGGTTTGTTCTTGATCGGCCCAAAAATTCCATCGGGCAGCCGGCGCGCGGCACCCCAGGTGCGGCCTCCGTCGGTGCTCGTGCGCAGTTCGCCCCACCAAGTCTGCGGCGACGGACCGACTTTATAGAAGAGCATCAGCGGCACGCTGCCCCGCGGCTGGAATAGGACCGGATTCCACGTCGGATGGCGTTTGCCACCCGACTGTACACCGTTGGCCACCTCGGCACTCGGCGTCCAGGCCTTCTTCGCCTTATCGTAATGCGAAACCCAGATCCCCACGTCGGGATTTTTCTCGGCCGTGCCGCCGAACCACGCGGCGACCATCCCGCCCTGCGTCGTCTCGACAATGGTCGAAGCGTGGCAGGACGGATAGGGGGCTTTTTCGTAGATGAACTCGTGAGTGAGGAGCGCGGGCGAAGCGGCGATACAAGCAAGCGCGGTGCTCGTGGAGAGGGCGAGAGCTGGGAGGAGTTTCATGGAGGGTGGTTTTACGTTACTTTGGGACGGTCGCGACCATGGGCTCTTCCTTGGCAGGTCGAATCATGAGCACGATGAAGATGGAAAAGAGCGCGACACCGGCGAAGGCGCCGAAGATGAGATTGAGCGGCACGTGACGGTCACGCAGCGCCCCGAAGGCCCAATCGCCGAAGCCGCCGCAACTGATGCTCACGAGGTTCATGATCCCGTAGCCGGTGGCGCGCCACTCGGGACGCGCGATCTGGCAGAGGATCGGCATGTTGTTGCAGTCGAAAAAGCCCCACCCCAGGCCGAAAATAATGAGGCCCACGATGGCGAGGCTGAGCGTGGGGGCATTGCCCACCCCGAAGAGCGCCGGAAGAAAGAGGGACATGCCGATCGCACTCGCGTAGATACGGCCGCGATTCGTGGTCTTCATCCAACGATCCGCCAGTGTGCCACCGATGAGGGCGCCGACGAGCGAGGCAAGTTGCACGTAGAGAATGGCGCTCACGCCGGCCTTGCCCTGACCGAGAGCAAATTTTTCGCGCAGGATTTCGGGCATCCAGTCGCGCACGACCCAGCCGGCGATGGCCGGCAACGTAAAGTAGGCCACCAGCAGGAGAAAATTGCGGTTGGTGAGCAGCCCGCGGACGACGCCGGTCTTGGCCGCGGCCGCGTCATCGGCCGTCGGCGCGGCGCGTGCGGGATCACGCAGTGCGGCGATCAGCGGCATGGCGTAGATGACGCCAATCATGCCGCAGGTTGTGAACATCCAACGCCAGCCGTGGTCGGGCGAATCGGCGACATAGCCCGCGAAGCCGCCGAGAATCTGGCCGACGTAGATGCCGGTCTGATGAACGCCGACGGCGCGCGAGCGCGTAGAGCCAAAGTGATACTCGGAGATGAGCGCGAGGGCGGCAGGAATGTAAAACGCCTCGCTAATGCCCATCAGCGCGCGGGCCGCGAGCAGCTCGTTGAAAGTTGTGACGTGACCGGTCCACCACGTGACGGCCGACCAGACGAAGAGACTGCCACCGATCACATAACGCTTGCTGAAGCGGTCTGCGATGTAGCCACCAAAAGGACTCAGAATGGCGTAGGTCCACTTGAAGCAGCCGAGGATGAGGCCCCAGTCGGCGCGATTAGCGATCGTCGGGATATCGCCCACCATTGACGCCTTCATCGTCGCGAGCATCTGGCGGTCGAGGTAATTTAGCAGCGCGACCGGAAACAGCAGTGCGACAATAAACCAAGCGTAACGCAGGGTGGTGTTGGAGGCGAGGGGCATAAACGGAGGTTGGCAGGACAAAAAGGGGGTTACGAATTGAAGCAGATGACTGCTTTAACAGCTCAAGTAAGAAAAGGCTATTGAGAATGGCCGTGGTTTATCGGACGTACGCTGCGGCCGAGACCGGACCGAGGGCAAGGCCCCATTGGAGAAACAGGGCGCGCAGCTCGGACTCGATCTTCGCGGCCAGCACGCGCGACTCAGACGAGAGGATCGACTTCGAGGCACCCGGGGCGAAGCCGCGCGCAGCGAGGCCCGCGCCGACATTAGGCGGAAACGCGAGCTGGTCGATCACGCGGCCCAGCTCGATCATGCGCGCAGCCGAGATCGCCGCATCGCCCGGACGCCCGGCGGCGGAACAGCGATAGATATCAACCATGAGTTCGGGCACGATGTTCACGAGACCGCCCGTGCAGCCGGCAGCGCCCATCGCGAAAACTTCGGTCAAACGCGTATCCGCGCCGGACATGACAACGTAGTTTTTCTCCCGGCCGAGGGCGATCAGGTCGCGGTGGTAGGCAAATTCTCCCCCGCTCTGCTTGATGGCGCACATCGGTGCGCGGTCCGCGAAGGCCGCGACGGTGGCGAGGTCGATACGTTTGCCGGTGAGCTCGGGGAAATTGTAGAGCATTACCGGCAGATCAACCGCTTCGGCGACGTGCAGGAAGAACGCGAGGATGTCGGCCTGCGACAAGGGGAAGAACGGCGGCGGCATCAGGCCGACCGCCGGGAGACCGAGCGACTTCGCAAAACGGCCGAGCTCAATCGCGACCTTCGGGCGCAGGTCAGTGATGTTGGCGATCACCGGCAAAGGCGCGGCAAGTTCGGCGACGGCGGCGAGCGCGACTTTGCGTTCGTCCGGTGAGAAGTGCGGAAACTCGCCGGTGCTGCCAAGGCCGAGGAAGCCGGCGACGCCGGCGGCTTTCTCAAACGCCAGGTGCGTGGCGAGAGCGGCGCGGTCGAGGCGGCCGGCGGACTCGATGGGCAGCCACTGGGCGGAGTAGATGCCGCTGGGGCGGTAGGTAGAAGACATGTTGAGTGACGGTTTAGAGATTCGCGGGGTTCAGAATGACGTGGCGGATTTTTTCGCGCTTCCACGTGTAGGTTATATGCACGCGGCCGTCGGCGGCCTGGATGATAGCGGGATAGCTGTATTCGCCGGGTGCGGTCTCGAGATCAAGGACGTGCTTCCACTCGGCGCCGTCGCGCGAGATCGCGACACTCAGCGGTGTGCGGCCCTTCGGCGTGTTGTTGTGAACGATCAGGTGGCGGCCGTCGGCGAGGGTGACCGCATCGGTGCCGGCGCTGGGGTTGGGCAGCGAGGTGAAGCCCATTTTGCCCCACGTGCGGCCGTTGTCGGGCGACGTGATCGTAAAGACCTTGCCCTGCCGGCTGCGGCCGAGCGCGGCGAGTTTCTCACCGCCGAGGAAGAGGATGCTCGGTTGGATGGCGCCGATCTCGCGGCCGTCGTTGAAAAACGGGGTCTTGGTCCACGTCGCGCCGCCATCGGTGCTGCGCTCGAAATAGACGCGCCAGAGATTGGCCTTGTCGTCGGTCTCGTCGCTGGTGGGCGAGAGAATCGTGCCGTCGGCGAGTTGCACGGGCTTGTTCTTGATCGGGCCGAAGATGCCGTCGGGCAAACGCCGCGCGGCGCTCCACGTGCGGCCGCCGTCGGTGGAGGTCTTCAGCTCGCCCCACCAGGTGGTCGGGCTCGGGCCGACCTGGTAGTAGAGCTGGAGCTGGCCGCCGCGCGGCTGGAAGAGCACGGGGTTCCACGTGGGCACGCGCGGCTGGCCGGGGCGCACGCCGTCGGCGACCTCGACGGGCGTGGACCACGCTTTTCCGTCGTGGAGCGAGACCCAGATGCCGACGTCAGGGTGCTTCTCGCGCGTGCCGCCAAACCAAGACGCGACGAGGCGACCCGGCGCGGCCTCGATGATCGTCGAGGCGTGGCATTGGGGGAACGGGGCTTTTTCGTAGATGAACTCCGATCGCAGGACCGCCATCGGATTCGCAAGGGCGGCGGCGCTCAGGGCCGAAAGGGCGAAGGCGGCATAAACGAGACTAGGTTTCATGGGGAGTAGGTTGGAGGTTGGGCGGTGGATACGGGAAAAATTTCAAGCGAGAATCTCGCGGACGACGCGGGCCGGGAGCACGCCGGTGAGGCGGTGATCGAGGCCTTGGTGACGCACGGAGAGCCGTTCGTGATCGAGGCCGAAGAGATGGAGCATCGTCGCATTCAGATCGCGGAGATGCACCGGATCGCGGGCGATGTTGTAGCCGAACTCGTCGGTCTCGCCGTATTCGATGCCGCGGCGCACGCCGCCGCCGGCGAGCCAGACCGTGAAACATTTCGGGTGGTGATCGCGGCCGTAGTTTTTCGGCGTGAGCTCACCTTGCGAATAGACCGTGCGGCCGAACTCGCCGGCCCACACGACCAGCGTGTCGTCCAGCAGGCCGCGGCGTTTCAGGTCCGTGACGAGCGCATAGCAGCCGCGATCCACATCGCGGCATTGGAGCGGCAGGTTCGCCGGCAGCGCCTTGTGCTGATCCCACCCGCGGTGGAAAACCTGCGTGAAGCGCACGCCGCGCTCAGCCAGCCGGCGCGCCAGCAGGCAGTTGTAGGCAAAGGTGCCCGGCGTGCGCGCCTCGGGGCCGTAGAGCTCGAAGGTCTCCGCGGTCTCGCGCGAGAGGTCGGTCAGCTCGGGCACGCTGGCCTGCATGCGAAACGCCATCTCGTAATGCGCCATCCGCGCGTGTGTCTCGGGATCGCCAACCTCCTCGTAGGTGCGGCGGTTGAGGGCCTGCACGCCGTCGAGCAGCGCACGCCGCGTGGCGGCGTCGAGGCGCGTGGGATCGTTGAGGTAAAGCACCGGATCGCCGTCGCCGCGGAAGGCGACCCCACCGTGCTCCGCCGGCAGCATCCCCGCCGCCCACAACCGGGAAAACAGCGCCTGTGCACCGCTCGTGGAGGAGAACTTCGACGTGAGGACGACAAACGTCGGCAGATCCTCGTTTGTCCGCCCGAGCCCGTAGGACAGCCACGCGCCGACGCTCGGCTTGCCCGCCACTTGGTTGCCCGTGAGCATGTAAGTGATCGCCGGGTCGTGGTTGATGGCCTCGGTCCAGACGCTCTTCACGACACTGATGTCGTCCACGAGGCCCGCGGTATGCGGCAGCAGCTCGCTCACCCAGCGGCCGCAGTTCCCATGCCGGTTGAAGCGATAGATCGACGGCGCGATCGGCAGGCGCGACTGGGTGGACGTCATGCTCGTGAGCGCCTGGCCGCCGCGCACAGACTCGGGCAGATCCTGATCGTAACGGGCGCCGAGACCGGGCTTGTAATCCCAAAGGTCGAGCTGGGAAGGCGCACCCGCCATGAACAGGTAGATGGCGCGCTTGGCCTTCGGTGCCACGGTCGCCGCGGCGGACAGCGGATGGCCCGCCAGCGCGGCCAACGCGGCCCCGCCGAGCCCGCGCCCGAGCTGCCCGAGAAATTGCCGACGCGTCTCGTGGCGCAGGAATTCGGCACGCAGTCCGGCAGGCACAGCCGGATCCGCGGCCGCGGGCAGGTGATCGGGATCGAAAGGAGGTTTCATTTCGTGAGAGCCTCGTCGAGGTTGAGAAAGAGCCGGGCCATCAGGGTCCACGCAGCCAGCTCGGCGGCCGGAACATCGGCCGGAACCGGACTCTGTCCCACGGCAATCTGCGCCCGCGCGGCCCCGGAGTCGGCGACGAAGCGCGAGCGGAAGGCGCGCAACGCCTCAAGCAAGGTGGCGCGCTCCGCGTCGCGCACGGGACGGGAGAGCGCGGCGCCCGCCATGAGGTCCAGGCGCGCCCCGTCCTCGGGCGCGGCGCGCCAAGCGCGCGCGGCGAGGTGCCGGGCCGCCTCGATGAAGTCGAGGGCGTTGAGCAGCGCCAGCGACTGGAGCGGCGTGTTGGTGCGCTCGCGGCGCACGGTGCAGGTGTCGCGGCTGGGAGCGTTGAAAGTCTGCAACAGCGGCGGCGGCGCGGTGCGCTTCCAGAAAACGTAGAGGCTCCGGCGAAACAGCGCCGCGCCCGAGTCCGCGCGATGCGTCTGCGTGTTGCTGCCGGGAAACGCGACCGCTTCCCACAAGCCCGGGGCCTGGTAGATTTTCACCGGAGGGCCTTCGCGCTCCTCCACGAGCAGCCCGGCCGCGGCGAGCGCCGCATCACGCACGCATTCCGCGTCGAGCCGCACCCGCGGGCCGCGCGCCAGGAGATGATTGGCCGGATCCCGCTCCGCGAGCGCCGGCGCCACGCGCGCCGATTGCCGGTAGGTGGCGGAGAGCACGAGCTGCCGGTAGAAGCGCTTCACGTCCCAGCCGCTCGCGACAAAATCGCCGGCGAGCCAATCGAGCAGTTCCGGGTGGGTGGGCCGCGCGCCGACGGTCCCGAAGTCGTCGGCGGTTTCCACGAGGCCGACGCCAACAATCTCCTGCCACATCCGATTCACCGCGACGCGCGCGGTCAGCGGATGCCCGGGCGCGACGAGCCAGCGCGCGAAGCCGAGCCGGTTGGGCGGCGCGTCCGGCGGCAGCGGTGGCAGGAAGCGGGGCACGGCGGGCGCCACGCGCTCTCTGTGCGCGCTGAACGCCCCGCGATCCAGCACATGCGCCGTCGGCCGCGTGGCGCGCTCGCGCGTGATCAACGCGCGGGGGCCGTCGGCCGCCAGCGTTTCCAATCGTGCGAGCATGATTTCCCTCTCGGCGAGCAGGGCGCGCGATTCCGCGTCGCGATGGCGCAACGCATGCCCGTGCACGACCTGCGCTTCATCCGCGCTCCACTGCACCGGCGGACGCGAGCTGAGAATCTCCGCCGCCAGATCGGCGCCGGCGTGGATTTGCGCGATCTCGTCGGCGCCCAGCGCGCGGCGGTAGAGCCGGATATCCTGAAACCGGCACTCGGCCTGCACTTGGCCGCCCGACCGGCGCCCGAGTTGGAACGGAACCGGCGTGCGAATGGTGCGGCCCTCGAGCGAATCGAGCACGGTTTCGACCGCGACCGGGCGACCGTTGACAAAAAGCCTCACCCCCGCCGCGCGGCCCGAACCATCGTAGGCCAGGGCGAGATGATACCAGCCATCGAGCCGGTTGAGCATCGGCGGCGTGCGCACCTCGATGCGGTGGGTCGCATCATGCGCAAGGTGGACCGCCAGCGAGCTGAGCGCGGAGATGCTCTGGCTGTTTTCGTTACCACCCTGCACCCAGTAAAGATCCCAGCCGCGGCCGGCCGCATCGTCGAACCGCGCGAGGAACGCGCCGGACTTCCCCCACGACGGGAGCTGCCGCGGCATGAACCAACCCACCGCCGAAAACGCCTCCGTCCCCTCAAAATCACCGGCCTCCGGCAACTCCACCGTCGACGCCACCGCGAGGCGCAAGGCAGGCCAGTGCAGCACGGTCTCGCCCCAAACCGGAGGGCTGCCGCCGATCGGCACGGTCGCTCGCAAGGCGCCCGGCGCGGTGTCGCGCAACAGAGTGCCCTCGCCTTGGTCCGCACGGAGGTGAGTCACGAGCGCGTCGCGCGCCGGTCGCGGAAAATCGAGCGCGGTGCTTTCCGCGAGTTTCCCGCGGATCCAGCCGGGCATGGCCTCGCGGCGCGCTTGCAGGCGGCGCTCGACCTCGGCGAGCCGGGCGAACTCGGCGTCGAACTCCGCGCGCCGCTCGCGCGGCGGCAGGCCGAGCGAGGGCGGCGGAGCGGCGATATTGCGGTCGATGGGACCGTCCTCGGTGTTGTTGAAGAACGCGGCTAGCTCGTAGAATTCGCGCTGCGTAAGGGGATCGAACTTGTGGTCGTGGCAGGCGGCGCAGGCGGCCGTGAGGCCGAGGAACGCGGCGCCGACGGTGGCGACGCGGTCGTTGACGATATTGGCCTGCAACTCCTCCGGCAGCGCCCCGCCCTCGCTCGACGTCACATGAGCGCGGTTGAAGCCGGTGGCGATGAGCTGATCGAGGTTGGCCGGCGGCAGGAGGTCGCCGGCCAACTGCTCGACGACGAAATCGTCGAAGCGACGGTTCGAGTTGAACGCCCGCACGACGTAGTCGCGGTAGGGCCACGCGGTGCGGACGTTGTCGTTGTGCAGCCCGTGGGTGTCGCCGCTGCGCGCGAGGTCGAGCCACCCCGAGGCGCGGCGCTCGCCGTAGCGCGGGCTGGCAAGATAACGATCGACCATCTTCTCGTAGGCGTCGGGCGATTGATCTGCGATGAACTCCGCCAGCTCCGCCGGCTCGGGCGGCAGCCCGGTCAGATCGAACGCCACGCGGCGCAGCAGCGCGCGGCGGTCGGCCGGCGGCGCGGGAGCCAGACCCTCGCGCTCGAGGCGGGAGTAGACGAAGCGATCGATCGCATTGACCGCGGTGGCATCAAAGCGTGTCACCGGCACCGGCGGGACCTCGGGCGGTTCAAACGCCCAGTGCCGCTCGTAACGCGCGCCCTCGGTGACCCAGCGGCGCAGGATTTCCCGCTGCGCCGGGGAAGGCCGGCGGTGGGCCTCGGGGGGCGGCATCACCTCGTCCTCGTGCGGCGACTCGATGCGCAGGAGCGCGACGCTCCGCTCCGGATGGTGGGGCACAATCGGCGCCCCTTCCTCGCGCAGCGCGTAAGCCGACTCGGCCAGATCCAAGCGCAGCCGCGCCTTGCGGCCCGCGGCGTCGGGACCGTGGCAGGCATAACAGAACTCCGAGAGAATCGGCTGCACCTCGCGGTCGAACGAGACCGGCGAAGCGGGGAGCGCCGGTGCGATCACGGCTAGGGCCAGCCAGGAGATCGATGTTTGCCTTGAAATCATGACCGCAGGCACCGCGTCAAAACCGGCCGCTGAACCCCAAGCTGATGCGGGTGCCGAACACCTCGCTCATGACGACCCGCGAGCGGTCGCCGCCGGTGAACCAATACGGCCACTTGTTGAAAACATTGCGCGCATCGAGATAGATGCGGTAGCGGCGCGCCACCGTGTATTGCAGGTTGAGATCCCACATCTCCACCGGGCTGTTGCGCTGGGCCACGAAGTTGCTGGCGTTGAAGGTGCGCAGGTAGCCGCCATTGTAGTTCCACGCGATGCGCACCTCCAGCGGGCCGAGGCGGGTGGAAACGCCGGCGTTGGCCGTCTTCGGCACAAACTGCGCGAGCTCCGTGATGCCGGCGCCATACTGGCCCCGGGTCCGGAGGCGGGTGTAGTTGGCAAAAATCGACGAAGCCCCGAACGGTTTCGGGAGCGCCGTGATTTGCTGGGAATAGTTCAATTCGTAGCCCGTGATCGTGGCGCTGCCGAAGTTGCGCGTCGTGACCCAGTTGAAGCCCTCGTAGAGTCCGCCAAATCCGTTGTCCGATCCCGCGTCGATGGGCCGGGTATCCGTCGCGAGGAAACGGTTGATGTCCTTGTGAAACCAGCCGGCCGACAGAACGCCGACGGGCTCGAAATACCACTCCGCGGAGAGGTCGTAGTTATGGGTGAATTGCGGACCGACGCCGGGATCGTTCGAGCGCACGACACCCGTGCCGAGCGTGTCGTTGTAGCTGACAGTGGTGTTCGGATAGAGATCGTCGAAGTCCGGGCGGGCGATCGCGGTCGAATACGACGCGCGCAGCAGCACGCCCTTGCGCGGCTCGAATTTCAGGTGGGCGCTGGGAAACGTGTTTCCGTAGCCACGCTCGCGTATGGCACGCGGGGTGCCGGGATTGCGCGCATCGGCCAGCGTGCCCGACGCGGTCACATCGGTCTCCTCCCAACGGACGCCACCGAGCAGGGTGAATTTCCCGAGCTGCGCGCGCCCCATCGTGTAGCCGGCAGTGACGGTCTCGGTGATGTCGTTGAAGGACGGTGCGGCTGAGACCGAGGTGCCTACCGGACGGAACCACGACGGATTCTGCCGGAACGTCGCCAAGAACGCCGCGTAATCGAAGCGGTCGCGACCGGCATAGTGGTTGTTGAACAACCCGTAGCCCGGCCCGGCGAAGCGGTATTGCGCGAGGTTGTCGTCGTTGCGGCCGGTCGCGGGGTTCAGGCCCGCGACGCCGTCGGCACCGATGAAATTCCAGTTCGGCTGGTAAACCCGGATCGTGTGATACTGCTCCCGGATACTGGCGCCGGCCTTGAACTGGAGCGCCGACGCCGATGTCCGCCACCTTTTCTTGTAATCGAGGCGCGCGTCGAACACCTCCTCCTCGCCGTAGCGGTCGTTGTTCACCGTGCGGTTGGCCGTCGAGATCCCGAGATCCGCGCCGGCATCGATGGATGGCCCGTAGAGTTGCCGCGCAACCGGGCGCTGGCGGTTGGCGGAGGTATCGATGAGAAAACCGAATCCGCCCGCGCGGCTTACGGTCATGTTCTCGAAGATCACTGCGTTCTCGGAGGGGCTGTAGGAAGTCTGCGCGTTGAGTTCGTGCTCGCTGCCGAATTTCCATTTGAGCCCCCCGTCGAATTTCCAATTGCGATAGTGCCGGATGATCCGGCCCTCGATGTTGGTGAAGTTGGCATGGAGTATCTCCGTGGCGGTGTCGGTAAAGCCCGGCGCGACGCCGGCGACGGCATTGGCGGCGGTGCGCGGCTGCGTGCCCGCCTCGATCTGGGCGCGGCTCACGCGGCCGTAGTCGGCCGGGTTGACGTTGCCACTGATGTTCCAGTCGGTGCGGCTCTGCTGGCTGGAGTAGTAGGCGTATTGCACACCGGCCCAGAGATCGAGGCCGGGCTGGGGCCGGACGTTGAACTTGAGCGAGCCGCCCGCGCGGGTGCGATCGTAGTCGTCGTTGAGCGTGCGGAACTGCGTGTTACGCCCGTCGGCCTGGTTGCGCGTCATCATCACCCGGTCGCGAAAATTGTTCACCTCGGTGAAACTCCCGGAGAACCCGAGGCCGAACCGGTCGCTGCCGCCGAGTTTCGTGAGCAGCGTGAACGTTCCTGTGGGCGTCCAGTCGGGCTGGCGGTGCCGGTAGGTGTTGTAGTTCGTGCCGACGCGAAACGTGAACGAACGCGCCTTGAGATCGAGGGCTGACTTGGTGATGAGGTTGGCGGTGCCGCCGATCGAGTCGGCGGAGATGTCCGGCGTCGGCGCCTTGATCAGCTCCACTTCCTTGACGAAGTCCGCGGGGATTTGATCGAGCGTGACCGCACGCGCCCGGCCATTGGTGACATCGGTGTCGGCGTAGGCGGAGGAGGACCGCACGCCATCGACGTTGACGGAATTCCACGACGGCGGCGTGCCACGCACGGCGAGGCCGGCGACGTCGTCGTTGGCGAGGATGCCGGCAGCGCCGGGCAGGCGCTGGAGAAACGTGCCGATGTTGCCGTCGGCCACGTTGCCCATCGCCTCCATCGAGACCACGTTCATGACGTTGTCGGCGATGCGCTGCCGCGTGATCGCGGCGGCGTTGCCCTCGCGCTCGCCCTGCACGGTGACGGCGGCGAGCTGATAGATGTCCGAGGTCATCTCGACGAGGACCCGCACCACGGCGCCGGACGCGACGTCGACCGCCAGGCCCTGGCGATTCAGGCCGGTGTAGAAGACCTCGATTCGCTGCCGGCCGGGAGGGACGGCGCCCAGACGAAACGCACCGTCCCGATCGGTTGCGACGCGCCGGGCATCGGACACGAGCACGACCTCGGCGCCCTCAAGGAAAACACCCGTCGCGCGATTGACGACGCGACCGGCGATCTCGCCGTCCGCTACGGCGGCAGGCAACCGCTCCGGAGCTGCAAACAAGATCCAGGCGGTGCCGACGGTTGATACGAGGCGGCGAAACCTGCCGCCCAAGCCCGAAGATGCGAACGGAGTTTTCATTGGGCAGGACGAGAATCTGCAAAAACCGCGGGAGCCTACGGCTGACGCCGTTCGATGAGCTTGCCGGCGGGGTCCACGCGCAGGCGCGCCCACTTGAGCGCGGGCTGCAATTCCGCATCGACGTCCTGCCACCACGATTTCCACGCCGTGTCGAGCCGGTGCGATTCACCGACGCGTGCGTCGGCAAGGTTACTTTTCTCCTCCGGATCGTCGGAGAGGTTGAACAGGTAGGTCTGCACTTTCTTGCCGCGCTCGTCCGTGTTCCACTGCTTGTCGAACGACACCAGTTTCCAGGGACCGTCGATGACGGCACGCCATTCACGAAAACTGAAAAACAAGGCGCGCTTCGGCAGCGGCAGGTCCCGCTGGAGCAACGCGGAGAGATCGATGCCGTCGAGCGCGCGGCCCCGGCCGGTCGGCGCAGGCTGGCCGGAAAGCGCGAGCATCGTCGGGAGCAAATCCATCGTCGCGGCCCGCTGCGCGGTCGTGCGGCCCGCCGCGATGCGACCGGGCCACCACGCGATGCCGGGCACGCGGATGCCGCCCTCGAACATCTCGCCTTTCGAGCCGCGCAGCGGCGCGTTGCTCCCGGGCTTGTCGGCGCCGTTGTCGGAAGTGAAGAAGATCATCGTGTCGCGATCGATTCCCTCCGCGCGTAACTGCGCGACGATCCGGCCGACGCCGTCGTCGGCCGCAGTGAGCAGCTCCTGGTATTTTCCGATCGGCCCGTAGAATTGGTCGTAGCGCACGATCTCGGAATCGCCGGGTCCCATGTGCGGGATGTGGACCGCGGGATAGGGCACATAGAGGCAGAAGGGCCGGTTCTTGCTGCCGCGGATAAAGTGGAGCGCGTGCTCCGTGATCAGATGGGTGGCATAGCCGCGCTCGGGCACGCGTTTCTCGTTGTGCCACCAATCGTGATGGCCGCCGGCATCGATGTGCGTGAAGTAGTTGATGCCGCCGCTAAGCTGGCCGCGAAAGTCGTCGAAGCCGTGGCGCTTGGGATTCGCCTCGAGGGCGTAGCCGACGTGCCACTTGCCGTAGACGGCCGTCGCGTAGCCGGCCTCCTTGAGCGGCTGCGCAAACGTCACCGCCTGCGGGCTCATGCCGGCGGTGTGGGTGACGCCGGTAAACACCGTGTTGACGCCGCTGCGCTCGGGATAGCGACCGGTGAGCAGGGCGGCGCGCGTCGGCGAGCACTTGCAACTGTTCGCGTAGAAATCGGTGAAGCGCAGTCCCTCCGTCGCGAGCCGATCGATGTTGGGTGACTTGAGCGTCGTGCTCCCGTAGCAGCCGAGGTCGCCGTAACCGAGATCGTCCAGCATGATCACGATGAAGTTCGGCGGACGCGACCCGGCGGCGGCAGCCGACGCGACGCAGACGGCAGCGACGGCCAGGGATCGCGCAGAAGACAGAAGTGAAGCGATTTTCATGGGGAAAAAACAACTCATGCACGCTACCGTTCCGTGGCGGCCGCACCGGACATATCGCCGCGGTCTCCGACGGCGCGCATCTGCGTTTCGAGGCGCGCGAGCAGATCGCGGTGAACGGCTGCGGTGGGTTCGTCGCGGGCCGGCAGAAGATTGGTCAGCTCGTTGGGATCGTTGCCCAGATGGTAGAGTTCGTCGCGGCCCGATTTGAAATCCCGCACGAGCTTCCACTGCGGCGTGCGCAGCCCGCGCAGGTGCACGTATTGGAAGAAAAGCGTGCCGTCGCCCCCCAGCGGCCGTCCCTCGATGGCCGGCAGCAGGCTGCGGCCACGCAAATCCGGGACGGAACCGGTCCCCTTCCCCGCCGCCTCCAGCAAGGTTGGGAACCAGTCGAGATGGGAAACGGGCTCGCTCACGACAGTGCCGGGGCGGATGCGCGCCGGCCAGCGCGCGAGCATGGGGACGCGGATCGACTCCTCGAAGAGATTGAAGCGGGTAGCGCCGTGGACGCGTGCAGGGTCTTTGCGGTCTTTCGTCAGCCACCAGCCACTGCCTTTGTGCCAGAGGCCGTGCTGGCCCAGCAGATAGCCGTTATCCGACGTGAAGACGACCAGCGTGTCGCGGGCAAGACCGAGTTCGTCGAGCGCGTCGAGCAAACGGCCCACGTTGCGGTCCACGCCGTGAACGCTCGCGAGATACTCGCGCATGATCCGCTCGTAGCGCGGCGTGTCGAGTTGCTCGGCCGCAGGCGACGGAGCGCGGATCGGCCGGTCGCGCGACGAGGCGAGATCCTCTTCCTTCATCGGCAGCCAGGTGCGGTCTTCGTAGGGGACGGTGAAGCCTGGCGGCACGCCTTGGTTGGCGTGCGGTGCCCAGTAGTGGAGTGAAAGGGCAAAAGGCCGGTCGCGAAAGCGGCGGAGGTAACCGATGGCCAAATCGGTGAGCACATCGGTCGTGAACTCGCCCGCGAAGGTCTTCCACGTCCCTTCCACCTCGACGCTTGGGCTCTGCGAAGTCTTCCCTCCGATCGGATAACCGGAGAAGAAATCGTAGCCGCGCGCGGTCGGAAGATACTCGGGCCGGGCATGGCCGAGGTGCCACTTTCCGACCAACGCCGTCGCAAAGCCGGAGTCGCGCAAGGTCGCCGGCCACGTCGCCAAGGCAGGAGACATTCCATTGCGCCCGTTGTCGGCGATGAAGTCCACCACGCCGGTCTCGGAGGGAAACCTCCCGGTGATGAGCGAGGCGCGCGCCGCGCTGCAGATCGCACTCGCACAAAATGCCTGCCGGAAAACGACGCCATCCCGGGCGAGCCGATCAAGCCGGGGAGTCAGCGCCTGCCCCGTGCCGGAGGTCCCCAACGCCCACGGCCCCTGATCGTCGGTGACGATGAAGAGCACGTTCGGTGCGCGAGCGGCCGCCGCGCTCCCCAAGGAGGCGAGCAGGAGGACGACCACTGCAACACTGTTTCGATCTCTCATGAGACGCGACTCGGGGTGGATCCGGAGGGTGAAACGGGTGAGCTACTTTTGCGGGACGCGATAGATGAAGCCGTCCTCGGCACCGATGAGGAGTTCGCGCATGGTGGCGAAGTAGGTCGGCTTCGTCGCGTGGCCGGCGAGGACGTGCGTGCTCACCGGCCCCTCGTCTTTGAAGGTCCAGCGGCCTTGCGCGTCGCGACCGGTGGCGCGGAAGAAATTTACGTTCGGGACGCTGTTGAGCAGGAGGTCCGGCTTTCCGTCGCCATCCCAATCCGCGATGCAAAACGTGCGGCGCCCGCCGCGGCCGTAGACGCCGTCGTTGAGACGGAGCAGGCCGGACTCTTTGTTTTGCGGCTGGCCGTTGCTCGTGAAAACACTGGCGCCTTCGCTCCAGAAAACCCGCCGGGGCGGGAGCAGCGCCAGTTTGCCGTCGGCGGCGCGTTTCCGCTCGTAGAATGCGAGGTAGCCCTCGGCGTCGGACATCACGAGGTCCATCAGGCCGTCACCGTTCCAGTCGATCATCTGCGGCGTGGTGCGCCACTGGGAAACGAGTTCGTTGGCTGTGGGTTTCCACCAATTCCACGCCGGCGCCGGATTCGGCGCACCCGGTGGGAGCGCGAGCGCGACGGGCTGCGCGGCGGCAAGGCGCGGTGCCGTGCGCGTGCCGATATTTTTATACCAAACGACTTTGCCCCAGATGCCGTTGGTCATGATGTCGGGCAGACTGTCACCGTCCCAATCGGCCACACTGAGAATGGAGTAGCCCCACTTCGGCTCGGCCGGGCCTTGGATCGAGCCATTGGGGCCGGCCATCTCGCGGATGAGTTTGCCCGCGGCACTGAGGTAGCGCGGCGCGGCCCAGCGCACGGGGGTGCCGCCGAGATTTTCGATGAATCCGATGTAACCGGCGGTGTTGCCCGAGATAAGATCTTCATCGCCGTCGCCGTCCCAATCGACGGCGTAAGGCGTGGCGAGGGCGCCGAATTTTACGTCGGCGGCAAATTGCCGAAAATAACGCGGCGCCAGAAACTGCGGCATTCCCGCGACGGTTTTTCCGGTGTGCTCGATGAAGGCCACGCGGCCATCCTCATCGCCGACGACTAAATCGAGATCGCCGTCCCCGTCGAAATCCACCGCTGTGGGCGTGATCATGCAAAGGTCCATCTTGAGCGGAAGCCCCGCGTGCAGCAGCGCTCGGCCGGCGGCGTAGACGGGTTTCGTGCGCGTGCCGGTGTTTTCGAAAAACGTGAAGCCGTCGAGGAACTCGCCGGTGATCAGATCAAGGTCGCCGTCACCGTCGAAGTCGCCCCAGCACGGCGAAGGCATGCCGAAGGGATCGACGTCTTTGCCGCCGGCCTGCAGGCGAAACGGCGCGGCGTAGACCGGCTTCTCCGTGGTGCCGGTGTTGCGGATGACATAGACATAGCCGCGCAATTTACCTCGGGTCCACTCGCCCTTGGCGTTGAACGCACCCTCGCCGCCGTTGAGCGCGCCGAAGTCGCCCCAAAAATCGATGCCGACCGAGACGTCGAGCGCACCGTCGCCATCAAAGTCCACGAGCTGCCACTGGTTTTGACGGATGTTGCCGGGCTCGGTGAGAATCTTCTCCGGCACGCCGAGCTGCTGGGGTTTCGTGAACTGCGAATTCACAAAATCAGGGTAGGTGTTGCCGCGATAGTCGTAGGCGGCGTCGGTCTTGACGCTGGCGGTCGCGGTGACGACGGGTTTGCCCGTGACGTAGGAGATGCCGACCGAAGGCGCGGATTTGCCGATGAAGACGGCGGGCTTGAAGATCGGGAGCTTGAGCTGTGCATCGACCTGCCCGCTGTTCTCGAAAAACCACGTGCCGTTGTAAGGTTTGTCCGTGCACACGACGACGAGGTCCATCAGCCCATCCTTGTTATAGTCGATCGGCAGCGGCCAGGCCCACAGGCCGACGCCGAGGTCGGCGAGCGTGCCGGGGTTGTTGTGGGCGAGGCGCGGCATCGTGCCTTCGGCGGGAGCGGCGGCGCGGTGCAGCAGGTCTGTGACCCGCCCTTTTTCGGCGGCGAACGCGGCCAACGGGGAGAACAACAGCAACGCAGCGAGGTGAAGGCGAAGGGAATTCATGGAGTGAAAACGAGACGAGAGTTGCAAGGGCGGGTCACAGATCCGCCCTACTTTTCAGAACCGGCCCGTCATCCCGAGGTTCACCGTCGTGCCGGTGATCACTGTGCGCTGAATCTGATCGGGACTGCCGCGGTAGTTGGAGATCGGTTCGTTGAACAGGTTGGTGACATCGAGCGTGAAGCCGACGCGCGGCGTGAGCTGATAGCCGAGGCCGACGTTGGTGATCGTGCGTTTGAACTGGTAGAGGTTGCGGCCGAGCGTGGCGGCGGTGAAGGCGGTGTTGTAGTCGCCGGTGTAGTTGACGAGCACGCGGGCGTTGAACGCTCGGTAGCGCCACGACAAGTTCACGTTGCCGGTCTTCGGGATGAAGCCCGGGACCTGGCCCGTGACGAGCGACGCCGTGCCGGTGAAGCGGCCATGCGTATCGAGATGCGTGTAGTTGGCCCCGAAACTCAGGCCCTTCAACAGGCCGGGGAGAAACGTGAACTGCTGCTGGTAGCTCAGCTCCCAGCCCTGCACGTAAGCGGTGCCGGCGTTGAGCGTCGTGAGCGTGGTGAAGTTCGCATACTCTCCGTTGTAGCCGTTGCCGGTGCCGGACGGGATGACGCCCGTCGTCTGGCCGGTCAGGAGATAGTCTCTAATTTCCTTGTGGAACCAGCCGACGGAGAGATTGCCGACGGGCTCGAAATAGTAGTCGAGCGTCGCGTCCCAGTTTTTCGCGGTCTGCGGCTTCAGGCTGGGGTTGTTGATCGTGAGGGTCTGCGCCACCTCGTTGACCGTCTCGTTGGGGACGAAGTTGTTCATCGGCGCGCGACCGAAGCTCGTGGACCAGCTCAGCCGCGCCTTGAGATTCGGCGTGAGGTCCTGCGTGAGGTGCGCGCTGGGAAACGATTTCGTGTAGTCGCCCTGAAGGGTGCGACGATTGCCGGCGTAGTCGCGCGTGGCCGCGCCGACGGGATCGGACTGTTGCAGCGCGGCAGGGCTCGGCACGCGCGCGCGGACCCAGCCCCAACTGTCGGTTTCGGTTTTCTCCATCCGCACCCCGGTGAGAAATCCCGTCCAGCCGAGCTTGGCCTGCGCCATCACGTAGCCGGCGGTGACGGTCTCGGTCACGGCGTTGGTGCCGGTGAAACCCGTCTGCGATTTGAAATAGAGATCCTCGTTCCAGAGCGACGGGGTGACGGGCACCTCGCCCTTGATCAGCGAGGCGGATTCAAATTGCGGAGTCTGGCGGCCCGTCTTCTGTGCGTCCCAAGTGCGAATCGAAGCGTCCGCCGGCAACGCCGTCGTGCCGGTGTAGCTCCAGCGGCGCTGGCGGCTCAGGACCTTGGCGAACTGCTCGCGCCACTCGCCGCCCGTCTTCAGGAAAACCGTGGCCTCGATCGGAAGCTGGTAGCGCACATTGCCGCGCACGGTCTTGATCTCGACGTCGCGGTCGTCGTTACGTGTGGTGAGGAAACCGTTGGGCCGGTAGTTGGCTGGATTGGTGAAATCGAGCCCGCCGTTCGGCAGGAAGCGCGGATAAAGATCCGACTGCGTGCGGTCGAGGATCCAGCCGGTGCCGGTGATGCGGTTGGTGAGCGTGCCGCCGTTGCCGACGCCGAGGTTGTTGTGCGTCGTGCTGTAGGCCGCGTTGGCATCGAGCTCGAGGCGGTTGGCAGTGTGCTCGACGCCGAGATCGAACTGCCGCGTGCGGTTGAAAAAACTGAACATCGTCTCCGTCACGTCGATCACCGAGGTCGCCACGGGCCGCACCGTCGTGATGCGGTTCGTGTAGCCGGGCACCACGCCGGACGTGGTAGCGTTGGGCGCAGTCTGGTTGGTGAAGGCGCGCGTGACGTAGAGCCGGTTGTAGGGCTCGTTGGCGTCGTTGTAGATGGTGTTGAACGAGAGCTTGGTCGCGGCAGAAAGGCGGAAGTCGGCCTTGAGGTTCACGCTCGCCTGCTTGCGGCTGTTGAACGCGTCCTGCGTGCCGTAGTCCCAGAGATAGGCGGGTTGCGCCGTGGTGTTCTCGAAATCGCGCAGCGTGCGAAAATACCCCGCGACGTTTTCGCTGTAGAACGTGTTGACCGCCACGCCGAGGTTCCGCTCGCCACCAAACGTGTCGAACACTTCCTGGTAGCTCACGTTGACGAGCGGGTGCAGGCGGTGCGCCTCGCGCAGCGCGATCTGCTGCGTGAGTGGCGGTGCCCAGCGCGCGGAGGCGCTGTAGGTCACGCGGCGTTTTTCCCGCATGGAGAGCGGCGAACGCGTCTTGAAATTAATCGTGCCGCCGAGCGAATCGGCGCCCTTGTCCGGCGTGTGGCCCTTGATCACCTCGAGCTGCTCGAACATCGCCCCTGTGAGCGAATGCGTCTGGAACTGCCGGTTCATGCCGCCAACGTTCGAGAGCAGCCCGCCATCGACGGTGACGCGGTTCAGCGTCGGCCCCATACCGCGCACGGT
Source organism: Opitutaceae bacterium (assembly GCA_005799525.1). GTDB lineage: Bacteria > Verrucomicrobiota > Verrucomicrobiia > Opitutales > Opitutaceae > GAS368. The sequence goes on along the minus strand of SYGN01000243.1, from coordinate 4,830 downwards.
GAGACCGGTGACGTTGCCCTCCTCGTCGAGGTTGCCCGCGATGCCCGGCAAACGAACCGCGAGTTCGCCGGCGGACATGTTGGGGAGATTGCCGAACGAATCCATCGCCACGATGTTCTTCACGTTGTCCGCATTGCGCTGCGCCGTGATCGCGACGGCCGCGCCCTCGCGCTCGCCGGTGACGAGAAACGCGTCGAGCTTGTAGATGCCCGACGTGAGATCGAAATTCTGCTGCGCGCGCTGGCCGCCCGAGACGGTCACGCGCTGGCGCGCCGCATCGAGCCCCGTGTAGGAAACGACGACCTCGTGCGTGCCCGCGGGCACGCCGGCGAGCACGTAGCGGCCGGTGTTGTCGGCCAAGGTCGACAGACCCAAAGCCGGAATCTCGACCTTGGCGCCCGTGAGAAGATTTCCGGTAGCGGTGTTGCTCACCGTGCCGGAGAGCGTGGCGCCGTCGGCCGCGCGGACTGCGGCACAGAAGGCGAAGGCAAGGATTAACGTCACCAGCTGACGGAGGGACACGGCAAGGCGTAGGGTCGACAGGTTCATGGGGTTTAGGTGTTCTGAGAAACTGCAAGGTTCCAAAATTACTAAATCGATTTAGTTTCAAGCGCGAAATTCTGTCGCTCCGAAAATTCTGCCGCCTGCCCGAAATCGGCCCGCCCACCGCTCAGGCCGAGGCGCGCATCGCCACCGATGGCGGCACAAACGTCTCCCGCGGTTTCACGCGGCGGCGGTTCATCAAATCAAACAGCTGCGTCACGATTTGCTCGACGATGGTCTCGTTGGACGGCCCCACGCAGGTCAGCGGCGGATCGAAGAAATCCGCATGCTCGTGGTCTCCGACCCCGACGACCGCGATGTCTTTGGGGATCGTGCGGCCCGCATCCTTGATCGCCTGATACGCGCCGAGCGCGAGACCGTCAGTCACCGCGTAGAGTCCGTCGCAACCGCGGCCCGCGCCGAGATGCGCCCGCAACGCATCGGCCCCGTGCGTCGGCGTAAAACCCTCCGCCACCACCCGCGCCGGTTCCGTGCCGGTCTGGGCCCGCACCGTCGTGCAAAACGCCTCCGCGCGCTCGGCGGTGCTTTGCGTGAGCAGCGCCGGCGTCAACACCACGGGCCGACGGCAACCGCGCCCGAGGAGAATTTCCGCCGCGCGGCGTCCGCTCTCGCCCGGCGTATCGAGTACGCAGCAATAGTTCGGCAAGCGTCGCCCGAGCACGACGACCGCATAGGGCAGCGTCGTTGTCGCGAGAAACGCGTCGTCCTCCGGCAGCGTGTTCGTAATCACCACGCCATTGAAGCGACTCGCGTTGAGCAGCCCCGCCATCTCACGCAGCCGGCCCGCATGAAACATCGCGATCGACACGGAAAAATTGCGGCCCGGTCCCGTGCGCGCATCCGCCATCCGCTGGACCTGCCGCAGCACCCGGCTCACAAGAAACAGCGGCGCCTCGAACGAAGTCAGAATCCCGAGTTCAATGTGATGCACCTCCGGATCGTGCGCCCGCAGGCGGCGCGCGGCCACGTTCGGCACGTAGCCGAGGTCGCGCACCGCCTTGCGAATCTTTTCGACCGTCGCCGGGGCAAGCCGGCGCTCCTCGTGGCGATCTGCGAGCACGGTCGAAACGGCTGACGCCGAGACGCCAACGTGCTCCGCGATCATGTGCACCGTCACCGGACGTTGGTCGCTTCGGGCCATCACGGCCATCTCGCACGAAGCGCGTACGGGCCGCAAGTGGACACTTCGAAAAACACCGGTGCTGTCGCGTTCGCTGCGAGGGCTCGGAGGGAGGCGCGAGCGCACCGAGATTCGGGCATCCGGCTGTGTTACATTTGCGAGACGACCGTGATTAAGTTGGTTTAGCCCGGGATCGAGCCTACGGTTTTAAGGTTCAACTCGCATGGCCTCGCGCACGCCCAAGACCACTCCCGCTCTTTCCGCTCCCATTTATTTTAACCGCGAGTTGAGCTGGCTCGCGTTTAACCGCCGGGTCCTCGAGCAGGCCCAAACCGACCGTCACCCTTTGATCGAGCGCGTCCGCTACCTCGCCATCACCGGAAGCAACCTCGACGAGTTTTTTCAAATCCGCGTCGCCGGTTTGATGCAGCAACGGGATTCAGGCGTGACCGAACCCGGCCCGGACGGGCTCAATCCAAGCCAACAACTCCAGCGCATCCGCGCGACCGTCGATGCTTTTATCGAGGACCAATACCGCTGCTGGCGAGACCAACTGGCACCGGCGCTCGCAATCGAAGGGATCCACTTTAAAAGCGCCCAAGATCTTTCGCCCCGCGAGCTGGCCTGGGTGCGGGCCTATTTTCGCGAGCAGGTTTATCCCGTGCTGACACCGCTGGCGCTCGATCAGTCGCATCCGTTTCCCCAACTCGGCAACAAGGAGTTGAACATCGTGGTGACGCTAGACAATCCGGCGACCGCGAAGCTTGAACACTTGGTCGCGATTTTGCCTGTGCCCCGCATCTTACCACGCCTCGTGAGCATCGCTCTTGGTGGCCGCGGTCCTCAGCGCATCATCTTCCTCAGCGAAATCATCAAACTCTGCGCCGGAGAACTGTTCCCCGGTTACCGCTTGACCGCCGCGCACGCGTTTCGGGTCACCCGCAACAGCGAACTCTACATCGACGAGGAAGAAGCCGCGAATCTCCTCGTGAAAATCGAGGCGGAACTGCGAAACCTCCGCCGCGGTGCCGCGGTTCGTCTCGAAATCGAGGATGGAGTTAACGCGGCCCTCTTTGCGACGCTCTGCCACGAACTCGCGCTGCCGCCTGATAATGTCTTCCGGCTCAAGGGTCCCATCAACCTGATGCGACTCCAAAGCATCGGCGACCTCGATCGACCCGACCTCAAGTTCCCCTCGTTTACCCCCGTCAACGCCTCTCCTTTGCGTAATCCCTCGGGGATCTTCGAGGCGCTCCGCGCGCAGGACGTCCTCCTGCACCATCCCTACGATTCGTTTCAACCCGTGGTCGATTTCGTCGAGCAGGCCGCACGTGATCCGCAGGTGTTTGCGATCAAACAGACGTTCTATCGCACGAGTGGCGATTCGCCCTTGGTGCGTGCGCTGATCGAGGCCTCGCAAAACGGCAAGCAGGTGACTGCGCTCGTCGAACTGAAAGCGCGCTTCGACGAGGCGAACAATATCCAGTGGGCCAAACAGCTCGAGGAGGCCGGGGTCCACGTCGTTTACGGCCTCGTGGGGCACAAGACCCACTGCAAGATGTGCCTTGTCGTCCGCCGCGAGGGCCGACGCATGCGCCACTACGCCCAGCTGGGCACGGGCAACTACAACCCCCGCACCGCTCGCTATTACACCGACCTGAGCCACTTCACCGCTCGGGCCGACATCACCCGCGACGTCGCCCAACTCTTTAACACGCTAACCGGATTTGGCCGATCGCCAAAGTTCCGCCATCTCCTCGTCGCGCCCTACAGTCTGCACCGCCGGATCAACGCCCTGATCGCAACCGAAACCCGCAACGCTGCAGCCGGCCACCCCGCGCGCATCATCGCCAAGATGAATTCCTTGGTGGACAAGACCACCATCGACGCACTTTACGGCGCTTCACAGGCCGGAGTGAAGATCGACCTGATCGTCCGCGGCACGTGCAGTCTCGTGCCGGGCGTGCCCGGCCTCTCTGAAAACATTCGCGTGCGCAGCCTCGTCGGGCGGTTTCTCGAGCACGCGCGGGCCGCTTACTTCGAAAACGCCCGAGGCGAACCGGTGATTCTCGCCGGCAGCGCCGATTGGATGCCGCGCAATTTCTTGCGCCGCGTCGAGGTGGTGTTTCCGATTCGTGATCCGGCCCTAAGGCGCTGGGTCACCGAAGAATTTTTTACGGATGAGCTCCGCGACACCAGCAACACCCGGCTCTTGCATCCAAACGGAACCCACTTACCGGTCCCTCGGCGGGGCAGTGAACGCACATTTTCCGTTCATGCGCACCTGATGGCCGCAGCCACCCGCCGCTCGCGGAACGTCGGATCAACCTAGCGGATTTCAACTCCCGCCAAGGTCCTCGCGGCCATTCTCGGGCCCCTCATTTTTCCCGCGACATTGCGCCCTATCAGCGCCCACCGGTATCAATAGCCGCAGCCCGTAACGCCGACTGGACTCACGGTGCACCAGCTGGTCCGTAGACAAAGCGAAGGGAAGTGGGCGGGACGCAGGTTTCCCGTCGCGGTGAGAGGGTGGCGGTCTGCTGCTCACTGCCGCAGCCGGCGCAAACGCGTCGCCGCGCCAATCCCGTTTCCCTCCGTCTTCGATAACCCCCGTTTCTAACAGCTTCAATCCCGCTACTTCACTGTGTAGCTTCAGCAATCCCCTTTAGGGTATCCCAGCCGGTCGCTTACGCAGGATTGGCGAACCGCGGGCGGCGGCTAACGCTCAAAAAAGAAGCCCGGACCTTTTTTTGAAGATCCGGGCTATAAACTTGGCAACGACCTACTCTCGCGGGACCTAACGTCCAACTACCATCGGCGGCTGAGGGCTTAACGGCCGTGTTCGGGATGGGAACGAGTGGAACCCCTCGCCTGTGGTCACCAAGAAAATTAACTCCTTATGAAGGAAGTGTAAAAAATTCAAATGATCAAAACAGAATTAGAAGGTAAAATAAACGCCTAGAAATAAAATGAAGGTCTGCATAAACCGGCAAGGTCATTAGTACCAGTAAGCTGAATGGGTTACCCCAATTACACCTCTGGCCTATCAACCGGGTGGTCTACCCGGACCTTGCACCCCTTGCGGGGATTGTGATCTTATCTTGGGATGGGCTTGGCGCTTAGATGCTTTCAGCGCTTATCCCTTC
>SYGN01000035.1 GCA_005799525.1 Opitutaceae bacterium | reverse complement strand
GGTGCAGGGCGCAGGGTCAAATCTCCAGTGGTGCCGCGTGGCGCTTGGCCAAATTCAAGTCGATAGCCTTCCGCTGGCCCGCGAGGCCCTGCATTGTAGTCATCACGCTCCGCGTGATGAACCCGCTCAGGCATCACGCGAAGCGTGGTGACGACCTTCGGCTCGGCCGCCCTCGAAAATCCTCTGGGCTCATCGCCTTGTCGCCCGCGGTCTCGCCCAACGCCGCCACGGGGTTGAACGTCGACGAACGGTGCCGGAAATTGAATGCCTCGCGCAGCACCCTCGATCGCCAGATGAAGGCGGCGATCGGCCGCACCCCGAAGGAGGAGATTCTCCGCGTGCGCTTCCGCGAGGTGGAGCGCCTCCTGCGCGAGACCGACCTGACGGTCGAGGCCATCGCCGGGCAGACGGGGTTTGCCTACAGCCACTACCTGCAGTCCGCGTTCAAGAGCGAATATGGCCAGACGCCAGGGGAGTTTCGGCAGGTAAATTTATTTTGATCGCGTGGCTGCGCGGTGGTTGTGAAGTGCGGGTGGAGGCCGGCGGGGTTGGCTATCGCTCAGTGTGCCCAGAAAGACCGCACGGCTGCCAGAGCGAGGGCGAAGAGGTGGGCTACGCCGAAACGGTCGAGGCGGATGATGTTTTGGTCGTGGCGCTGTCGGCCAGTTCCCGAGGGAGTTCGTGGCCAGACCGGCAAGAAGCGGATGGAACGAAGTCTGGGCGGACGGTCTGTCTGTGCACGTGGTCCGCACTATAACGAGTTTGGCTACGGCGGGTTGAGGTAGCCGCACCGGCTACGGAGCGGCGGAATCGAACGTCCGCCACGCGGCGATGCTGCGGGCAAGGATGTCGCGGGTTTCGCCTTTAATGTTGTAGCCTTGGAAACCGACGGGGCCGGTGTAGCCGACGGTGCGGAGCGTGCGCAGGAAGGCTGCGAGATCGTAGGTGCCAGCGTCGAGCGGTTGGATGAGTCGGTCCCAGCCCATCGCGCGGGTATCGCCTGTGTCGGCACCGCTGATCGAGACGAACATCAGGCGCGGCAGTGCGGCGCGGAGCACGGGCACGGGATCGCGGTCGGCGCCTTCGACTTTGAGCCAGTGGCAGAGATTGAAGGTCACACCGATATCGGGGCGATTGAGTTTTTCCGCGACGCGCAGCGCATCGTCGACGCGGGCGAGCCAGAAGCCGGTGTGCGGGTAGAGGGCGACGCGGATGCCGTTGGCTTTAACGACGTCGGCGATGGCGCGGATTTGGCCGAGGACGTAATCATCGGCGTCGAGGGCGGACGGAGCGAAGAGTTTTCCGTCGGGGCGCGTGACTTTGTTAATGGCGAGCCAGAGGACGGTGTCTTTGCCACGCATCGCGACAAGCCACGCGCGGAGTGGGTCGTTCGGTGCGGGCGTGGAGGGGTTGAGTTCTAGGACGTGGTAGGCGTTGAAGAATTTCAGGCCGCGCGCGGTGATGGCGGGCAGCATCGTCTCGTCGGGCACGCGGCCGCCGAAGCCGTCGTAGCCGAGTTCCTTGAGCATGGCGGGCGCGAGGTCGGGGCCGCCGCGCGCGATATTGTCCATGGCGAAAAACGGATTCTTTGGGGCGGCCGTGACGGCCGTGGCGAAGGTTGCGAGCGCGAAGGCGAGGATGATGGTGCGATGGATCATGTGAGGATGGCTTTGACGACTTCGACGTGGACGTCGGTGAGACGGTATTGGCGACCTTGGTATTTGAAGGTGAGGCGCGTGTGGTCGATGCCGAGACAGTGCAGAATCGTCGCATGGAGGTCGTGGGCGTGGACGGGATTTTCGACGACGTTGAAACCGAAGTCGTCGGTCGTGCCGTGCGTGATGCCGCCCTGGATACCAACGCCGGCCATCCAAATCGAAAAGGCTTTGCCGTGGTGAACAGGGCCGTATTTTTCGCGATTGGCGTCGCCTTGGGCGTAGGGCGTACGGCCGAATTCACCGCCCCAAATGACGAGTGTATCGTCGAGGAGACCGCGTTGCTTGAGGTCTTTGATGGGGGCGATGACGAAACGGCCGTCGCGCTCACGGGTGGCGTTGTCGCGTTCGTCGAGGCGGAGCTTGGCCTCGCGGCGGTTGGCGTCCTGGCCGTGGCAGTGGAAACAGTTTTCCGAAAGGATGGGGCGGATGTCGCGGTTGAATTCGAGTCGCGCTGGCTCGCCTCCGGCCGCGGAGGAGAGCGCGGCCAACACGAGGCTGAACATGCGGCGGAGCAGGGGTATGGACATCTTAGCGGGCGTGGGCCCTGCTCTCACGAGCTGGGCGACCGGAGGAGAGGAGGAGAATTACGGGGAAGGGAGCTCGCGGAGCTTAATGGCGCGGAACCAGGCTTCGTCGCCGTGATCGGTGAGCATAATGTGACCGCGAATTTTTCGGCCGAAGTCCGGGTATTTCGCGAATTTGCTTTTGGCGATGCCGGCTTTGACGGCGGTGCTGCCGAGTTCGTAGGTGAGGACGTTGCGGTCGTTGAGCCAGTGTTCAACGAACTGGCCGCGGACGACAATGCGGGAGCGATTCCACTGACCGGGTGGGTTGAGCGGGCGGTCTGCGGCTGGGGGGAGAACTTCGTAGAAGGAGCCGGTCTTGGACTCAGCGTGGAGCGAGGCCCACTTTGGGGCGTTGTCGTCGATCATCTGATACTCGTGACCGGGCGCGCCGGGGCGTGCTTCAGTGACGAAATATTTTACGCCGTTATTGCCGTCTTTCTCTATGCGCCATTCCCAACGTAATTCGAAGTTGTCGAAGGTCTGCGCGGTGATGATATCGCCCGTTTTGATACCGGCGACTTTCTTGAGAATGCCGTTCTCCACTTTCCAACCCGGGCCGATGGGGGTCGTGGCGGGTTTGCTGAAGAGGCGCCAACCGGCGAGCGAGTGGCCATCGAAGAGGAGGCGCCAGTCGGCGGCTTTTTCTTCGGCGGTGAGGGTGGCGGGCGCCGAGGCCGGCGCGGCGGGGGCGGCGGCGCGAGTGCCAAGCGAGAGCGTGGCGAGGAGCGCGAGTGAGACGAGGGCGAGCCAGCGGAAGAGCGGGGAGTGCATCGGTGATCGGAAATTGGAAGGTGACAATGACAGGTAGAACAGGACGCGCTGGTGATGTATTTTACAGGCTCCAGCCGTCGCGATACGGGGTGTGGAGGAGGGCATCGGCGGCGGGGTTGTTGGCGAACTGCAAATTGGCGGAGTCCCACGTGAGGCGTTGGTTCGGCAAGCGCATCGCGAGGACGCCGAGCAGGACGGTCTCGGTGAGGGCACCGCCGTATTCAAAAGTCGAGCACGGAGGTGGGGCGCCGGGGCCGGCTTTGCAGGCACGGAGCCAATCGGCTTCGTGGCTGCCGACGACGCGGGGCAGGGTTTTCTCCGGGCGCACAAACTCTTTCATCCGTGTCTCGGGCAGGAGGCGGAGTCCGCCGGCGCCGTGGGAGCCGTGGAGCAGGGTGCCCTTGTCTCCGATGATGAGCGCGCCGCTGCCGGGGAGTTTGCGGCCGGGCTCCAGGTCGACGGGCACGGGCGGCTGGAGACGGCCGTCATACCACGTGAGTGCGACGGACGGGCGGGCGCCGCGGGCGGGGAATTTGTAGCGAACAATCGACGCGCGCGGAAACGTCTGTGAACTCACGTCTTTTTCCCAATGGGTCGTGGTGGCTTCGACGGTGGTGGGCGCACCGAGGTCGAGGGCCCAGAAAGCCGGATCGATGATATGGCAGCCCATGTCGCCGAGCGGGCCGGTGCCGAAGTCGAGCCACGCTCGCCATTTCAACGGGTGGTAGTCGGGATGATACGGGCGATGGGCGACGGGGCCGAGCCAAAGATCCCAATCGAGCGTGGCGGGCACGGGCGGGGTGTCTTTTGACTGCGCCTGCACGGCGAAGTTGGACCACGGATCGCCGCCGACGGGGCGGTCGGTCCACGCATGAACCTCGCGCACCTCGCCGATGACGCCAGCGGCGAGCCATTCTTTGAGGAGGCGAATGGATTCGGAGGAGTGGCCTTGGTTCCCCATCTGCGTGTGCACTTTGGTGCGACGCGCGGCCGCGGTGATCGTGCGGGCTTCGCGAACCGTGTGCGTGAGGGGCTTTTGGCAATACACGTGTTTTCCGGCGGCCAGTGCCGCGAGCGTGATCACGGCGTGCGTGTGGTCGGGGGTGGCAATGATGACGGCGTCGATGTCCTTTTCTTTTTCCAACATCACGCGGTAGTCCACGTAGGTTTTCGCCTCCGGGTAGCGTGCGAAGGTTTTGGCGGCGTAGGCGGAATCGACGTCGCAGAGGGCGACGATGTTTTCGCTGGCGCAGGCTCTGAGGTTCGGGGCTCCCTGGCCGCCAACGCCGATACCGGCAAGGTTTAGCTTGTTGCTTGGTGCGGCGGCGCCGAAGAGAGGGCCGCGGAAAAATTGGAAGCCGAAAGCGGCGGCAGCGGAGGTAGCGAGGAAACGGCGGCGGGTGGAAAATTTTTTCATTGAAACGAGGGCGGCGCGGAGTCGGTGGAGCAGGGCAGAAGGTCGAGTTTAGGTGCGCGACGCGGTAGGGGCGCAACGGGAAAAGTTTCGGGCGGCGGTGGGTTAGATCGGCAGAAGGGGGTGTGCACCCGTGGCGGGCGGCTGAGCGAACGGTGCGCGCTGCGCAGCACATGGGGAATCGACACTGGTGGCGTGAATTGCATGCTCTTTATTTTCCTTCTCATGCAAACCTCCGTTTCTACCCGCCGCTCGTTTCTCAAATCCAGTCTCGCCGGCGTGTTCGCGGCGGGAGTCGCGCCGCAATTTATTCCGGCGCGGTTGCTCGGGGCCAATGCGCCGTCGAACAAGATCACACTCGGCTGCATCGGCCTCGGTGCGCACGGCATCGGGGTGAATCTCAAATCGTTTCTGCAACAGGACGACTGCCGCGTCGTGGCGGTATGCGATGTGTGGGGGCGTCGACGGGAGGAAGCGCGCAAGCTTGTCGACGAGAAATACGGTGGGCCGGGGTGCGCGCTGATCGCGGATTTTCGGGCACTGCTGGCTCGGCCGGACATCGATGTCGCGGTGATTTCGACGCCGGACCATTGGCACGTGACGATGGCGCAGCTGGCGCTCGCGGCGGGCAAGAAGGTGTTTTGTGAAAAGCCCACGCTGACGATTGAGGAAGGGCGGCGACTCGCAAACGATGTGGCGGCGCGCAAGGCGATGTTCGCCACGGGGCTCGAGGATCGCGCAGTGATTTATTACCACAAGCTCGCCGAGGCCGTGCGCAACGGAGCGATTGGAAAACTGGAGCGCATCAAGGTGAGTCTGCCGATCAAACCCGTCTTTGCGCGGGAGGAACCGGTGAAGGTGCCAGCCGATTTGGATTACGAGATGTGGCTCGGGCCAGCTCCGCACCGCCCCTACACGCCGACGCTCCTCGATCCGCAGGTGTGGCGGCAGATCCGCGATTTCTCGGGTGGCTCGCTCACGGACTGGGGCGCGCATCTCGTCGACACGGCGCAGGTCGCGAATTTTTCCGAGAACTCCAGCCCGGTCGCAGTCCGGGGCAAAGGCGTGATTCCGCCGAACTCTGTGAACACGGTTCCACAGACTTACGAGATTACCTACACTTACGCGAACGGCGTAGAGCTCGAGGTGACAGCGGGCGAAGTCTCGCTCCGCTTCGAAGGCAGCAACGGTTGGGTGGGCAACAAGGGCTGGTCGGGTCCGCTCGCGGCGAGTGACATGAACATCTTTCGGAAGACCTACGATCCGAAGACGAACAAACTCTGGCCGCGGCCCGAGCGCGAGCAGCGTGATTTCCTCGATGCGATCCGCCAGGGGCGACCGCCGATGTATACGGCGGAGGCGCTGCACCGGCTGTGCACGACGCTGCACCTCGGGGCGATCGCAATGGAGCTGGGGCGTCCGCTCAAGTGGGACCCGGTGAAGGAGCAGTTCGACGACGCAGCGGCTAATGTGCTGCGTTCGCGGACGATGCGGAGCGACTGGAAAAAGAAGGCGCGGAGCTGAGAGTTATCTAACGAGAGGCAAGTGAGTCGTAGGGCTCGCGGCGGCTCACTCGTCCGCGGAGGCTCGCGGGGACGCGGCGGGCGGGGCGACAGCAGCGCTGAGCTTGGGAGCTTGCCAGCGGAAGGCGGACATGGCGCGGAGTTCGCGCACGAAGATTTCATCGCCGCACACGGCGAGGTGGGCCCAGGTATCTTCGGCGGCGACTTTGCGTTGATCGAGCAATTGAAAACCTTTCGGGTCGGCTTTGATCAGGAGCAGAAAGCCGCGTTCATCGAGAGCGAGAATGCGGTCGCCCTGCGAAACGAGGCTGGAGTATTTTCCGAATGAGTCGGAGTTCCACACGCGCGTGCCGGTTTTGAGGTCGATGCAGGTGAATCGTTGGTTGCCCATGTGCAGGTAGGCGTGACCGTCGATGATGACGGGCGTCGACATATAGCCTTGGGCGTTGTTGCTCCACGATTCCTGCACCGTGAAGGCCCCCTCGGTTTTGGCGACGGAGTAGAGCCAGCTGCGATTCTGGTGACTGCTCGTGAAGACGGCGTCGCCGAACACGGTGGGCGTCAGGATGTTCATCCCACGATAAGACGGCACGGGATGCGACCAAAGGACCTTGCCGGATTCCAAATCGATGCCGGCGAGGTTTTCGCGGGATTGCACGACGAGCTGGCGCTGGCCGTGAATCGTCGCGAGTACCGGCGAAGAAAACGAACCGGCAGACATGACGCCGGGTTTGCCTTCAAAGGATCGCCAGATGATTTCACCGGTGTCCTGCTTGAGTTTGACGAGGGAGTTGGCGGCTTGGATGAAGATCGCGTCTCCGTCCAAAAGCGGGGAACACACGAGGCCGAAGTCAGGCACGCCGGTGCCGTAGTATTTGACGAAATCGACGGACCACTGCTCCTTACCAGTGACGGCATCGACGGCGACGAGGACGTCGCGCATGCCGGCGACGAACACGAGTTTTCCATTGGTGGCGGGAGTGGCGCGAATCCAGTCGCCGCGGGACTTGGCGTAGAACGGCACGGACATCGCGCCCGCCCACGAGTGGCTCCAGAGCTCTTTGCCGGTTTGGCGATCGAGCGCGCGCACGACCTCGGTGGATTTGTCGCGGGTTTCGGTGACGAAGACGCGGTCGGCGGAAACAACCGGGCCGGAGTAGCTCGGGCCGAGGGGGAGAGTCCACGTCGGCTTGAGGGTGTCTTCGCTCAGCTTCGTGGGCCAGGTGGGCCCGGCGACTTTGCCATCGCGGGAAGGCCCGCGCCACTGGGTCCAGGTTTCGGCGGACGGGGTGTCGGCGGCGATGAGGACCGGGGCGTGGGTGCCGATCAAGGCGACGGCAAGGAGGAAGCCGAGTTTGCGAAAGGAAAGAGGACGGGGATAAGGCATAACTAATAGTACGCGTGAGCGGGCGCGTCGGATGCCGGTGAATGTTGGCCGAGCGCGGTGGCTCAGCCCAGTTCGCTTTCGAGATGAGATTCACGCGATTTGTAGGAGCCTGCTTGCAGGCGATGGCTACGAGCTGAATCGCCTGCAAGCAGGCTCCTACCTTCCGGCAGATTAGTCCCAACTTGATCGCGAATTGGAATGAGTCCGAGCGGGACACCGCGGGCGGAGGCGGAGCGGCGGTGAGGTGGCGCTACGGACGCGGGGCCGTGATGGGCTGCGCGCGGGCGAGCGCGGCGAGCCGGGCCAACTCCGCGGCGTCCAGTGCACGATTAAAAACTGCGACGCCGCCGATCCAGCCGGTGAAGCCGACGCTGCGAGAGCTGTGAATCACGCGTCCGATGGTGAAGGGTCCGCCGGTGCCGTCGTTAGCGGGCGAGTAAAGCGTGTCGTAGGAAAACCACTAGGAATTCAGGCGCAACGCGGCGAGGTCGCGGGCGGTCTCAGTGAAAGAGCCGTCGGCGCCGCGCCGGAGCGTGACCTGGAGGCGCGTGTAGCGATATTCGCGGAGCTCGACGCGTTCGTCGGCGGACTCGCTGAGGACTTTGGTCGAGACGAGTTGGTCCTCGGGCGGATTGTAGAATTGATCGGGCGGAAACGCGGAGTCTTCGCCGGGCTGGAGGCCGGGCTCACGGTGGAGGCGGCCCTGCAGCCATGCATTGTAGGCCGATTTGATGAGGTTGTCGGTTTTCGGATTCTCTAGCCAGCGGTCGCCGGCGACGCCGTTGAGCCAACCGGTGAGTTCTTGCGTCGCGTGGTTGGAAGTCATCGCGAAGCACTGCCACGAGGCTTCGAGGACGGCGGCGGGCGAGTCGGCGGGAACCTTGGGTGACTGGTCGGCCGAGTTGCTTTTATGCAACGCGTAGCGGTTGAGAAAGGAACTGGCGCCGTTTTCAGAGACGTGGCCGCAGGCGGATCCTTCCTTGTTGAGGCCGGCGAAGAGCGCGTATTGGCGCTGGCCGCGTTCGACCTTTTTGATGGCGGAGGTTTCCTTTTGTTTCAGATCGGTGCCCTCGTGCCAGATGCCGGCGAGGGCGTGGTTGCCGCTCTCGCGGATGGCCCAGACGACGACTGTGACGGATAGGTTGGGGCCCTTCAGATCGATCGGCGAGTCGTGTAGACGGGCGCGCGGGACGAAGAGGAACGGGCGGAAGGTGGCGTCGGTTTCCTGCCGGATACGGATCGCCTCGCCGAAGGGGCCGCGGCCGAGAAGCGGGAAATCGGCGTAGGTGGCGGTGCGGCCCTCGCCCCAGAAGTCGTGGATGTAGTTGCCGGCATCGAGGGAGAATCGGTTGGTCGCACCGGCGGGCACGTGGGCGGTGAAGCGGTGCGGGGCGGCGGGCTCGCGTTGCACGAAGTCCCAGAAGGCAACGAGGCCGGGCGTGGCGGTGACGGCGGCGATGCGGTCGGCGGGCGTGGCTGCGAGGTTAGCCGCGGCGGAGAGGGTCGAGCAAACGATGAAAAACGCAGTGAGTGTTGAACAGGGGGATTTCATAGAAAAACAGAGAGCCGAAAATGGAAGCAACGAGAGCCACCATTGTTCGTGGGCTGCGGGAGTGGCAAGGCGGCGCAGGGTGACGGCGATTCCAGGGAAAGCTTGGCAAACGGAGGCGTCGCGAACGACGTTGGGGCATGAATCTCAGCGAATGCATCACCGTCGATCCCGAGCAATGTGGCGGGAAGCCGTGCATTCGCGGAATGCGTATTTGGATGAAGGACATTTTGGAGATGCTCGGCTCCGGCATGACAGAGGCAGATATTCTTACCGAGTTCCCGTATTTGGAGGCCGACGATCTGCGGGCTTCGCAGCTCTACGCAGGCCGACTGGGCGACCACACGGTTCTGCGCTCGCCCTGAGCCGACGGACTGATGCTTCGTTGTCGACGCGCATTGGCTCCCGTCTCTCTCTCCGGCCCTGGGGAATGAGGTCAGGAGGCCTCCTGTTTTTTTATCTACGTGGAATCTCCTTGAGCGGTCCGTGTGCTCCCTGACACTCAGCCAACGGCAAAACTCATGGCACACGGCCCAAACACCCCTGCTGCAGTCCCGGGTCGCGGGCCGCGTCGGAGCGCGTGTGCGGCTCAAGCCCGCGAGCGGGAACAGGAACGGATCAGGCGCCTGTCGGTGCAGGAGCGGATCGCGGCCGCGCTGACCATGGGCGCTCGCTTCTCTTGGCTCAAACCGCAGCCGGCTAAAACGCCCGTATGAGTCACCCCGATGATCTTCTGCAGGCCGCGGAGAAAATTCTCGCCGTTCAGGCGCGAAATCACATCGAAGCGGTCGTGATCGGGACGGTGGCGCTTTCGGCCCACTATTATGTGCGGCAGACCGAGGATCTCGATCTGGGTATCAATGCCGACGTGCCGACACTGCGGGCCGTGGTCGGGTCGCTGCACGAGGCTGGGTTTGAAGCGGAATTGCGGGAACCCGACGTAGAGGATCCCCTCGGTGGCGTCATCGATGTCAGCGGTGGCTTTGGCCTGGTGCAGATCGTCAGTTTTTCGGCCGCTTTCCGGCGGTGATCGAAGATGCCGTGCGGCTCTCGACGCTGGTCGTGCGTGAAGACAGTCCGCTCAAAATTGTGCCGATTCCCCACCTGATCGCGCTCAAACTCTATGCCGGCGGGCACAAGTCCCAGGCGGACATCATCGAACTACTGGTCCGCAATCCGGATTTGGAATTGGACGAGGTTCGGAGCGTCTGCGCCCGCTACGGGCTTGGCGGCCTGGAGGAACTGATCGCCGAGTCACGGTCCGTATCACGCTCAGCCCCTTCCGGTTCTACCCCAAAGGACGGAACGGCTTTGCTTGAGATGATTCATGCAGGGAAAGCGCACGTTATCCGAATCGGGGGCGCGGAAGCATGGGAGCGCGGGTGACGAAAAATGTGGGACGCGTTCACCGCTTGATCCCAAAGCCCAAAGCGTGACTCCGTCCCGGGTGCCCGGCACCGGCTCTCACGGCACCGCTTGACTCTGCTGCCGCGTATTACAATGTCATACAAATGGAAGAAGTCCTCACTCTCCGCCTGCCCAAGGGCAGCCGCCGTCGCCTGACTCAGCTGGCCAAACGCAAGCGCCAGAATCTCAGCCAATACGTGCGGCACGCCATCGAGGCCCAGCTCTGGATTGACGCCCTCGACGAAACCGCGGCCTTGGCCGCGCCCAAGGCTGCGGCCCTCGGATTGAAGACCGACGACGACGTGTTCCGGCTCTTCTCTTGAAGCTCGTCCTCGATACCAACGTCCTCTTGTCCGCCGTCTTGGTGCCGGGCACATGCCGCGAATTGCTGAAAGGTCAGGCGCTGCTCCACGAGTGGTTCACTGCGCCCGGGCTGGTGGCGGAGCTGGCGGAGAAACTCGAGGGCAAGCTCGGTCTGCCGCCAAATCGCACGCCGCTCTTCCTCGTTTACCAACGCCGCGCCCGGCTCGTGTCGCCGTTGCCGCTGCCCGCTCGCGTCTGCCGCGATCCCGATGACGATCTCGTCCTGGCCACGGCGTTGGCGGCGCAGGCCGACGTCATCATCACGGGTGACAAGGACCTGCTGACGCTCAAGACCCACGGCGGCGTTCGGATCCGCAGCCCGCGCCAATTCATGGACGCTCCGAAAGCCTAGTCCTTGGCCGAGGCGAGCGTCGCATCGGTGGATCCGCGGGGACAGGAGCGCGGGCGGCAGGAGGTTCGGAAGCGGGATTCGGAATGTCGCGGTGGGCCAGGCTGACTAACCCTGCCGGCCGGTGGCGTGCGTTGCGTGTGCACCAACGGGCAAGCTGAAGGGAAACATCGGACGCGGTTACCGCTCGACCCCAAACCACAAAGCCAGACCCCGGTTCGGTCCCTCGTCGAACGGATTCAACACCAGCAGTTGATGGCGCAAAGAACCACCAACCACAGACTAAAAAATCCTTCGCCGATTCAACCGCGCCAGCAGTTCCGTCCGCTGGCTGTCGAGCAGCACGGCCAGGAAGATGATGCCGCTGGTGATGAGCGGATATAGATACGGATCGGCCTGCACAATGACGAGGCCGTTGAAGATGCTCTTGAGCAGGATCGCGCCGAGCACCGTTCCGGGAAACACCTTGCCGCGTCCTCCGAACAGGCTCGTGCCCCCGAGCACCGCCGCCGTGATGGCGTCGAATTCGTAGAGCTCGCCGAACTTCGGCGACACGGCGCCGAGTTGCGCCAGCGCGAGGATGCCGCCGAGACCCGCGCACAGGCCGCAGATGATGTAGACGGCCGCGAGCAGGCGCGTGGTGTTCAGCCCGGCCTTCCTCGCGGCCTCAGGGTTGTTGCCCAGCGCGTAGAGCTGGCGACCGAAGGGTGTGTTCGAGAGGACGAGTTGCGCGATCAGGATGACCGCGCCCGCCATCCATAACGGCAACGGGATGCTGAGCCACTTCGCCGAGCCGAGGGCGAGAAAGGCGTCCGGCAGGTTCATCGCGCGCGTCTGCGTGATCCAGCGCCCGGTGCCGCGCCCGATGTAGAGCGTCGCCAGCGTGGCGATGAAGGCGACGAGTTTCAGGCGCGTGACGAGCAGCGCGTTTACCGCCCCACCCATCAGCCCGACGCCGATCATGACCAGCAGACAGAGCGGCAATGGTTGTCCGGCGAGCGCCATCTTCCCGGCGAGCCCCGCGCCGATGAACATGATCGCTCCCACGGACAAGTCCACGCCCGCCGTGAGCAGCACGAAGGTCATGCCGGTGGCCACGACCGCCGTGGCCGATGATTGGACGAGAATCTGCGTGAAGTTGTCGGCGGTAAGAAACTTGTCGGACATCAGGCCAAAGACGAGCAGCACGACGGCGAAAAGCGCGACCGGCGCGAAGTCCAGCAGGCGGAGCAATGGCTTGGAACCGGACGAGTTCATCCCTTGGATCCATGCAACGCTGCCGCGAGAATCTTCTCCCGATCAAACTGCTCGCGCGGAAATTCGCCGGTGATTGCACCGTGACGCATCACGAGGATGCGGTCGCAGATGCCGGTCAGTTCCTCAATCTCCGACGAGATGACGAGCACGCCCGCGCCGCGATCCGCGAGCTGATGGATGAGTTGATAGATTTCAAACTTCGCGCCGACAT
>SYGN01000242.1 GCA_005799525.1 Opitutaceae bacterium | reverse complement strand
GACGTATCACCGGTTCCCTTACGCCCTCCACCAGCAACACCGAGTGGTAGGTCTTGCCGCCCTGGCGGCTGCGGTTGCGCTTGATGAACATGACCCGACGCTGGGGCCGGCGGCGCCGGGCCGCAAGGTTTAATACCGTAAGTTAGTGACAACAGTAAATCGCACTATTTTCATTCGTAATTATCTAATTAAATTGACCGAAACAGGGGAAGATCCGTCTGACTGCAACGGAAAAGCGCGGCTCAGGTCATAGCATAGCGTTTTTATCATTTATTAGATGACAATAAACGGCTGAGCTCAATCGCATCTAGCGCGGCCGCACTTGCCGCCGCCAATTCGTTCGCGTCCCGCCAGTCCGCTTCGAAGGCCGTCCACAACGACTCCCGCCGTTCCGCCGACTTGTTTCGCCCCGCCAGCAATTCGCCAAACGAGAGGGCGGCATTGCGGTAGAAAGGATGCACCGCGGGCAGCACACGGTTGAGCGCGGTGGCCCGCCTCGTGAGTTCATCTGCCACCACGGGGTCGCCCGCCTGACCAAGCAGATCGCGCAGCGTCATCACCGCGTCTCCTCCCCCTCGGAGGACGACGAACCGTGCGAGGTCCGCCAGTTCCGCTCGCGATTCGGCCGCCTCCAAGCCCGGTAAGGTCCGCGCACGCCGCAGGTGATGCCAACCGGTCTGCCACCACAACTCGCGCTCCCGCGCATTCTCAAATCGCGACGGAAATGAAGCCGCCAACGCCACGTCCGGCGCTTCGCCGCCGAGGAGTCGCTGCAAAAACGCTGACCACTCCTGCGGCCGCCCAGATTCACTGCGCAGGAACGCGAGGAGCCACACCGCCCCATCGCTCAATTCCAACGGCTCGGTTTCGCCGCGCCGCCACGTGAGCAGCCGATCCAACGCCGGCGGACTTCGTCCAGCCGTCGATTGCTTGAGCGCGTCGAGCAGGGCGGGCTCCGCACGCGTACGCCACCAACCGACGCACGCTTGCTCCAACCAAAGCGGCGCAGCGAGTCGCTCGTTGAGACCGTGCCGCGCCACCGCCTGCCGCATCAACAATCCTTGCACGAGCGCGCGCCGCACAAATAGCTCAGGTGTCGTGGCGTCCCACCGCACCCGCACCGAGACCACTCCGCCCACCTCGACAAACACCCGAAAGGGCACCGGCTCAGTCCACTCCTTCGACGGGATGAGTCGCACGAACACGGGCGACGGAAACGCCTCCGGTAAGGCCAGCGGCCCCGCGAGCAGCTGCCAGGCCTCCGTGGCTTGGGCGACGACCCGTTGCGCACCGCCGACGTCCACCGCCGCAACTTCGAATCGTCCCGGCGCAGACTGAAACAGGACCGGCAAAGCCGGACCACTGGCGGCGGGACCCCACGCGGTCGCAGAGATCGCCACGAGGCCGAGGGCCAGTAACCGAATCCGCTTCACGGCATGGTCAGTTTCAGCGTGCTCCCATCGACCGTGAGGCTCGCCAACCTCGGCCACGCCGCCGCGATGTCTTCGGTCAGCGTCTGCGAGCTCAGAAATTTCTTCGTCACATACGTCGAAGCATAAGGCAGACGCTGAACCGGACAGGACCCGATGAGGACCGTCTCCGGCTCGAACACGAAGGCCTGACCTTTTTTCGCAAACCGCCCCTGTGCCTGCACCACGACGCGCCATTGCTCCCCCAGCGCACTGATCGTCACCGGCAGCCCAATGTGTACGACCCCCGTGCGGATCCGGAAGTTCAGGGTGCCCGCCGTGAGAAATTCTTTGGACGCAGCCGCTGCCGACGCAGCTTTCTCACGGGGTTTCGGTGCCGCCGCCGGCACGGCCACTGGCTTGGCCGACACGACCAACGCGTTCAGCTCGTCCTCGGTAATCGAGAAAACTCCCGTTGCCCCCTGGGTAAAAGATTTTCGTTTGGCCGCGGCCTGCTTCCCTTTGTTGGTATCGCGCGAGCCCTCGATAAAATAGGTCACTCCCGCAACCGGCTCCTTCGGCAGCTCTTTCACGGTGACCGTCGGCTTCAACACCAGGGCCAGCGCGCCGAGCACCGCACCCAACACCACGCTCAAGGCCGCGCCGAGGATGACCTCGCCCCAACCCGAGGACGGTGGTGCTCGATCAATTTTTTTGCTCATGGGGAAAACGCAACGCTACTTCTTGGCCGACTTCGATGCCTTGACCGGTGCGGCCGGTGTGGCCGGTGTGCTCGTCGCAGGTTTGCTATCACTGGTTTTACTCTCGCTCGACGAGGCCTTGGAGTCACTGCCACCGTCTTTGTGCGGCGTGCCTTTCTTCGTCTTGTAGTCGGTGATGTAAAACCCCGTACCCTTGAAGATCAGTCCAGCGCCACCGCCGACGAGACGCTTGACGCCGGTTTTCTTGCATTTCGGGCACTTCTTGAGGGGTTCGTCGAGCATCGACTGAAACTGCTCAAATTCGTGGCCGCACTCAGGGCAGGCATACTCGTAGGTTGGCATGGTTTGGATCGCGCGCCGTTATGGGTACGCTCCCGCGCCTTGGCGAGTGTGTTTAACAACGCGCTCTTTCGGCCGGCAAATTTGTTTGATGACTGCCGTGAACCGCGCGCTACTCGCCACCCGATGGACTTTGCCGCCGAACTCAAACGCCACGTCGCCCGCGTCGAACAGGGTCTCGACCTCCACCTCCCGGCCGCGACGACCCGCCCCGCCCGCCTCCACACCGCGATGCGCTACACGCTCGCGGCCGGTGGAAAACGCCTCCGTCCCGTGCTCGTGCTCGCGACCGCCGAACTTTTTCAATCGGTAGCGGCGAACGCCCGCGAGCCGACGGATCCGCTCCCCGCTGCCGTCGCGATTGAGTGCCTCCACACCTACTCGCTCATCCATGACGACCTGCCGTGCATGGACAACGACGACCTCCGCCGCGGCCGTCCCACCGCGCACAAACAATTCGACGAACCGACCGCGCTCCTCGCCGGCGACGCGCTGCTCACGCACGCCTTCGCTTTGCTCGCCGAGGGCTACGCCGCGCAACCCACCCTCGCCCACGCGCTGATCCGCGAACTCGCCGACGACGCAGGCAGCCGCCGCCTCATCGGCGGCCAGATGGAAGACTTGCTCGCCGAAAAAAAATCCGACGCCACTCCGCAAGAGCTCGAATTTATCCATCTTAACAAAACGGCCGCGATGATCGAAGCCGCACTCGTGATGGGCGGCCTTTTGGGCGGCGAGCGGCCCGGCCCCACCCTCGCCCTCCTCCGACGCGCGGGCCGCCACCTCGGTTTGGCGTTTCAAATCATCGACGACATCCTCGACGCCACGGCCGATACCGCGACGCTCGGGAAAACTGCGGGGAAGGACGCGAAGGCCGACAAGACGACATTCGTAAAACTCCACGGCCTCGAAGCCTCGCGGCGTTTCGCGGCGGAGTTGTCAGCGGCGGCGCGCTCCGCGCTTGATACGTTACCAGGCGACAAATCGTTTCTCTTCGCGCTCATCACGGCAATGGCCGCGAGGTCGAGTTAACGTGCGAGCGCGACCGCCCCCGGTCGCAACTCCGAACAGATCCCAACTCCGAAACGATCACCGCAGGCCATGCGACCGGGGGGCGGTCGCACGCCCACCGCGCCTACTTCGCCGCCGCCGCTGCGGTGACGAGTTCCACGAAGCTCCGCGCCTCGAGGGCCGCGCCGCCGATGAGGCCGCCGTCGATATCTTTTTGGGCGAGTAGCTCGGGCGCATTCGCAGGCTTCATTGAGCCGCCATAAAGGATGCGCACCTTTTGCGCCACGGGCTCGGTGAAGAGCTTCGTGAGCAGACTGCGGATGAACGCATGCACCTCTTGCGCCTGCTCGGTCGTGGCCACCTTGCCGGTGCCGATCGCCCAGACGGGATCGTAGGCGATCACGACGCTCGGTGCCAAGTCCTTGCTCACCCCGTCGAGACCAGCTTCGAGCTGAGTTTGGACGATCTTGAGCGTTAAACCAAGCTCGCGTTCACCGAGCGATTCACCGACACACAGAACGGGCTTCAGTTGGTTCTTCAGCGCGGTGAGCACCTTCTTGTTAACGAAGGCGTCCGTCTCTCCGAAGAGCGCCCGCCGCTCGCTATGGCCCAAAATGACATGCGTCGTAAAGAGCGCGCGCAACATCGGCGCGGATACTTCACCGGTGTAGGCACCGTTCGCCTCGGGGTGCATATTTTGTGCGCCGAGTTTCAACGTGGAGCCTTCGATGGCCTTGCCGACCGTCTCGATCGACGTGAACGGCGGGCACACAACGACCTCGACGTCGGTCTGCCGGCCGACGGAGGCGACGAGGTCGGCCACGAGCGTCAGCGCGTCAGCCGAGGTCTTGTTCATCTTCCAATTGCCGGCGATGAGTTTCTTGCGGGAGATCATGATAGTTGGATTTTAGTTTTCGAGGAACGCCACACCGGGAAGCACTTTGCCCTCGAGGAACTCGAGGCTGGCGCCGCCGCCGGTGGAGCAGTGAGTGACTTTTTTCGCGACCCCAAACTTCTTCGCCGCCGTCGCGGTGTCACCGCCGCCGACGATCGTCGTGGCACCCGCCACCGTCGCTTCGGCGATCGCCTCAGCCATGGCCTTGGTCGCAGTCGCAAACTTTTCAAATTCGAAGACCCCAGCCGGACCGTTCCAGATGATCGTCTTGGAGGAGAGAATCGCCGCGCGGTAAAGGGCGATGGACTTGGGGCCCGCGTCAAGGCCGCCCCAACCGTCAGGAATACCCGTCGCGATTTCCGCGGTCTGCGTGTTCGCATCCGGCGCGAATCGATCGGCACAGAGGAAGTCGACCGGGAAGATCAGTTCGACACCGCGGGCCTTGGCCTTCGCCGTGAGCTCACCCACGATCTTGGCACCCTCCGCATCGAAGAGGCTCGTGCCAATCGGCATCCCATGCAGCTGCTTGTAGAACGTGTAAGCCATGCCGCCGCCGATGATGATCTTGTCGGCCTTCTCGATCAGATTGTGGATGAGCGGAATCTTGTCCGCGATCTTCGCCCCGCCGAGAATAGCCAACAGCGGCCGGTCGGGCGTTTCGAGTACTTTGGCGAACGCCTTGAGTTCGGCCTCCATCAGAAAGCCGGCCGCCTTCACCGGCAGCGCCACGCCGACCATCGACGAGTGCGCGCGGTGCGCGGTGCCGAAGGCATCGTTCACAAAGAAGTCGCCGAGCTTCGTCAGCGAAGCGCGGAAAGCCGCGACCGCCGCTGGATCGGCCTTCTTGGACGTGCCGTCCTCGAGCTTCACCTTGCCCTCTTCCTCGATGTGAAAGCGGAGATTCTCCAACAATACGACACTCCCGGGCGCGATCTTCGCGCAGGCCGCTTCGACTGCCGGGCCGACGCAGTCATCGAGAAACGTCACAGATTTTCCGAGCAGTTTTTCGAGTTCCACGGCCACAGGCTGGAGAGAAAACTTGGCGATCTTCTGACCGTCGGGACGGCCGAGGTGCGACATGAGAACAACGGACGCGCCGCGCTCGAGCGCAAACGTGATCGAGGGCAACGCGGCCGCGATGCGCGCCGTGTTGGTGATCGCGCCGGTCTGTTTGTCCTGCGGGACGTTGAAATCGACGCGCATGAGCACGCGTTTGCCGGCGAGGTCGAGGTCGCGGATGGATTGGAATTTGGGCATGGCAGATGAGTGGCGAGGAATGAGGAGCGGGTAAAAAAAAGAAGCGAGTAGCGGTGGCGGATTCGCGGCGTTGCTGCTCGCTACTCGCTGCTCGCTGCTCGCTAGAATTCAGCGCCCGGGACGCTTAGATCCCGGCGGCGATCTTCTTGGTGAGGTCGACCACGCGATTGGAATAACCCCACTCGTTGTCATACCAAGAGATGAGCTTGAAGAACTTGCTGTTCAGCTCGACACCCGAACCCGCGTCAAAGATCGACGAATGTTTGTCGTGGATGAAGTCACTCGAGACGACTTCGTCACTGGTGTAGGCGAGGATGCCCTTCAAGTAAGTCTCGCTGGCGTTTTTCATCGCAGCGCAGATTTCCTTGTAGGAGGTCTCTTTCGTAGTGCGCACGGTGAGATCGACGACCGAGACGGTTGGGGTCGGCACGCGGAAGGCCATGCCGGTGAGCTTGCCCTTCACCTCGGGGCACACGAGCGCGGTGGCCCTAGCGGCACCCGTCGTAGACGGGATGATGTTCTGCGCCGCGGTGCGACCGCCCTTCCAATCCTTCTTCGACGGACCGTCGACGGTCTTCTGCGTCGCGGTGTAGGAGTGAACGGTGGTCATGAGACCTTCGTCGATGCCGAAGCCTTCCTTGAGGAGGACGTGCACGATCGGCGCGAGGCAGTTCGTGGTGCAGGACGCGTTGGAAATGATGTGATGCACCGCCAAATCGAGCTTCTGATCGTTCACGCCCATCACGACGGTGATGTCTTCACCCTTCGCCGGAGCGGAGATGATGACCTTCTTGGCCCCGGCGGTGATGTGGCCCTTGGCCTTGTCGGCTTCAGTGAAGAGACCGGTCGACTCGATCACGAGCTGGACACCCAGTTTGGCCCAAGGGAGCTCGGTGGGAGACCGCGCGGAAACCACGAGGATTTCCTGGCCGTTGACGATGAGGACGTCGTCCTCGAGCTTGTCAGGCGAAGACTTCTTGGAGCTGACAGTGCCGGCGAACTTGCCCTGCGTAGAGTCATACTTGAGCAGATAGGCAAGGTTGTCGGCGGGGACGATGTCTCCGACGGCGACGACGTCGAGCGTCGTTCCGAGCAGGCCCTGTTCCACGAGTGCGCGGAACACCAGGCGACCGATGCGACCGAAACCGTTGATTGCGACTTTTGCTGCCATGTTAAAGCTCTCCGATTGTTACTAGCGTTGTTGACTATGTTTGTTGATCCGCGCGAACGCGGGGAAAAGAGAGAAGACACGCCGGTCGGACCGAAGCAAGGGTTTTGGCGTCGGATTTACCGCAACGATTCGGTGACGCCCGAAGTGCCAAGCGGTGAGGGTGGAAACAAACAATGACTACGTCGCGCCACCGCAAAAGCCGCTTTTTCCCTCCGAGGATCGGGCTCTGCACACAGAGCTCGCACTCGCTGGTGTGCCCATTTGCAGTCGCCCGGTCAGCCAACCGTTCGAGACATCGGTCGTCGCCTTCAATGCTGCCGCCAACAGCACCTTGTCCGCCTCGGATTTCTTCGCTCCCATTTTTTTCAGATTGATGCCGGCCGCTTGCGCCGCGACCTCCAGCCGCTCCTCCCAGATTTCGCCCCGCAGCGACTGCCGGTCGCCGGCCCGGTCACCGTGACGCGTTGCGCGCGCCAGATACGTCTGCTGCT
>SYGN01000241.1 GCA_005799525.1 Opitutaceae bacterium | reverse complement strand
TGCGGGCTGAGCTGCTGGTCGGTGAACTCGATTTGGATCGACTGACCGGCACTTTCGAACTGAATTTTTTCTGCCACCGTTTGGTGAAGCGGGTTTTCGCCCTTCGATTGATTAGGTTTCATTCACCATCAGTCACTTCCCAATCGGTGGCGCTTTTCAACTGCATCGTTACGGCTTAGACCAACGTCATTTGAGTTTTTGACTGCGGGTAGCGGCGAGCGTGAGCGAGGGGTGTTTCGACTATCGTCCAAATATCACGCGACGTTAGTCTACGTTTCCCTCGGCACTCACCCTTGCGCCCGCGGCGAGGGACCGCGTGGCTTGCCGACCAGCCGCAGCGCGACAAAACGTAGTCCGCATTCCCCTACTGCGCGATGATCCCCCGGTAAAACTCCCCTTGGCTCGGACGCGTTTGCGCGGTGCTAATCTCGCCGTCACGCACGCACTTGCGAGTCACCTCCGCACCGCCGTCGTTGCCGAGTTCGAGGAACGTTCCCATAACATATCGTCCGAAAACGTGAGGCCGATCGGAGGAAAGGTACGGGGGAAAGGTAGGAGCCCGCTGGCGGACGATTCAGCGCGACCGAAGTCTTCACCGGCATCCCCGCGCCCTCCAGCGAGCTCCTGCCTCAGGCCCTTTTTCGACGTCCGCTAACACGTGAGCTGCATCCCGCGGCCCATCCCGTCGCTGACAAGCAGGATTCTCCTGGGCATGGGCACTGCGCATTCCCGTGCGGTCGCGCGGATCGCTGCGCGCGGCAACCGGATGATGTTTTGCTGCGCCCCCGCACCGGGACCGAACCACCGCGTCGCTCGCCAAAAGATTGTCAACCCCGCAGCCGCCCCGCCACAACCTCACCGACCTGGCCCCACCCCCGCGTCCACGTCAACTGATCCACTATGCTTTGTCACCCCTTCCGCCCTCGCCTCTCGCCCGCCCTCGCCGCTGTCCTCGTTTTCGCCTGCGCTTGCTCACTGACGGGCGATGGGGTCGTCTGTTCGGCCCGCGCCCAAGCCGTCGCCACCGGCACGATCGAGGGCCGCGTCTCCAACCCCTCGACGGGCGACACCCTCGAAAAAGCCCGCCTCACGATTGAGGGCACAGCTTTCGAAACCTTCACCGATGCCGACGGGCGCTACCGTTTCACCTCGGTCCCGGCGGGCGCGGTCCGGATTCGCGCCTCCTTCACCGGCCTCACCGCGCACACCGCCACGGTCATCGTTACCACGGGCCAGACTTCGTTGCTTGATGTGGCCCTCACCGCGGGCACTTCCCGGGCCAGTGCCGACGGCGCCCCCGTCAAACTCGACCATTTCGTCGTCGCCACCTCGCGCGAGATGGACGGCGCTGCGCTCGCGATCAACGAACAGCGCTTCGCCTCCAACATCCTCAACGTCGTTTCCACCGACGAATTCGGCGCCACCGCTGAGGGCAACGTGGGCCAGTTTCTAAAACATCTTCCAGGGATTACCATCGACTACGCCGGCGGTGATGCGCGCAGCATCTCCATGAACGGCGTGCCGGGAAACAACGTGCCGATCACCGTCGGCGGTTTCGATCTCGCGAGCGGCGCTTCCGGCGGCACCGCGCGCACGATTGAACTAGAGCTCATCTCGATCAACAACATCTCGCGTATCGAGGTTTCTTATTCGCCCACACCCGAATCGCCCGGCTCGGCCCTCGCCGGCTCCGTCAACATGGTGCCGCGCGGTGCTTTCGAACGCGTGCGACCGGTCCTCAACGTGAGCGCGTTCGCCATGTTCCGCGACAACGAGCGCACGCTCGCCAAGACTCCGGGCCTCTTCCGCGAACCCACCCGCAAAACCCAGCCGGGGTTTGATTTTTCTTGGATCGTCCCCGTCAACCGGCGTTTCGGTTTCACGCTTTCCGGCAACACCTCCATGCAATACGCACCTAACGATATGATGTCGACCGTCTGGCGCGGTACCACCTCGGCCACCAACGGCGCCGCCTTCCCCGACACCCCGATCGGCCAGCCCTACCTCAGCGACTACGCGGTGCTCGACGGCATGAAGACCACCACCCGCTCCTCCATCGGCACGACGCTCGACTACAAACTCACCGAGCGCGATCGCCTGTCACTTTCTTTTCAATACGCCTACCTCGACGCACCGTTCAACAATCGCACGCTTACCTTCCTCGTCAGTAACACGTCCCTCGGCCAGTTCTCAACTAGGTACACCCGCAGCAACGCCACCGGTGGTGCGCTCCAGCTCGTCAGTCAGACGCGCAAAAAATCCGGCACGAGTTACATGCCGACTTTCGTGTGGCGCCACGATGGTGCGGTTTGGAAAGTGGAAGCCGGCACCGGGCACTCCTACGCGAGCAACCACTACGTCGATATCGGCAAGGGCCTGTTCCAAAACTCCACGGCACGCCGGAATAACGTCACCGTGACCTTCGATAACATTTCCTACCTCCGGCCCGAGACCATCACCGTCACCGAGCCCCGCACGGGCCAGCCCGTCGATCCGTTCAATATCGACAGCTACGTACTCACGGCGGCGACCTCCGCCCCCAATCACGCCGTCGACGTGCGGCGCAGCGCCTACGCCAACGCCCGTCGCGATCTCAACCTCTTCAACGTCCCTGTCATCGTCAAAGGCGGCCTCGACGTGAAGCACAACCTGCGCGATATCCGCGGCGCCAACACCACCTACAATTACGTCGGCGCGGATAGCCGCGCCACCGTCACGCCCACGGATCCCCTCGGCAGCGACGACGGTGCGCGCGCCGCCTTCGACACCTACACCGCCGGTCGCGGTTCGCCGTTCGGATTCCCCGGCGTCCAATGGGTGAGCAACGAGCGCTACTGGGATGTCCACCAGCAGCATCCCGAATACTTCACCGTCAACGAGGCCACGGCGCACACGGGGGCCGTCAATCTCTCGAAACACATCGAGGAGGTGATCTCATCCGCCTACGTTCGCACCGACGCCGCCTTTTTCCAGCGGCGGCTGAAATGGGTGGTCGGCCTCCGCGCCGAGCAGACCAACGTACAGGGCGAGGGCCCGCTCACGGACCCCACACGCAATTTCCAGCGCGACGCCGCCGGGAACGTCATTCTCCTCCCCGGCACGCGCACCGGCGCGCCGATCACGACCGACCCCGTGCGCATCGCCCAGCTCACCCGAGTCGATCGCGGCCTGCACGCCCAGAAGGAATACCTCCGGTTCTTCCCCAGCCTCAATGTGAGTTTCAACGTCCGCGAAAACCTGATCGCCCGAGCAGGCTACTACCACTCAATCGGCCGTCCTGATTTCGCCGAATACTCCAGCGGCCTCACCCTGCCGGACACCGAAAACCTCCCGAGTGGAAACAACCGAATCACCGTCAACAACGTCGGACTCAAGGCCTGGAGCGCGAAATCCACCAAGGTGCGGTTCGAGTATTATTTCGAGCGCGTCGGCCAGATTTCGATCGGTGCCTTCCAACGCGATTTCGAAAACTTCTTCGGCAGCACCGTGTTCAACGCCACACCCGCGTTCCTCGCGCTCTACGGCTTGGACCCAAATACCTACGATCCCTACGACGTCGTCACGAAACACAATCTCCAGAGCACCGTGCGCATGACCGGCCTGGAATTCGACTACAAGCAGGCGCTCACGTTTCTGCCCCCGTGGGCGCGTGGCGTGCAGGTGTTCGCCAACGCCAGTGCGCTCCGTGCCACGGGCGAAGGCGCCAGCAACTTCGCCGGATATGTTCCGCGCACCGCGAGTTGGGGGGTGAGCCTCACCCGGCCGAAATACAATGTGCGCATGAATTGGAACTACCGCGGCCGCCAGCGGCGCGGCATCGTCGCCACCGGCCGCAGCATTGAGCCCGGCACCTACAACTGGGGCTCCAAGGCTCTCTACATCGACCTTACCGCCGAATATTATTTTTGGAAACAGGTCGGCCTATTCGCGAACCTCCGCAACCTCGGCACCGCCCCGCAGGACGCGGAAGTCGCCGGACCCAGCACGCCTCCTCATGCGCAATTCCGATCCCGACAGGACAATGCTTCCCTGTGGACGTTGGGGCTCAAGGGAACCTTTTAGATTGGATTTGCCTTCCGGGGCGCGGCCCACGGCACCCGTTCACTCATCCCGAGGAGTGCTAGTTCGCGAGACCGTGCAATGCGCGCACCCAGCCTTTGCGTTGCAGCGGAAAAAAGTTTCGCCTCAACCCCACACCCCATGACTCGGCCCTCGCCACTATCTTTCGGAACCGCCGCGGCGCTCGTCACGATGGCGGCGGCCGCCGCAGTCGTTTCCTGCACGGTCGCACCGCCCGTGACCATTGCCTCGGGCAAACAGATCTACGGGCAAAAATGCGCAGACTGTCATGGCGCACGCGGCGAAGGCGTCGACAACAAATACCAGGGGGCACTCGTCGGCGACTGGTCGCTGCCCCGCCTCGCCCGTTACATCGAGAAGAACATGCCTGACGATCATCCGGGCACGCTTGCGCCCCGTGAGTCCGAGGCCGTCGCCGCCTACGTCTTCGAGTCATTTTACTCACCCGCCGCGCAAGCCCGATTGAATCCGGCGCGCATCGAGCTCGCCCATCTCACGAACCGCCAATACGCCGTGACGATCGCTGATCTTATCCGCGCGGTCGCCCCGCCCACCGCTGCGGAGCCCATGTCATCCGACGCAACGCACGGCCTCGCGGCCACGTATTTTTCCGTCGCCCAACGCGGCCGTTTCGACGCTGCGAAAATCGCCCACCGCGGCACCGACGCCGCCGTCGATTTTGTCTTCCCCGAAAACGGCGAACTCCGCGCACGCCTCGCGCTCCCACCCCTCGACCGACCCGCCACGCCGAATTCGCGAGAGCCCGCCGGCTTCTCCGCACAGTGGCGTGGCACGGTCATCGCCGAGGAGACCGGTGATCACGAGTTCGTCATCCGCACTCCCAACAGCATCCGCGTTTGGATCAACGCCGAGCCCGACCCGCGCTCAGGCAACGAGCCCACGCTCGACGTCAACGTCTCCACGCCGATGGACCCCGACCACCGCGTCACGCTCCGTCTGCTCGGCGGCCGCGCCTACCCCATCGCGATCGACTGGTGGGCCTTGCCCGAAAAAACCGGTTCTCCCGTTGTGCCCGCTATCTCGCTCCGCTGGAAACCGCCGCACGGCAGCGAGCGCCCGATCCCCGCGCGCAATCTTTCGAGCGGGAAAGCCGCACCCACCTTTGTCGTCGCGACGCGCTTCCCCGCCGACGATAGTAGCCAAGGCTACGAGCGCAGCATTTCGGTTTCCAAGGCGTGGGACGAAGCGACGACCAACGCCGCCTTCGAAGTCGCGAACCACGTCATCAAACACCTCGACCGCCTTGCTGGTACGCGCCCCGAAGATCCGGCACGCGCCCAAAAACTCGCGGCCTTCGCGGAAAATTTCGTCGGCGCCGCGTTTCGCCGCCCGCTCACGCCCGAAGAAACGCAGCGCAACGTCACCGCGCTCCTGCGCACGGCGCCCGACGTGGAGAACGGCGTGCGCCGCGTCGTCCTGCTCGCGCTGAAATCGCCTCACTTCCTTTACACGGAGGTGCCCGCGCACGAGTCGGACACCACTCGCACCGCCACCCGCCTAGCCTTTTCCCTTTGGGATTCCGCGCCCGACGTCGAGCTCGCCCGCGCCGCCAAAGAGGGGCGGCTCCGCACGCCCGAGGAAGTCGCCGCCCAGGCCTCGCGCCTCCTCGCGGATCCCCGCGCGCGCGCCAAAGTGCGCGAGTTCTTCCAGCACTGGCTCCAACTCCGTTACCTCGAAGATCTCGGCAAGGATGCGAAACTCTTCCCTGATTTCACGCCCGACATCATCGACGATCTGCGCGCGTCACTCGGCGCGTTTGTTGACGTCGTCGTGTGGAGCGAGCACTCCGATTTTCGCGACTTGCTTCGCGCCGACTATCTTTTCGCCAACGATCGCCTAGCCACATTCTACGGCCTGCCCGCACCTGCCGGCTTGGCGACATCCGGCGAGTTCGCACGCGTGACCGCACCCGCCGGCCAACGTTCCGGTGTGCTCACGCACCCGTATTTGCTCGCCGCACTTTCCTACAAATCCACGAGCTCGCCGATCCATCGCGGCGTGTTTCTCACGCGCAGTATCGTCGGCCGCGCCCTCAAGCCACCACCGCAGGCGCAAACCTTCGACGAGACCTCGTTCGACCACAGCATGACGATGCGCGAAAAGGTCGTGAAGCTCACCCGTTCGGAAAATTGCCAGGGCTGCCACGCCGTGATTAATCCCCTCGGTTTCAGCCTCGAGTGGTATGACGCTGTCGGCCGCTACCGCACCACAGAGAATGGTCGCCCGATCGATGCCGCGAGCGACTACACCGACGACGGCCAAGCCTCCGTGCGCTTCGCGGGCCCGCGCGACGTCGCGGAATTCGCGATCACCAACGCCCACGCCAATCAGGCGTTCATCGAGCAGCTTTTCCACCACCTCGTGAAGCAAACTCCCCGCGCCTACGGCACCGCCACCGTCACCCGTCTGCGCGATTCTTTCATCGCCTCCGGCTATAATCTCCGAAAACTCATAGCGGAAATCGCCACCCTCGCCGCGCTCCCTGCCGTCGGGACCGCCACCGTCGCCGCCACCCCTACCCCTCCTCACCCATGACTACGATGCACCGCCGAGCCTTCATCCGCCAAACCGGCTTCTCCGCCGCGATTCTGCCTTTCATCACCGGCCTGCCCAGCCTTGCGCTCGCCGCTCCTGCCCGTCCGCGTCAGCGGCTCGTCGTCGTCTTCTCTCCCAACGGCACCATCCCACCCGCATTCTGGCCCGACGAGGTCGGCCGCGATTTTCAGCTGAAGGAAATCCTCTCACCGCTCGCACCCTACCGCGACCGAATGCTGACCCTGCACGGTCTCTCCAACAAAGTCCGCGGCGATGGCGACGGCCACATGCGCGGCATGAGCTGCCTGCTCACCGGCATCGAACTCCTTCCCGGTAACATTATGGGCGGTTCGGGCGTGCCCGCCGGCTGGGCCAGCGGCATCTCGATTGACCAGGAGATCAAAAACTATTTCCAGAGCCGTGAGCTCACGCGCACACGCTTTGGCTCCCTCGAATTCGGCGTCGGCGTGCAGGACCGTGCCGATCCGTGGACGCGCATGTCCTACGCCGGCAGCGGCCAGCCCGTCGCGCCCATCTCTGATCCGTACCAGATGCACGAAAAACTCTACGGGCAGATCAAGGACCGCGAGAACCTGCGCAGCGTGCTCGATCCGCTGAAGGCCGAACTCGCCAAAGTCCGCACGATGATCAGCGCGGAAGACCGCCGCGTGCTCGAAGAACACGAATCCCTCGTCCGCCAGCTCGAACGCGAAATCACCCAAAGCTCCAGTCAAACCCTCCGCGTCACCCCGCCCGACCTCGAACGCGGCATTGCCGATCAAAATGACAACGTCCCGCGTCTCTCGCGCATGCAGATCGACCTGCTCGTAAATTCCTTCGTCAACGAGATGGCGCGCGTCGCCACACTCCAATACACCAAGTCTGTCGGCGGCGCGCGCATGAACTGGCTCGATATCACCGACGGCCACCACGGCCTCTCGCACGAACCCGATACCGACGAGGCCGCGCGGAAAAAACTCATCAAGATCAACACCTGGTTCGCCGGCGAAGTCCGCTACCTCGCCGACAAACTCGCCGCGACCCCCGAGCCCGGCGGCGACGGCTCCATGCTCGACCACACGATGATCGTCTGGACCAACGAGCTCGGCAAAGGCAACAGCCACACCCTCGACAATATTCCCTTCGTCCTCCTAGGCGGCGGCTTCGGTTTCGACATGGGCCGCGCCCTGAAATTCGACAAAGTCCCGCACAACCGTCTCCACCTCGCCCTCGCCCATGGCGCCGGCCACCGGATAGAAACCTTCGGCAAACGCGATCTCTGCACCGCCGGCCCCCTCGCCCTCGCCTGAGCCTCACCTTCGACCTGTAGCCGCGCCGGTTACGGCGCGGTCCGCCCACCCTATGCGCACCACACCCCGCCGCTCTACTCTCGCCCCGGCCGCCGCGCCCACCCGCCGCGCCTTCCTCAAAAAGTCCTTCGCCGCCACCGGCGCCGCGCTCTTCCCATTGATCGTCCCCGCGCACGTCCTCGGTCGCGGCGGCGGCGTCGCTCCGAGCAACCGCATCACCCTCGGCGGCATCGGCATCGGCCCGCGCGGCAACCAAGTCCTCGCGTCAATGATCGCCGAAAAGGACGTCCACTACCTCGCCACGTGCGACGTGCAGGCCCGCCTGCGCGACTCCGTGAAGGCCATGGCCGACACCCACTACGGCAATACCGACTGCACCGCCTACCGCGATTTCCGCGAACTCCTCGCGCGCCCCGACATCGACGCCGTCCTCATCGCCACCGGCGACCGGTGGCACGCCCTCGCCTCCATTCTCGCCGCCAAAGCCGGTAAAGACGTCTACTCCGAAAAACCCTGCGGCCTCACCATCGGCCAGTGCCAGTCGCTCGCCGACACCATGCGCCGCACCGGCCGCGTTTTCCAAGCCGGCACCCAACGCCGCAACGTCCCCAACTTCCAGTTCGCCGCCCACCTCGCCCGCTCCGGCAAACTCGGCCGCATCCACACCGTCCACGCCTCCATTTACAAACTGGAGTGCAACACCTCGTGGCTCCCCGCCGAACCCGAGCCGCCGCGCGACGTCATCGACTGGGACCTCTGGCTCGGCCCGTCTCCATGGCGGCCCTACAACAAGTCCTACGTCGTCGATCGCCGCTGGCGTGGTTACTATGATTTCGATTCCGGCGCCAAGCTCCTCGACTGGGGCGCCCACACCGTCGACATCTGCCAAATGGCCCTCAACGCCGACGACACCGTGCCCGTTTCCTACGAGCCTGACGGCGGCACCATCCACGCCCGCTACGCCAACGGCGTAAAACTCGTCATGCGCCCCGACGGCTGGATCGGCCAGCCCGCCGCCGCGCCCAACGCCGCCAATTTCGCTGTCGGCTCCACCGGCACCTGCCCCGTCCGCTTCGAAGGCGACGCCGGCTGGGTCGAGACCGGCGACAACGGCTCGATCGAACTCCACCCCGCCTCGCTCCGCAGCGAGTGGCGCGCCTTCACGATGCGCGGCACCGACCCCGCCGGCCACACGCGCGATTTTTTCAACTGCGTGAAATCCCGCGCCCTCCCCGCCGCGAATTCCAACGTGATGCGCCACTCGCACATCGCCTGCCACGCGGCCGCAATCGCTTGGCAACTCGGCCGCAAACTCACCTTCGACCCCGCCACCGAATCCTTCACCGGCGACGACGAAGCCAACCGCATGCGCACCCGCGCCCTCCGCGAACCCTGGCACATCTGAGTCCTCCCCGGTCGCCGCGAGCGTGAGCGAGTGAGTGATCCTCCTCCCCTAGCCCGCCTCGTGAGCGGCAAGACGCCCACCCCATACGCCCCCTTCGCCTCCCCCGTCGCCATGAGCCCCCGCCTCCCCCTCTCCACGTCTCTCTGTCTCTCCCTCTTCCTATTCCTTTCCGCCCTCGCCCCCGCCGCCACCCCCGACCCGACCCCCGCGCAACGCACCCTTCTCACCACCGCCACCTCCGCCGCCGCTCCGCTCGCCGACCGCGCCCGCGCCCTCCAACAACTCGCCCTCGTCGCCACCCCCGGAGCCATCCCGTCGCTCACCCCGCTCCTCGCCGACGAAAAACTCGGCCACTACGCCCGCGACGTCCTCGAGCAAATGCCCCACGTCGACGCCAGCGCCGCTCTCCGCGCCGCCCTCCCCCGCCTCAACGGCTCCGCGCAGATCGGCGTGATCAACTCCCTCGGCGTCCGTCGCGACCCGCTCGCAATCGAACCGCTCAATGTCCTCACGATTTCCGATAACTCGCCCACCACCGCACCCGCCCTCCTCGCCCTCGGCCGTATCGGCACTTCGGATGCGATCCGCTACCTCGAGCGCGCCCTCACGCGCAGCGCTCCCGCCGTCCGCGCCGCCGCCGCCGAAGCCCTGCTGCTCGCCGCCGATTCACTCGTCGCCGCTGACCAACGTCCCGCTGCCCTCGCCCTCGTCCACACCGTCCGCTACGCCGACATCCCCGCCCCGCTCCGGCTCACCGCTACCCGCGGCGCCATTTTCGCCGACGACTCCGGCGGCCTCGCCCTCCTCCTCGAACAACTCCGCTCCTCCGACGTCGACGCCCGCGACCTCGGTCTCCTGAGCCTGCGCGAACTCCGCGGCTCCAAGGTCACCCCCGCCCTGCTCGCCGAACTCGATCGCTTCGCCCCGCCGCTCCACGCCCAAATTCTCACCGCCCTCGCCGATCGCGACGGCCCCGGTATCCTCGCCGCGCTCGAAAGCCGCGCGCAAAACTCGCCCGACGAAGTCCGCCTCGCCGCGATCATCGCCCTCGGCCGCATCGGACGCGCCACATCGCTCCAGCTCCTCTTCCAAGCCCTCCGCCCACCCGCGCCACCCGCCCTCGTCGACGCCACCCTCGCCAGCCTCGCGCGCCTCACCGTGCCCGAGACCGACGCCGCGATTCTCAAAATCCAGTCGACCATGGAGACGCCCCTCCGCGTCCGCCTCCTCGCCCTCCTGGGCGAACGCAAAGCCACCGCCACCCTCCCCGATCTCCTCCGCCTCGCCCGCGATCCCGATCTCGAAATCGCCCGCGCCGCCCTCCGCGCCCTCGGTCTTGTCGCCGCCCCCGCCGATCTTCCCGCCCTCATCGCCCTCGCCGTCGCCACCACCGACGACTCCGTAAAAACCCTCGCCGACCGCGCCATCGTCACCACCTCGCTGAAAATCCTCGAGCCCACCCGCCGCGCCGATACCGCCCTCGCCGCCTTCCGCGCCGCCACCGATCCCGCCACCCGCGCCGCCCTCCTCCGCCCCCTCGGCGCCATCGTCCGTTCCATGGGTGGCTCCCACGACGTGTTCTTCGCCGTTCGCACCGCCCTCACCGATTCCGCCGACCCCGTCCGCGCAGCCGCGCTCCAAACCCTCGCCGATTGGCCCGACGCCACTCCCACCACCGCCCTCCTCGAATTTGCCGCGCGCCCCGCCACCCCGGAAGCCGCCCGCGAGACTGCCCTCCGCGGCGCCACCCGCATGGCCGCCACCGTCGCCGCCGGCCGCGAACGCTCCCCGCTCAACATCGCCGCCGCCTTCACCGCCGCCGCCCGCCTCACCCACACCAAAGCCGAAAAACTCCTCCTCGTCGCCAGCCTTGGCCAATGGAAAAACCCCGCCGCTACCGCGCTCCTCGCGCCCTACCTCACCGACGCCGACGTCCGCGAAGAGGCCGCCCTCGCCGCGAAACAAATCACCGCTCGCGCCGCCCCCATCAAGAAAGGCGGCCCCACCTCACCCGCCCCCGCCACGCCCGCCCTTTTCAACGGCACCGACCTCGCCAACTGGGACGGCGACCCCGCCGTCTGGCGCGTGCGCGACGGCGCGATCGTCGGCGGCTCCCTCGACGGCAACCCCCGCAACGAATTCCTCGCCACCAAAAAGTCCTACCAAAACTTCGTCCTCCGCCTCGAATACCGCCTCATCGGAACCAAGGGCTTCGTCAACGGTGGCGTGCAATTCCGCAGCGTCCGCATCCCGAAGCCGCCCAACGAAATGTCCGGCTACCAAGCCGACATCGGCGCCGGCCACTCCGGTTGCCTCTACGACGAATCCCGCCGCAAGAAATTTATGGCCCGCGCCACTGACGAACAGATCAAACACCTCGAAAAACCCGGCGATTGGAACCGCTACGAAATCCGCTGCGAAGGCCCGGAGACCATGATCACCCTCAACGGCGAGCCAACCGTCACCTACACCGAGACCGACCCCTCCGTCGCCCCCACCGGCCTCATCGCCCTCCAAATCCACGGCAACTGCTCCGCCGAAATCTCCTTCCGGAATATCACCCTCGAACCACTCCCATAAACCGAACTCCCCCATGTCCACCTTCCCCACCCGCCGCGCCTTCCTCGGCACCGCTGCCACCCTCTTCGCCACCTCGCTCCTGCCTCGCCACGCCGTGGCTGCGAGCACCGCCGTCAAGCCCAACTCTGTCTTCAACGGCGTGCGCATCGGGGCCATCACTTACAGCTACCGCAGCATGTTCACGTCCGCCGAAGAAACGCTCGGCGGCATCCTCCAATGCGGTCTCAGCGAAATCGAACTCATGGGCGGCCCGATCCAGCAGTTCGCCGGCATCAGCGTCGCGCCCGCCAGCGCCAAGAAAAAATCCGCCCCCGTGCCGCCGGCGGCAAAACCCACCGAAGCCACCCGCGCCGCTCAACTCGCGAAGTGCCGCGAGCTCCGCCAACTCTACAACGACGCCGGCGTAAACATTCACCTCCACAAGATTGCCTTCGGCTCCACCGAAGAAGAGATCGATTTCAACTTCGAGGTCGCCAAGGCGCTCGGTTGCCTTGGCATCACCACGGAGCGATCCGACGCCATGGCCCAGAAGCTCGCCCCTTTTGCCACGAAACACAAAGTCTGGGTCGCCTTCCACAATCACGCCGGAAACCTGCCGGCCATGGATAAACCCGACCCGATTTTGGAGCTCAGCCCCTACATCGGCTTCAACCTCGACATCGGCCACTATGTCGCCGGCACCAAGGGCCTTTCGCCGATCCCCGTGCTCGAAAAATATCACAGCCGCATTCTCAGCCTGCACCTCAAAGACCGCACCGCCGACGGCGGCAACGTCGTTTGGGGTCAGGGGCAGACACCCATCAAAGAAGTGCTCCAGCTCATGCGCAAGGAGCGCTGGAAATTTCCCGCCGACATCGAGCTCGAATACAAAATCCCCGAGGGCTCCAACGCTGTGGCCGAAGTCAAAAAGTGCGTTGAGTTCTGCCGCGCCGCCCTAGCCTGAGTCGGCCTTGCGATCGCTACGCGCGCCTCACTGCGCGTTTTCAATCCCGCCACCGCGCGTTACTATTCCACCCGCGTCTCCGCCGGACGGCTCAGCAGGTCACGCAATCCCGCGCACGTGAAGTGAGTGAGGAATCCAAGCAAGCAGGCGAAAAACATCCAGGTGACGGGCTGTTCCAGCGTGAAGAAAGCGCCGGCGATTTTCACCGCCTGCTCTGGATTGATCACCCGTTGCAGACCGCCAAGCGCCGCGCTCACCACTCCATCGGCCCACAGGGCGACGACCAGCAAACCCGCAGTCCACCGGCCCAAGCGACGCACCGACGACGGCGCCGCTGCATCGCGGCAAAGTTTCCACAGAAACGGCGCCAACCAGATCGCAAACACCCAACGGTAGGAAAAATTTGTCCCCGCCAAAAAGCACCCCTTCAACAGCACCGCCCCGCGCACAAAACTCAGCCACGCGCCGGTATCGCCCGCGCCAACCGCCCAACCGGAAAAACACCGCGACCGCCAGAATCCGACTGCGATAATCGCCGCCATCATCAAACAAACGGCTCCGCAATAGACGCGCGGCACCCCCACCGCCGGCAAATTGGTCGCCGCAAACGTCATCAGCCCAAAGGCCTTGGGCGCCAGCTTGCCGATTCCAGCAAGATCACCCGCGAGATCGTACCCGACCAACCCCAACGCCGCCACCGCTAGCACCAGACGCTCGCGCACTTCCCGCACCGCCACGCCCGCTCCGGTCAGCAAGACCAGGCCCGCGCTCGCCGGAAAAAATTTCAGCCCGGCGGCGATCGCGACCAACCCCACCGCCGCCATCCGCACGAGCCGCCGCCCATCGAGCAGGCACGGCACCACCGGAGCGAGCAGCACGAAAATCACGAGATCGTTGTTGGCCCGATTGACCGCCAGCAGCATAGGCGGAGCCCCCAAAACCAAACCATACCAAATCAACTCGCGCCAGCCGCACGGTCGCAGGCCCATCATCGCAGCCCAGAAAAAAAACCACCACCACAGTCAGCCCGACCCATAAATTGCTCGCCCGCGTGAGCCCGAAATCGTGGAGCCGGAGCCACCAGTGCGTGTAGACGTGCGGGCGATTAAAGTAGTCGAGCGGATTGGACAGGTAGGGGTCGAGCCCCATAGGCGCTAACTTAATGATTGCCGTCACAGTCATGAGAGCAGTATCAAGCCGGCATGAAAGCCGTGACGAACTTGCTCGAGGAGGAATGGGAATTTATTACCGACTTGCTGCCG
>SYGN01000240.1 GCA_005799525.1 Opitutaceae bacterium | reverse complement strand
CAGATTTGGTCCGGCGCCATGATGCTCGAGCACCTTGGCCAACCGGAGGCCGCTGCCTCCGTCGTGCGCGCCATCGAAGCGGTCGTGCAACGCGGCCCGCGCACCCGCGACCTCGGCGGTTCCGCGACGACGGACGAAGTGGGGCGCGCGATCGCGGACGCCATAGCGTAGACCGCCGAGCCGTGAGCGCCGCAGCCGCCAACGCCGCGTCGGCCCTTTGGCGTGCGGCCGTGCCGCTGGCGGTCGGCGGGGTGCTCGCGCTGTGCCCCTTGCCGCCCGGGCTCGCGCCGCAGGCATGGAGGTAGTTCGCGGTGTTCGCCGCGGTGATGGTTGGGCTCGTCCCGGAACCGTGGCCCGCGGGCGCCATCGGCCTGGTGGGGGCCCCCTCATCGCGGGGCGCGGCCTGCCCTTCAGCGCGGCGCCAACGCTGGATCCCTCCTTCCGCGTGCCGGCTGGGGGCGCACGCCGGGCTTGGGCTGCGCGGTCATGCTGGCGGATCTCGTGCTGGTACCGTTTACGCCGTCCAACAGCGCGCGCAGCGGGGGAATCGTCTTACCCGTGGTCCGGGCCATCCCGCCGCTCCAGGGCTCGTTGCCCGGAGAGTCGGCCCGGAAAATCGGCGCCGACCTCCTGTGGACGGCCTTCGCCGCAACGTGGGTGACGAGTTCACTGTTTTTTACGGCCCTTGCCGCCAACCTGCTCGCGCTCGAAATGGGCAAGAAAGCCACCGGCCTCGAAGTGTCGTGGGTTCAGTGGTTCGCGGGCTTTGCGCCAATCGGGCTGCCGCTGTTGTTGGCGCTACCGTGGCTCGTTCTCAGAATCTACCCGCCGGAAATCCGGACAAGCGCCCAAGTCCCGCCCTGGGCCGCGCAGGAGCGGGCGAAAATCGGCGCCGTCACCCGGCGCGAGTGGACGATGACGGTTCTCGTCGTCGTGGCGCTCGGCCTGTGGATTTTCGGCGGCCGGTGGATCGATGCGACCCTCGGCGCCCTCGCGACCATCCCCCTCAAGGTGGTGGGCCGCGTCGTGACGTGGGACGAGATCGTCGCCCAGGCGACGGCGTGGAACACCTTCGCGTGGTTTGCCACGATGCTCACGCTCGCCGATGGACTGAACAAGGTCGGCGTCATCGCGCGGTTTGGGCAGGGGACGGCGTCGCTGCTCGCCGGCCACTCGCCGTTGCTCGTGCGGGTCGCCCTCGTCGTGTTTTTCTTTGTCGTGCACGACCTGTTCGCCAGCCTCACCGCGCACACCACCGCCGTGTTGCCCGTCGTGCTCGCCGCCGGTGCGGCGATCCCGCGCCTGCCGGTGAGGACACTCGCGCTGCTCCTCGTGTTCTCGATCGGCATCATGGGGGCGATCACGCCCGACGCGACAGGACCGGCGCCCGTTGGCTCCGGCTGCGGTCTATCAGTCGCCGCGACTTCTGGCGGCGGGATTTTGTCTTCGGCCTGATTTTCCTGGCCGCACTGCTGCTGGTTGGTTTGCCGACACTCGGCGCGTCCACGCAGGCGCGCGCGGTGGCCATCAATCGAGGATCCGCACCCGCACGCTTTTGAAATAAAACACGCTCCTCGGGTCGTGGGCTTGGAGCGCGATGGCGCCGCCGAGCGGGTTCAGCTTGCGGCCCTTCCGCTCGGGCGGACGCACCACGTTTTCCGGCTCGGTGTAGTCCACCGTCGTCCGACCGTTGATCTAAATCACGATGCGACGGTCCTTCACCGTGATTTTGGCGGTGAACCACATCGTTTCGTCGACGGGCGATTGATCGAGGTCGGCGACGGCGTAGAGGCTGCCGGTCTTGCGCTTTTCCTTGGCGGTGCTGTTGAGCTGGACCTCGTAGCCGTTCGAGAGTCGCAGGGCCGCGCCGCCCGCCGCGAGATCCGTGTGGACGAACCCGCCGCTGTTCGCCCCGGGCTCGCCGCGCGCCACGACTTCGAGCTCGAAGTTTTTGAAGCGCACGAAATCGGCCGTCCCGTCGCCGACGAAAAACAGGTGCGAACTCTCCGTGGTGGCGTGCGCGCGGATCGAGCCGTCGACGATCGTCCACGAATCCGGATAGGCGTTGGCTGTCCAGCCGGTGAGGTCGTGGCCATTGAAGAGATCACGCCAGCCCTCGGCGGCACGGGTGGACGCGGCGAAGACGAAGGCGAACACCCCGAGGAGGAAAAGCAGGCCGCGCGCGGGGTGGATTTTCATGCGCGTCCACGTTGCACAGTGGGCCCGAGCCCTGCAACGCTCGGCTCCGTGTTCTCGCGCCCGTTTCATTTTTTCCTCTGCGCCGGTTTGGTCTCAGTGATCGTTGCGCTGTCCGCGTGCTCGAAACGCGAGACCACGGTCGTGCTCGGCAATCGCACGGGCGTGCTCCACGTCGGCAACGGCGCCGAGGTGCAGTCGCTCGATCCGCATCTCGCGGGCGGCGCGGTCGACCACAACGTTCTCGGCGCGGTCTTCGAGGGGCTGATCACGCTCGACGAGGAGACCCTCCAACCACGTCCCGGCGCCGCCGAGCGGTGGGCGGTCTCTCCGGATGGGCTCGTCTGCACCTTTCACCTGCAGCGAAACGGAAAATGGTCCAACGGCGATCCGCTCACGGCGCGGGATTTTCTCTATGCGTTCAAACGCGCGCTCACGCCGGCGCTCGGCTCCGAATACAAAGACGCGCTCTATCCGGTGAAGAACGCCGAGGCGTTTGCGCGCGGAAAGCTCACGGACTTCGGCGTGGTTGGCTTTCGCGCCCCCGATGACTTCACGCTCGAAATCACGCTGGAGCGCCCGACCGCGTATTTTCTCACCGTGCTGCGCGCCAACGTGTGCTTCCCGGTGCACGCCGCATCGGTCGAGCGGGGTGGGGCGCGATGGGATGACCGCACCGCGAAGTGGACGCTCGGTGCGCCCCTCGTGAGCAACGGGCCGTTTCGGTTTCGCGAGTGGAAAGACCATCAGCACATCCGGGTGGAAAAGAATCCGCACTACTGGGACGCCGCGAACGTCCGCCTCACCGAAATCTATTTCTACCCGAGCGAGTCCACCCAGAACCAGGAACTCGCCTTCCGCGCCGGCCAGCTCCACACGACTTGGGACGTCCCCCTGAGCAAAATCGACGCCTACAAGAAAGACGCGTCCGCCCTCCTGCGCGTCGAGCCTTATATCGAGAGCTATTTTTTCCGCTTCAACACGCAGCACCGCCTCTTGTCCGACGTGCGCCTCCGCCGCGCGCTGTCGTTCGCGATCGACCGCGAGGCCATCGTGAAAAACGTCCTGCGCGGCGGCCAGGTCGCCGCCACCGCCCTCACGCCGCCGGGCCTCGCGGGCTACACGCCGCCGGCTATCGTCGCGCGCGATCTCGTCACCGCGAAAAAACTCCTCGCCGAGGCCGGTTACCCCGACGGCAAGGGCCTGCCGCCAATCGAGCTCACGACGATTTCCTCCGAGATCAACCAGCGCCTCGCCGAGGCCGTGCAACAAATGTGGCGGCGCGACCTCGGGATCGACGTCACGATCACGCAGAAGGAATTCAAGGTGCTGCTCGATGCCTTCGACACGCTCGACTACACGATCGCGCGCGGTCGGTGGATCGGGGAGTACCCCGACCCGCTCACGTATCTTTCCATTTTCACCACGGGCAACGGCGTCAACGGCACGGGCTTCGCCGATCCCGCCTACGACGCGCTGATCAAAGCCGCCGACCGCGCGCCGACGCTCGCCGCGCGCCTCGCCGCGCTCCAGCGCGCGGAAACCTACCTGCTCGCGCAGATGCCCATCGCGCCGCTCTACTGGGGCTCGCGCACGACGCTGGTCGCGCCCGCGGTCCGCGGTTGGAAAAATTCCCCGCTCGGGTTCCGCAACTACAAGGACGTCTGGCTCGAGAAGTAGGCGGACTTTCGTCCGTCTTTTTTCGTGCGCTGAGTATTCGACGAGAGGCCGCGCTGCCTAAGCCTACCTGCTCTGGGTTGGTCCTCACACCTGCTCCGGCCACAAACCGTGGCAGCGATACTTCGCCCAAAGCGGTGCGGTCTGGTCGTTTTTTCGGAACGCGATGGCGGCAATTCCCACGACTACCCCACCGGCCCTCTCGATCAACTCCACGGCGGCCTGCGCGGTCCCACCCGTCTCGATCCACTCATCGGTGAGGAGGACGCGGGTACCGATGGGCCACGGATTGGCGCGCAGTTCGAACACCTTCTCGGCGCCCGAGTAGTCGTTGAAATGCGTGCTTTGCTTCGCGACCGGGAGTTTCCCGCCCTTGCGCACCGGCACGAAACCCACGCCAAGTTTCAACGCGATCGCCGTGCCGACCACGAAGCCCAGCGCGTCCGTGCCCACCACGCGGTCGATCTTCTCGCTCCGCCACGGCGCGACCAGATCGTCCACGAGCGCCTTGAAAGCCACCGGTTCCGCGAAGATTGGCGTCACGTCGCTTCGTTTGTAGTGCAGCTTGCTCCGGTCGATGAGGCTCAGATAGTCCACCCCCAACGTTGAGCCGCCGCACGTCGCGCGACGCAACGCCAACTTTTCCTCCACTCGCCGCCTCCGCACCATGCGCCGCAAAGTCATCATCGACCAAGACACGCTCGGTCCCGCTACCACGAACCTCCAGTCCGTCGCGCTTCTTGTGCAATCGCTCGGCGTCGAGGTTCTCGGCATCTGCGTGCCGACCGGCGATCACTGGCGCGACCAACAGGTGCGTCACGCGCTCCGCTTTCTCGAAATCATTGGCCGCACTGATATTCCCGTTGTCCCCGGCGCCGAGATGCCGCTCGTCAACACTCCGGACGCCACGGCCGCGTGGGAAAAATCCCATGGCAAACTCGTCTACAACGGCGCGTGGGACCATGCCCGCCCCGGCAAGTGGGCCAACCCGCACCACACGCCCGATCTCGTCGAGGGCAATCCCACCACGCTGCCCGCCGCCGAAACCGCCGCCGCCTTCATCGTGCGACAAGCCCGCGCGCATCCCGGCGAAATTACGCTTTGGTGCGCCGCGCCGCTCACCGATATCGCCCAGGCCCTCGTCCTCGAGCCGCGTTTGCCCGAGCTCGTGCGGGAGTTGCACTTCATGGGCGGTTCGTTTCACCCGATGACGGACGCGCGCGAGTTCCGGCACACGCCGCGTCGTGAGTTCAATATTCGCTTCGACACCGAGGCTGCGCATGCCGTCCTCCGCGCCGCGTGGCCGCGGGTGACCTGCTCGCCCATCGACGTCTCCAACCACACGCGCGCCACGCCGGAGCTCTTCATGCGCATCGCGCGCGCCGATACGCCCCTCGGGCGCTACCTCGACCGCTTTGGCCAACGCCACCGCCCGATGTGGGACGAGGTCGCCGCCGCCACGTGGCTCGACGAGTCGCTGGTCACGCGTTTCGACGATTACTTTATCGACGTGCATCTTCACCGCGGTGCGAGCTACGGCGACATGCTGAGCTGGGACCCCGGCCACGAACCCGGCCACGGCGAGCGCCGCGCCCGCATTCAAAAGCACCTCGACGACGCACGTTTTTATGAGGCCTTCGTCGCACTCTGCTCCGTGCAAAAATAGCTCTCCGCTCACCCTCTCCATGCGCTTCCTGTCGTCCGTCTTCACTGTCGCCACGCTCATTCTGCCATTCACGGCGTTTGCTCGGCCTACGCCCCAACCAGCCGATCTCATCATCACCCACGCCCACGTCGTGACGATGAACGCGCGCCGTGAAATCATCGAGGACGGCGCCGTGATCATCCGCGGCTCACGCATTATCGCCGTGGGCCCTGCCGCGCTCGCCACGCAATTCACCGCAC
Source organism: Opitutaceae bacterium (assembly GCA_005799525.1). Lineage (GTDB taxonomy): Bacteria > Verrucomicrobiota > Verrucomicrobiia > Opitutales > Opitutaceae > GAS368. The sequence continues at coordinate 2,579 of SYGN01000240.1, read as the reverse complement.
TCAAAACCATCGACGCCCGGGGCAACCTCGTGCTCCCGGGTATGATCAACACCCATACGCACGCCGCGATGACCGTCTTCCGCGGCCTAGGCGACGATGTGCCGGACCGGCTGCGGCGATTCATTTTCCCGCTCGAGAAAAATCTCATGAACCGCGAGTTCGTTCACTGGGGCGGACTCCACGGCGTCGTCGAAATGATCGAGGGCGGCGTCACCACGATGGTGAACAGCTACTACTTCGAGGAGGAATTCGCCGCCGTCGTGAAAAAGGCCGGCATGCGCGCTGTGCTCGGCCAGACCGTGATTAACTTTCCCGCGCCCGACGCGCCCGAGCCTCACGGGGGACTCGCGCTCGCGAAGAAATTCGCCACCGCTTGGCGCGGCGATCCGCTGATTACGCCGGCCATCTCGCCGCACGCGCCCTACACCGTCGATGTCGAGCACCTGCGGTTGATCGCCGAACTATCCGCCGAATTCGATTTGCCGGTCCTCATCCACCTCGCCGAGATGACCGAGGAGATGACGCTGTTGCGCAAAGAACACGCCATGACACCGGTTGAGTTCCTCGACTCTGTCGGCCTCCTCAATCGTCGGCTCGTCGCCGCGCACTGCATCTTCGTCACCGACTCCGATATCGCGTTGCTCAAGGCCCGCGACGTCGGCATCGCGCACAATATGGTCGCCAACATCAAGTCGGCGAAAGGCGTCGCGCCCGCGCTCAAGATGTTCGACGAAGGCCTGCGCGTCGGTCTCGGCACCGACGGTCCGATGAGCGGCAACACCCTCGATCTCATCGGCCAGTTCGGCTACGTCGCCAAGGTCCACAAGCTCGACCGCAAAGACCGCAACGTGATGCCCGCGATCAAGGTCGTCGAAATGGCGACCATCGGTGGTGCTCGCGCGATTCACCGCGAGGCCGACCTCGGTTCGCTCGAACCGGGCAAACTCGCCGACGTGATCATCATCGATCACGAAAGCACCGCGATGGTGCCGCTGTTCGACGTCTATTCCTCGCTCGTTTATGCCGCCAGCCCGCGCGACGTGCGCACGACGATTATCCACGGCCAGGTGGTCATGGAAAATCGCCAGCTGCTCACCGTCGATACCGCCGAGGTGCGCGCAAAAATGCGCGACATCACGCGGCGGATCAACTCCGCGGTGGCCGCCGGACTGAAGTGAATAAATGGGCGCCCTGGAACGGGTGAATGTCTGACGGACCAAGCTCCTCTCAAGGTCGCGTGAATCCGGCTGACGTCGCCAACCCCTTTTCAAAAGTATAGGTGGTTCGATAGCCGGTGCTCATGGCTAGCGCCGCGATAAGATTAATCTGCAAAGTAACCCTTGCTGGCGCGGCTTGCGTCCAGGGCGGCGTCCACATCGAACTGTTTTTGAGAAAGATCCGTGAGCGCCTGCCAGCACCCGTGTCAACGCCTTGAGCAAGTCTGCCGTTTTTAGCCCGTAGAATCGGGTCAGCACCCTGGCCGTTTCGCACAGCACGATGTCGGTTAGCAAAACAGCTCGGCCCTGTCTGCTGCATCCGCCAACAGGCGCGCAACCTTGGCCGCTTGCGCCCGATCGCCCTGCGTGAGGTGCCGGACGAGGAGATTAGTGTCGAAGGCGATCCTTTGGCACGGCCGCGCGCCGCGCCCCCTGCCGCCGCGCCCCGGATGTCGGCCGCCGTCGCCACCCGACCGTTGGTCTTGCCGACGAGTGCGCCGCAGCTCACCCCGGCTGCGGGTGCGGCCCGCCGGAAAGCCACCTCCCCGGGCCGGCTAAAGTCGAAGACTACGCGCTCGCTGACTTCACGCCTAGTTTGCGCCGCACCGCGACCGGAATCGTTACTTGGCCCTTGCTCGTGATTTTCATCGCCATTTCCACGCCTTACCTCCGCCTGAAAAGTAAGCAGCGGCAAGTGGGGATTTGTTGATCATCCCGGTTCTCGGCTGCGCGGCGTTTAATCTTCGCAACTTGATTGGTTGACCTCATCCCGCCCCCTCTTCCACCCGGCGTCCACAATCTCTATTTGCCTATCCGTTTGTTTCACTTTCCCTCTCCCGCCTCGGGCCTGTCCGACCTACCAACCATGAACCACACCCTTCGCTCCTTCCTCGTCGCCGCTGCGCTACCCGCGCTCGCGTTCGCCCAAACTCCGCCGGCCTCCGAAGCCATCAAGCTCGAGGCCTTCACGGTCACTGGCTCCAATCTCCGCGCCGGCGAATCGCTCAGTGGGGCCAATCTCCGCGTCGTCACCACGGCCGAGATCGAACAGGCCGGCACCGGCTCTCTCTACACGTTCATCAAAAAAATCCCCGAGGCGGGCGCCAACGGCTTCGGTGAAAACCGCGTCAACACGTCCTCGCCTGGCACCGCCTCCGTCTCGCTCCGCGGCCTCGGCGCCAACTCCACGCTCGTCCTCCTCAACGGCCGCCGCCTCACTGCCGCGCCGTTTGCTCAGGGTGGCAGCGCCGCGACGCTCGGCACGATCCAGTTTGTCGATCTCAACATGATCCCCGTCGATGCCCTCGCGCGGGTCGAAGTCCTCAAGGACGGCGCCTCCGCCATCTACGGTGCCGACGCCGT
>SYGN01000239.1 GCA_005799525.1 Opitutaceae bacterium | reverse complement strand
GTCGCCGTGGATGAGGAGCGGGAGGACGCGATTGCGGTCGTCCATGGCGCCGCGGATGCGTTGGCGGGCGCGGGCTTTGCCCTCGACGACGGGATTGACGATTTCGAGGTGGGAAGGGTTGGCGGCGAGGCGGACTTCGACAGATTTGCCGGCGGCGGTGTCGAGAATGGCCTCGTAGCCGAGATGGTATTTAACATCGCCGTCGCCGCCGACGGTTTCGGGCAGGTAGTTTTCGGAAAACTGTTCGAAGAGGACGTCGAAATTTTTCCGCATGACGCTCGTCAGGATATTGAGGCGACCGCGATGGGCCATGCCCATGACGACCTCTTCGACGCCGACGTGCGGGCAGTGCTCGATGATGGAATCGACGGCGGCCACCATGGTTTCTCCGCCTTCGAGGGAGAAGCGTTTCTGGCCGACGTATTTGGTGTGGAGAAAACGTTCGAAGAGCTCGGCCTTGTGGACGCGGCGGAGGATGCGAATTTTTTCGGCCTTCGAGAAATCGGGTAGGTTCCGCGTGGACTCAATTTTCTCTTGGAGCCAGTGGCGAACGTCCACGTCGGTGATGTGGGTGTACTCGACGCCGATGTGGCCGCAATAAGTGGTGCGGAGGGCAAGGAGGATGTCGCGGAGCTTCATCTGCCCGCCGCCGAGGTAGGTGCCGATATCGAACGACGTATCAAGGTCGTCGTCGGAGAGTGTGAACTGGGCGAGGGAGAGCTTGGGGTGCTGGGCAGGCGGGTTGGCGAGCGGATCGAGATGAGCCTCGAAGTGACCGATGGCGCGGTAGGTATTGATGAGATGGTGGACGCGCGACTGCTTGAGACTGTCGATAATGGGGGCGGTGGCCGCGGCGGGAGTGTCGCTGGAAGCGAGGGCGGCGGCGGGGGAGGCCCCGTTGCTGCCGAGGGTGAAGCCCTGGAAGAAGGCGCGCCATGTCGGATCGACGGAGTCGGAGTTTTGGAGCCACGATTCATAGGCCGCCTCGATGACGGCAGCATTGGCGTGAGTGGGAAGGGAGGATGTGGAGGCGACGCGGGACATGGTGAGGGCCGCGGATGAGCGCGGCGTTGAGAGAAAAGGAAGAATTAACGAAACAGGGCGCGGTGCAGAATTCAAGTGCGGGCCGGATCGGGAGAGAGATTGCAATGGCGCTTAACGTCGGTAACAGCGGGATTAGTTTTTTACACTCATGGAAATCCAAATCAAAGAATCCCTCCTCGCTCTCTTGGCCGGCGTTAAGGCTGCCGACGGGCGGGTGATTGCCGAGGAAATGGTGAAACTGGACGGATATTTGGAGCGCGGAGAGGCTTCGGGGGAATTACACCCGCAACTCGGGCATTTTTTGCGAAATCGCAGTTACGCGAAGGCGGTGATGTTCTTGGGCGGAGAGACGGACATTCCGGTCGGAGCGTGCGGTGGACGGGCGGGGAAGCCGGCCGGAGCGGCGGAAGGGAGGGCCTGACGCATGGCCGGTGGTGAGAAAATTTCGATACAGGGAGGGCAGGGACTGGGGCAGAATCCGTTTGCGGCGTTGAGTGGGGCGGGGTTGCCGGTGGCGCCGAAAGCGGTCTTGGATCAAGCGGCGGCGGCGCTCGCGGCGAAGACGTTCGATGGAACGGATGCGAACCCAGGCGGCTTGGGAAAAGGAGCGAAGGCCACACCGGAGAAAAATCGCGGACGCGTGGAAATTCGCCGCGAGACCGGTGGGCGTGGGGGGAAAACGGTGACGACGGTCAGTGGATTTGTGGGCATCGGGTTACCGGAGAAAGAGCAGCTCACGAAAAAAATGCGTGGAGCGTGCGGCTGCGGCGGGACCGTCAAGGACGGCGCGATCGAGATACAGGGTGATCAGCGGGAGAAGATGGCGAAAATTTTGCTCGAGGCAGGATTTCGGCCAGTCTTGGCGGGCGGGTGAAGCGGAGGAGCGCGGGGAGCGCAGAAAGTTTACTACGGATGGACACGGATAAACACGGATGTTCGGAGGGACCGCATGTGCCGTGGTCTCGTCGCGGGGGAGTCGAGAATCGGCATTGCGCGCGGGAGTGACGAGGTTACGTTGAGACTTTGTTAAGGATCTTGAAATTGCCGACGGTGCGCCAGCGGGTGGCGCGGATTAGCGTCGAGACCTACCATGTGATGTCCGAACAGCCCTTTTTGGACGAACGCACGGAATTGTTGCGGGGTGCGATTGTTGAAAAAATGACCAAATCACCCCTCCTTGCCTCAGTTGTTCGTGAACTGTTCCGGATGGTTTCATCGCGGTTGCGCCCCGGCATGGTCGCGCAGAAAGAAGACCCGTTGACGCTGGTTGAATCCGAACCCGAACCGGACATCGCCGTCGTGGAGGGGAGTCCGGACGGTTATCGGGCCGGGCATCCGCGGGCTGCGCTACTGGTGATGGAAGTCGCGGTGAGGACCAAAGAGACGGACCGGGAAAAGGCTTCGATCTACGCGGAGGCGGGTGTGGCGGAGTATTGGCTCGTGTTACCGGAGAAGGGCGTGATCGAGATTTTTACGCAGCCGGTGGCGGGAAAATATGGCGAGACGCGGATCGTGCGGCGCGGCGAAGTGGCGGTGTCGCAGGTGCTGCCGGAGCTGCGGGTGGATGTGGGCGGGTTGTTCTAGTGATGCCGTAAAGGAGGGTGAGCGACGGCGGAGCCACGGCGAAGGATTCGTCGATTGACCCTCCAATGATTGGCGCGTGGGCAACGCCGAGGATGATCCCGGCAGGAGACGTCGCCCCTTTTTTCTTCCGCGAACTTCGCGATCAGGCGGCCAAGCCCGCGGTGAGGGCGAGGGCGCCTTTGGCACGGTTCAGAATGTAGAGGTGGTAGCCCAGGGCACCTTGCGCGAGGAGGTCGCGGATTTGCGTGAGCGCCCAGTCGATGCCGATGGTTTCGACGACGTCGGTGTTTTCGGCGGCGACTTCGAGACGCGTGCTGAGTTTCGCCGGGAGCGTCGTGCCGCACATCGCGGTGAAGCGTTGGATTTGTTTCAACGAGAGCACGGGCATAATGCCGGGGACGATCGGAACAGTAATGCCGGCGGCGCGGCATTTGTCCACAAAGCGGTAATACACGGCGTTGTCGAAAAAGAGCTGCGTCGTGATGAAGTCCGCGCCGGCGTCGATTTTGATTTTGAGCGCAGTGAGGTCGGCTTCGAGGGACGGGGCTTCAGGGTGTTTCTCGGGGTAGCCGCCGACGCCGAGGCAGAAATCGGGATGGCGGGACTTCAGAAGCGCGACGAGGTCGCTGGCGTAGCGGAGGCCGTCTTTGTAGGGCGTGAACGTGTTCTCGCCTTTGGGCGGATCGCCGCGAAGCGTCATGATATTGCGGAAACCACCGGCATAAATGCGATCGGCGACCTCGGAGAGTTCGGCGCGCGTGTGACCCACACACGTGAGGTGCGGCATGACGGTGAAGCCAAAGTCGCGTTTCAGAAAGTCACAGACTTGTGCAGTGCGGTCACGAGTCGTGCCGCCGGCTCCGTAGGTCACGGATACGAAATCGGGGGCCATGCGCTTCAGCGCGGTCGCGGTGGCACGGACGGCATCAACGCCGGTATCGTCCTTGGGTGGAAAAAATTCCAGCGACCGAAGCGGACGGTTCTGCGCGAAGAGTTCGGAAATGGGACGGTCGTGCGGCATTACATATCAACGGATATGGAAGCGTTGATATGTGTAAAGCATCGTCTTTTCTCGGGCGCTAGACGGATCTCCCCATTTTTCGGTCAATTTAATTGGATGATTACGACTGAAAATAGTGCGATTTACTGTTGTCACTAAATTACGGTATTAAACCTTGCGGCCCGGCGCCGCCGGCCCCAGCGTCGGGTCATGTTCATCAAGCGCAACCGCAGCCGCCAGGGCGGCAAGACCTACCACTCGGTGTTGCTGGTGGAGGGCGTAAGGGAACCGGTGATACGTC
>SYGN01000034.1 GCA_005799525.1 Opitutaceae bacterium | reverse complement strand
TCGGCGCCGGTGGCGTTGCCCGGCGGTTGGCGGCCCCGGGAGACCGCATCGGCCTGCAAGCGCGTCAACGCCCGGCGGCAACTCGCGCCGCGCTGCAGCACCTGGCCGAGGAAGGCCCAGAACACCGCGACGCGAGGCAACGCGCGCTGGCGGCTGCCGACCCCGTTTTGGCCGGCACGAGTAACCCGGCAAAATAGCCGCCGAACAGCGCGGCGAGGCCGACGAGCGAGTCTGTCGCGGCGCCCGCGCGTGGGAGTTGCACGCCCAACGGAGCGCACTGGGCCCGCAGTTGGGGAAAATAAGGTGTGGCTTCGTTCATAGGCCGTATAGTAACGGCCACTGCTTGACGAAGCCAGCCTTTTCACACACCAAATCACCCCATGCGACCACCGTGCCTCGCCCAATTGGAAGCCCGTTACACCGCCCTCCGCCAGGAAATGGCAGGCATCGGTTATCTCAGCGACGGTTCGGTTTATCGCCGACCGGCCGGACAACCCGGCACGCGTTTCACTTGGTCAACCAAGGTGATGGCCAAGACCGTCAGTCTCGCCCTCTCCGCCGATCAGGCCGACTGGCTGGAGCAAGCCATTGCCGAGCATCGCCGCGTCAAAAAACTCCTCGCCAATATGCGTCGCCTCTCCCGCCAAATCATGCGCGCCAAGTTTCCTGATACGGAACGACGCAGCCCTCTAAATAAGAAAGTTTTGCGCCTTATCTAAGCGCCATTCGTGGCTGGCTTTGAGGTTTGGGGTGCACCGGCACTTCGCCCTTACGTTCTTCTGTGCGATTACGTCGTGTAACCCGAAAATATCGCGGTTTAAAACAGCCTATGTCACCCCTGACCTGGCACCTCGCCGGCCGATTGGGGCCTGTCGATGGGGTGCTCAAGACCGGCCTGCGCGCCGCGAGGTTCGACCGCCTCTTTGGGTCGAAGTGAGATTTCCGGATAGAAGCGGCTTCGTTACTCCGTCACTCCTTAAAGCTTCGGCTCCGGCGGGAATTGCGTGAGCACCGCGCCGACCAGTGCGTAGCAGCCGGCCACGCACGCGCCCACGAGCGCCACGCGCGCCGGATCGGGTTTGTCGGATGCGGAGATCGTCAGCGTGAGCCACGCTGCCGCCATGCCCAGCACGCGGCCGCCGATGTTAGCCGCGAAACTCTCGCCCGTGCCGCGCAAGGGAACTGCCGGCCGATGGTCGCCCCCGCTACGGGACTTCGTAAACTTCCACGAGCGCGACCCCGGTGCTGCCGGTGGCGACGGTGACCTGCGCGGTGTAGTTGCCGGCCGCGAGGGTCACGAGGAGCGCAGCGTCACGGGAATTTGGAGACAGCACGAAAGCACCGGTCTGGGCAAAGGCGGCCGCGAGCGCCGCTGTGCCGCCCCAGTTGTCATTCGTCGCGAGACTCTTTCCGGAGTCGTCGAAGAGTTCGATTTTCGGATCGGCCAGCGCGCCCCCGACGTTGAACGGGGCGGACCCGAGAGTCGGGCCGATGGCCCGAATCAGCATGCGTTGGCTCGCGCCGCCACCAAGGACGAAGCCCAGCGTCAGGCTGGAGCCAACTTGCTTCAGCACGGACAGATTGATCAAGCGCGGCGCAGAGAGGTCGCTCGTGCCGCTGAGGTCGGAAGCGTCGTAGACTTCACCGATCACGGTGCCCGTCGCGCCAGCGGCGTTGGCTCCGACGGAGATCTTCACGGAATTGTCCCGCGAGGTGATGCTGGCGGTGACAGCGGCGTCGCGGGAGGCCGCAGCGGCGTATGGAAAAGCACCGACTGCGGCCATTGCGTTCGTGAGCAGAGGTGAGCCGCCCCAATCGTCATTCTCCCCGGTTTTGGTCGCGCTCGCGAAGAGTTCGAGCTTCGGATCGGAGAGCGTGCCGGCGACCCCCAATGCGCCGAGCGACGGTCCGGCGGCGCGGATGACGAGCGGCTGGGGGTTGGCGGGATTCGCCCCGTTTACGACGTAGCCGAGGGAGAACGAGTCGCCCGGCGACGTGAGTGCCGTCAGCACGGAGAGATTGATCAGCCGCGCAGAAACGACCGTCGGCGCGTTGATCGCGACGATGGTGCTCACGCTGTCGACGGAACCGACGGAATTTGAAACGGTGCAAAAATAGGTGCCTGAGTCGGCGGATGTGGCGGTCGTCAGAACGAAGACGGCATCCGTGGCTCCGGGAATAAGCGTCGTGACTCGCCCGGAAACGCGGCGCCATTGGAAAGCGAGACCGGAACCAGCGGCGCCGATCCGGAGCGTCAGAGGTTGACCAGCGGTGAGGGTCAGGGTCGCCGGGGGTTGAGTCGTGATCGTCGGCGCGAGTAGAACTGCGGTAGTGGTGAGGGTTACAGCGGCGCTGGAGACAGAGCCCGCGGAGTTGGTCACCCGCACGACATAGGCTGCGCTATCGGAGAGTTGCACAGTGGGCAAACTGAGCGTCGAGCTGGTGGCACCGACGAGGGCGACATTGTTTTTCAACCATTGGTAGGTGGGTGCAGGCTGGCCGCTGGCGACGACTGTGAACGTCACGCTTTGACCGACGGCCACCGTTTGATTCGTCGGCGCCGTGAGGATCGCGGGCGCGAAATCGGCAGCGGTCAGCGTCAGGCGCGCGACCGAACTGGTGACGGAACCGGCGGCGTTGGTCACCACCACGTCGTAACCGGCGGCGTCACCGGTCTGCAGATTGTTCAACGCAAGCGTCGCGGTCGTCGCGCCGGGAAGTGCGACACCCTCTTTGCGCCACTGAAAAGTGGGCGACGGCGTGCCCGTGACGTTGACAGAAAACACGGCGATGCCGCCGAGCTGCGCGACTTGGGCGGTGGGTTGCGCCCCGAGGGCGGGGGCGATGTTGGCTGCGGTCACGGCGAAGGAAAAATCCACTGCGGGCGCGGCGCTGTAAGTGGCATTGCCCGGTTGCGACGACCGGACGACGACGGTGCCCGCCACGCCAGTAAAGGTGAGCACGCTGCCGGTCAGTGAGGCGGGACCGGATACAGCTGTAAACGTGACGGGCAGGCCGGACGTGGCGGTGGCGGCGAGCGTGAGTGGTCCGGCGGAAGAGACCTGCGCAGTGAGCGGCGACGTGACCGTGATCGTTTGGGCGAGCTTGGTGGCGGTGACGGTCGTCTCGGCGATCGCCGCGAGGTAGTTGGTATTCCCATTCTGATTGGCGCGGAGCGTGACGGGTGAGGTATCGGCGAGGACTACCGAGTTGCCGCCGACCGTGGCGTTGCCGGTCACGACCGAGAATCCGACGGGGAGGGCAGAACTCGCCGAAGCGTTGAGGGTAAACGCGATCCCCGGAGTAAGGGCGGTGGGCAACGCGCCGAAGGTCACGGTCTGGGCGGCTTTCGCGATCGTCATTTGTCCGGAGGTAGAGCCTTCCGCTTCGGACGTGTTGACCACAGCGGTGACCACATAGGCGCCGGCTGCGGTGGGCGCAGTGGCACTTCCCGCGTAGGCGAGGCTTACGGGAAGTCCGCTCGGCGTCGTGGTGGCAGAGACGGATTTCGGACTGCCGTCGTAGGTGACCGCGAGTGCGCCGAGCGTGATGCTCACGGCAATACGCGTGACGGTGAGCGTGGCAGCGGTGCTCGTCGTGGTGCCGACGGTGTTCGTGACCGTGCAATCGTAGCTGCCGGCGGTGGCGGTCGTGATGCGGGGCAGCGTGAGCGAGGCGGTGGTGGCCGAGGCATTGCCCGTGATCGCGACGGCATTCTTGCGCCACTGGTAGGTGACCGAGGCGGCCGCAGTGGCGACCGTGAAAGTCACAGTGCTGTCGGAGACGACCGTTTGGGATGCCGGCTGCGTCGTCAGTGTGGGCGGAGTGTTGACGGTAAGCGTCGCGCCAGAGCTCGTCGCGGTGCTCGTCGTATTAGTCAGAAGCGCCGAATAAACACCGGCCGAAGAAACCGTGATGCTGGGTAACGTCAGCGTGGCGAGCGTCGCCCCGGTGATTGCGACACCGTCTTTGCGCCACTGCACGGTGGGCGTCGGCGAGCCGGTGAAGACGACGGTGAACGTAGCGGTGGCACCGACGTTGAGCGTTTGATTGACCGGCTGAGTCGTGATCGCGGGAGCGGTGCCGCCACCCGTGATCGTGTAGCGGACGTTCTGCGGCCCGAAAGAAGCACCCGTGGCTTGGGCAAAGTGCCACGCGGTGATGGTAACGTCAAAAGTGCCGGCCGACGTGGGTGTGCCGGAGAGGAGGCCGCTCGAACTATTGATGATGCCGCCGACGGCGCCCGCCGCAGTCACGCCCGGCGGTAACGTGCCACCGATCGAAAAAGATCCCGCCGACGCGGGCGCACCACTCGTCGAAAAGACCACTGACTGCACGGGAGAACCGACGGTGCCGGCGACGTTCGTGGTGTTAGTCACGATCTGCGTCGCGCCTGCGAGCGTGTGCATGGCCCCGAGTGAAGCGGTGGCGGCCACCGTGGCGCGGAGGATCGCGCCGAGCGGCGAGGCGTGGATGATTTCACCGACGCTCGCCGCGACGCGGAGCACGGGGGTCCGCTGGAGCAGCGCGATGAGCAGGACGCCCGGGAGATTGAGCCAATGGAGGCGACGTACGAACGCTGCGGAAACATTCATGAGGGCGGGAAGAGAGAAAAAAGGACGTCAGATGCTTTCACCGAAGACCCGAAAATTGCAGAAGGAGTCAAGGGAAGATCAAAAACGGCCACCGGGGGGTTCTCCAGCGGGGCCTCAGAACCGCGCGGTGAGTTGCGCGGCTCGCGTCTGGGTCCGTTCGGCGGCGACGGCGGCGGAGGCGGCTTCGTGGTGCAGCGAACATTCGAGCTTGAGCAGTAGGTGCGGCGTCAGGCGGTAGCCGGGGGCGACGTCGACGCGCCGGAGGTTGCGGCCCCAGTGGATCGGCGGGCGCGGGCCATCAGGGACAGTGCCGAAAGGCAGGCGATTGACGAGGCAGGCCGAACGGGATCAGCTTTGGGGTTTGGCGTGCACCGGTACTTCGCCCTCACGTTCTTCTGTGCGATTACGTCGTATTACCCGCAAATATCGCGCTTCAAAGCAGCCTATGTCGCCGCTCACCTGCACCTCGCCGGCCGATTGTGGACAGTCGATGGGGTGCTCAAGACCGGCCTGCGCGCCGCGAGGTTCGACCGCCTCTTTGGGTCGAAGTGCGATTTTCGGATAGAAGCGGCTTCGTTACTCCGTCACTTCATCAGGCTTCGGCTCCGGCAGAAATTGCGTGAGTACCGCGCCGACCAGTGCGTAGCAGCCGGCCACGCATCCGCCCACGAGCGCCACGCGCGCCGGATCGGGTTTGTCGGAGGCGGAGAGCGTCAGCGTGAGCCACGCCGCCGCCGTGCCCAGCACGCGGCCACCGATGTTAGCCGCGAAACTCTCGCCCGTGCCGCGCAAGTGAACGGGAAACACGAGCGGGATGTAGTTACCCCAAAAACTGAACTGCGCGACCGTCAGCACGCCCGCCACGAAGATGCCCGCCTTGATCATCCCCAGACTGTCCGCGTTACCGAGCTGGCCCGAGATCCACCAAAAGAGCAGCGGCACAAAAATGAGCGACGGGATCTGAAACACCCGGAAGAGCGTACGACGGCTCACGATCACCACTGCCAGCACGGCGAGAATGAAACGGCCGACCAACCCGCCAATCTCCTGCCACAGCGTCACGCCCGCGACGGTTTGATCGCTGGCGTTGCCGGCCGCTTGACGCATTTCGCGCTGGGCGACGGGCTCCGGTTTTTTTGCGGCCTTCGCGGCGGCCATCGCCGTCGCGCCACTTTCCTTGGCGATCGTCCGCACCGCCACGTGACCGGCTTCCGCCGGCGTGCCGATGCGCTGCGCACCGATGATTTGCGGGAGCTGCTGGATCGCACCAAACGCGATACCGTAGCTCGCCGCGAAAATGAGCGTCGTGATGACAGTGGTCTTGCGCAGCTCCGGCGCGAAGAGCGCGGCGATGCTCGGCCGCTTCAGCGTGCCGGCCTCGCGCTTTTTCTGCCATGCCGGCGACTCCGGCAAAAACGGCCGAATGAGCAGCAACGGCAGTGCCGGAATCACCCCGGAGATCAGTGTGTAGCGCCAAGCCTCATGGCCACCCGCAATCGCAGGCAAATCCATCGCCCACTTCGCCGCGAGAATATTGGCTCCCGCTACGAGCAAGCCACCGAGCGAAGAGCACGCCTGCGTGTAACCGAGCACTTTTTCGCGCTGGACCGGATTCGTGAAAATTTCCGCGAGCCACGCGACCGCCGCGACAAACTCCACGCACACGCCGATGAAAACGAGACACCGGAAAAAGAGCAGTTGCGGCAAGGTGGTCGCAAAACCCGCCGCGCACGCGGCAAACGCATACAATAAAATCGAAAACGTCAGCACGCGCCGCCGTCCGAGCAAATCCGTCAGATAGCCACCGAGCAGACCAAACACGCCGCCCGCGAGCGCCGGCACAAAAAACAGCGTGCGCGCCCAACTCACATACATTTCGCCTCCGGGCGACCACAGCGCCGCCGCCTTCGCGCGCTCCATACCACCTGTCACGAGCGCTTCCACCAGCGGCGCACTGAGCGCAGCCATCGCTGGCTTAATGATCAGCGGCAGCATCAGCAGCTCGTAGATGTCGAACGCGAACCCGATGGCCGCGATAATACAGATCAGCCAGGCGGTGCGCGAAAGAGCCGGAGCACTTGCCGCAGAAGGGGAATTTCCGGAAGTCATAGTGGGCGGAAGGTTCACGCGAAAAGACGTACCACATCAAGCGGCGATTCGACTTTTCGCTTTTCGTATTTTCTCGGCTCCTTGACGCCGAGTCGGACCCGCGCAACGTCCCCCCAGTCAATCCGTCAGCCCCCTCGGTCCTCACCCTCTCCCTATCCTCGCTTTGCTCACATGAAATCCGCTCTCCGTACCCCGGCACTCGCCCTCGCGTCGTTCGCGCTGCTGGCATCGCCCGCGTTCGCTGCCGGCACCACGTCGTGGCCCACTTGGCGCGGCCCGTCCGGTGCGGGCGTTGCCCCCGGCGCGGTTCCGCCCACCACGTGGAACGGCACGCAAAACATTAAGTGGAAGGCCAAGGTACCCGGCTCCGGCTTCTCCACCCCGATCATTTGGCAGGACCGGATTTTCCTCCTGGCCTCCATCGAATCGACGGAGCAGGTCGCCGCCGCCCCGACGCCCCCACCGACGCCCCCTCCCCCTCCCGGCGGCGGCGAACAAAAGGGCAAAGGCGGGAAGCGCGGCAGCTTCGGCGGAGGGTCCAAACCGACCAAGGTTCACGAGTTCGTCGTCGTCGCTCTTGATCGCGCATCCGGCAAAGTCGTCTGGCAGAAAACCGCCCGCCGCGAAGTCCCCCACGAGGGTCGCCACCCGACCAACAGTTATGCCTCCGCTTCTCCCCTCACCGATGGCGAGCGCCTCTACGCGTCGTTCGGCTCACGCGGCCTCTACTGCTACGATCTTCAGGGAAAACTCCTCTGGGAAAAAGACCTCGGCGACATGCAGACCCGCAACGGTTTTGGCGAAGGCTCCTCGCCCGCCTTGGCCGGCAATGTTCTCATCGTGCCGTGGGATCAGGAGGGCGGCGCGTCGTTCATCGTCGGCCTCGACAAAAAAAGCGGAGCCGAAATCTGGCGCCAGGCTCGCAACGAGCGGAGCAGTTGGTCAACGCCGCTGATTGTCGCGGTGGACGGAAAACAGCAGGCGATTCTCCCCGCCTCGAACCGCACCCGCAGCTATGCCGTCGCAACCGGCGAACTCATCTGGGAGGCCAGCGGGCTCGGCGCCAATGTCATCCCCATGCCGGTGACGGGCCACGGCTTGGTGTACGTGACGAGCGGGTTTCAAGGCTACTTCATCCAGGCGATCAAACTGACGGCGCGCGGCGATGTCTCCGCCGGTCCCGACATCGTCTGGCAGCAGAAGAAGGGTACGCCCTACGTTACGTCGCCGGTGCTCTCCGGCGACCGGATTTTCGTGACCAAGGGCACCGAGTCCTATCTCTCCTGCCTGAACGCGCTCACCGGCGAATTCCACTTCAGCGACCAGCAGCTCGAGGGTATGCGCGGCGGCGTCTACGCCTCCCCCATCGCGACCAACGGCCTTCTCTACGTCGTCGGCCGCGAGGGCCTCGTGCTCGTACTCAAGGACACGACGACGTTCGAAATCGTCGCAAAGAATCAGCTGAACGATCGCTTCGATGCGTCTCCCGTGATGGTCGACAAGGAACTCTTTTTGCGCGGTCACGAGTTCCTCTACTGCATCTCCGAGGGCTGAACGGTCGCAACAATCCGGCGACACCGCTGACGCCGGACTGATGCCAAGTTGCTTTCAAGATGAGAGGAAGGACGGCCTTCTGGAGGAGCCTGCTTGCAGACGATCCAGGACGAAAAAATCCCCCGCCAGCAGGCTCCTACCCCCGAGCCGGTTAAGCACATCGTAAACGCCACTTGGAATTAAGCGGCTGGAAAGCCGTCCCTCCGCCAGCACCGCCAACCGGGATCCAACCGCGAGCTGCGCCAAAAAACCGCGACCGCTCAATACTCGCGCTTCGTGATCAACCCCGGCTGCGGGATCGGATAACGTCCGTTCGCATCCGGTTGCAACGGCGCCGGCGACGACGCCGTCAGGGTATCGAGCCAGGGGGCGAATTCATGGTCACAGTTCAGCATCTCATCATACGTGACCGTGCGCCCGGTGTGCGCCGCCATGCGGCCCATCGACGTCACGAGGCTCGCTTCCACCCCACGCTTCACCTCGTTGTAGGGCCGGTCGGCGCGGATCGCGCCGATGAGATCGTCCCACTCGACTTGGTAGGGATTGGGCTCCGGCTGAGGGAAGGCCCAGAGCAAATTCGCCGCCGCGAGGTTGTGACCCTTGTAAATCCGCGCCTTCGACGGGATGTGGCCCTTCTCCGAAACCACCGCGAGACCCTTCGTACCGTGCGCCCAACTGGAGTGTTCCGCTTGCGCTCCCGTCTGACACCGGCCTTCAAGGAAAAGCTTCGCGCCGTCGCCAAACGTATATTCCACCGAGTAGGCGTCGAAATTTTGATCGATGCTGTCGCCGCGATAGTGCCGTCCGCCGTTGGCTTGCGCCTTCACCGGCCACGCGCCCTTCATCCACGAACATTCGTCGATATTGTGAATGTAGAAATCGCTGAACGCCCCGCCGCTCGCCCACATGAAACTGTGGAATCGCTCAATCTGATACATCAGGTGGGACTGGTTGGCCGGCTTCGGCGGCGATGCAAAAAAGCCGATCGGCCCGTGCAACCGGTAGGCGCGCATCATCAGTAAATCGCCGATTTCCCCTTGCTGGATACGATCGGCCAACTCGCCGCGGGCCTTGCAATGACGGCACATCAAACCCACGCCGACTTTGAGGTTCTTCCGCGACGCGTCCTCGCCGAGGAGCAACATGCGCTTGCTCGTGGGCCCATCGACCGTGACAGGTTTTTCCATGAACACGTGCAACCCCTTCGCAATCGCGTAGCCAAAATGCACCCAACGAAACGCCGGCGGCGTCGCGAGGATCACGACATCACCCGGCTTCAGGACATCCATCGCCGCCTTGTAGGAATCCAGGCCGATGAAACGCCGGTCTTCCGGCACGTCCACCAAGCTCGGTTGCGCGGCGAACTGTTTCGTCAATCGCCCGTGCGCCGCCCCGAGGCGCGGATCGAACACATCCGCCATCGCGACAAGTTTGATGGGCCCGCTCTTGGTCGAGAGCGCCTGGCCGGCCGCTCCTGTGCCGCGACCGCCGCAGCCGACGAGCGCCACTTGAATCAAGTCGCTGCCGGCCGCGTGCACGTAGGGTAACGTCACACCCGCGAGGGCGGACACCGTCGCCAAGCGACCAGTGAGTTTCAGGAATTCACGGCGCGACACCGCATCGGGGATTTGGGTTTTCATTGAAGGATCACTTTCATAGAGGTTAGAAAAATCGAATCCGAAGCACTTCGTCATTTCCTCGGCTCACGACCAACGAAATCAGGGTATTCACCATCCGCCAAGTCCGCCCGTCATCGTGTCTGGCGTCAATGAGCGGCTGGTGCCTCTGGTCACTACCCAGCCGCTCTCATCGCTCCGGCTCAACGTCCGAAGGACTTCGTGAAATCTTCCGTCACGTTCTGCGTGACTTTCTTTTGATGCCGCGACTCCGCGATGAGCTGGTTCAGCTTCGCCTCCCACGCCGAGCTGTCCATCGGCAGCTCAACCGACAGGTTGATGAGCGACGAATAAAGCAGCACGTTGGCAAGTTCGACCGAGCCCATGCCCTCCGCGCCGGGCGCGATCAACGGCGTGCCATCGAGGATCGAGTCCACGAAGTTCTGCATGAGAATCCCATGCGGGTTGTTCGCGCTGTCGACCGGGATGTCGATGTTCCACACCTCGGGTTTCGCGAAGCCGCTCTTCGACGTTTTGCTAAACTCGATCATGTCGGAGTCGTTGCGCGTAAAGGAAACCTTGTTGTTTTCGAGGACGATTTTGCCGCGCGTGCCGCTGATCTCGAAACGATTCGTACCCGGTGCCTCGCCCGTCGATGAAATGAACACGCCCGTCGCCTTGTTCGCCCACTCGAGGTAAGTCGTGATATTATCCTCGACCTCGATGTTGTGAAACCGCCCGAGCTGGCAGAAGCCGCGCACGCGCGCCGGCATGCCGCAGAGCCAATGGAGCATGTCGAGTTGGTGCAGGCACTGATTGAGCAGCACGCCGCCACCCTCGCCCTTCCACGTCGCCCGCCAACCCCCGCTCGCGTAGTAGGCCTCGGTGCGGAACCAATCCGTGATGATCCAGTTGATACGCACAATCTCTCCAAGTTCGCCGTCCTGGATGAGCTTACGGATCTTCTGATAGCGTGGCTCGACCCGCATCTGAAACATCCCGCCAAACACTTGCTTCGGGTGCGCCTGCGCCGTCGCGATCAAGCGCTCGGCATCCGCCTTGTGCGCCGAGATCGGCTTTTCCACCATAATATGCAGCCCCGCCTGCAACGCCTCGATCCCGATCGTCGTGTGTAAAAAGTGCGGCGTGGCGATCACGATCGCGTCGATCTCACCCGAGCGAATCATCTCCGAGCAGTTCGCAAACGTCTTGAGTCCAGGCCGGCCCTCGAAGGGTTTCAACCCGGGAGCGAAGGCATCGCTGACCGCAGTGAGCGTGCAGCGGGAAACTTTATTTTCGAGCAGGTATCCCGTATGGAATTTGCCGATGTTGCCGAGACCAACGATGCCGAGACGAACGTTTTTCATAAAGGGTGAAGCTCGGAGTGTCGTCGCGGGTAAAAAGCGGCGGCAACTTTTTTCCGCTAAATTCTCGACCGGGTGCGCGCCCCGATCGCTCCCCACTCCGCCCCGCAACCTTACATTTCTGTAATGTCCCGGAAAGGCCCGGGAGAAAACCCCGTGCTATCTTTTTCCACGTTCAGCCCAATCCTTCCACCCATCAAAACCCATCCAACCATGAATCAGCCAAAATTCGTCCTCGTTCCTGTCACCCGCCGTCCTGCCAAGCCCGGGCTCGCCACGGTCGGCACCCTCAGCGCTTTCGCGCTCGCCGGTGCCCTCTTCGCCGCCGCCGGCACCGGCTCGGATAAATCCTCCATCGACCTCAAACGCGATGCCACACCCGTCGCCCGCGGCCAACTCGAAGCCGCCAGCTTCTCCACGATCGTCAAGCGCGTCGCTCCCAGCGTCGTTAAAATCACGACCGAGACTAAAGCCAAACGCGTCGCCGCCAATGCCGCCAATCTCCCTCCCGGTTTCGATCATCCGGCGTTTCGCCAATTCTTCGGCAATCGCCCACCCGACATGCAGACTCAGCCGCAAAACGGCCTGGGCTCCGGCGTGATCGTCAGCGCCGATGGCTATGTCGTGACCAACAAC
>SYGN01000238.1 GCA_005799525.1 Opitutaceae bacterium | reverse complement strand
GCGAGGATGACGTTTGGCATCGTGCGGATGGGATGGTCCGCCGGAATCGGCTCGGGATCGAAAACATCGAGCGCGGCACCGGCGAGATGACCGGATTGAAGCGCTTCGGTGACGGCGGCACTGTCGGCGAGGTCGCCGCGGCCCACGTTGATGAAGATGGAGCCAGCTTTCATCTTCGCGAAGGCTGCGGCGTTGAAGAGCTGCTTCGTCTTCGGTGTGGATGGGCAATGCGGCGAGACGATGTCGCTCTGCGCGAGCAACTCATCAAACGATGCGGCCGCCACCGCGCCTGCTTTGGTGATTTCCTCCGCCGCGACGACGGGATCAAACACGAGCACACGAGCCTTGAACGCGAGCAGACGCTTCACGACCTCCCGACCGATGCGTCCGAAACCCACAATGCCGACGGTGAAATGCTTCAGCGATGCCATTGCGCTCAGCGGTGTGGCGAGCCCCCACTTGCCCGCGCGCAGGTGCAGGGCATTGGGTACCACCTGGCGTGTGCTGGCGAGAATGAAGGCCAGCGTGTGATCCGCGACTTCGTCGATGCAGTAGTCCGGGATGTTGCACACCGGGATGCCACGCTCGCGAGCGGCGGCGCAGTCCACATTGTCGTAGCCGATGCCGTAGCGCACGATGGCTTTCGCTTTGGACATGGCGGCAACGACCTCCGCATTCACCGGCGCGAACTGAGCGATCACTGCATCGGCATCCCGCACGAGCCCTATGAGTTCAGCGGGCGGGCGCTTTTCCTTGCAGGAAACAACCTCGATCCTCTCGGGTCGCAAAATGGCCTCCTCAATGCTGAGATCGGGGAAGGTGTAATCGGTGATGGCAATTTTGGTCATAGGTGGTCCAGGGGGCAATGGGGCGAACAGGCAATCCAACGATCCTCGCATAAAACATCAGATTCGGTTCTCGGCCGGAATCCGACTCGATACGCGGACGGAGGATTCAACGAATTTGGCATTGAGACCAAACTAGCACATTCCACCCACAGACCGCCTCCGGTTTTCGCTCGTTATCAGCTGTTTTCCTTTTTGGGGAGGGGGTACCGGAGAGGGCACAGACAAGATTCAGCAGAGGGTCAGTCCCACCCAGCCCCCCTTTGCGTCGAACGGGCGCACAATCCTCGATGCCGCGGGTCTTCCAACCGAGCCTTGCCTGTCGGCGGCGGAATTCGTCCGTCGCTTGCCTTTTACCCATGAGACCAATTCTTTGAGGAGGATTGACGTGCAGGCATTGCCGTGCAGGTGAATCGGAAGACGCAATTAGCGCCCCTGATGTTTTTGTTAAAATCGCAGTCTCTCCGCCATTTTTTACCTATGACGGGCCAAGGCAGACAGCAGATTTGCCAGTTGACGTGGCAAATCGCACATGGCCCAGGCTGCACAGTTCATCATTTCAGAATTCTCAAATCCCTCCGGGGAGATTGTTTTCCGCGTCACCGGTTGGCTCGACGGTTAGCGCATCCGCAAGAACTTCCCGACCCGAGCCGAGGCTTCCGCCTAGCGCCAAGCTTTGGAGATCCAGCGCGTGCAGGCGGAAACCGGCATTCGCACCACCGCCACGAGGTTGACCGACGCCCAACTACACGAGGCCGAGGCAGCTTTCCGCCGCCTCGCCGATGCGCCCAAGTCACTTTCGTTCTACCTCGATTTTGCTTTGGCCAACTATCGCGCCCCAGATCGCGAGCAGAGCTTGGCCGATGCCGTTACGACCTACCTCGCCTTTAAGCAGCGCGAGCACGACCAGAACCTTCTTTCGATTTCCCAGCTCGACCATATCCGCCGCCATCTCGGCGTTCTCAAAAAGTGGTTTCCCGCCGTGATCGTCTCCGAGTTGACCACCCACCAGCTCACCGACCATTGCCAGCGCGGCAACGCTGGCCCCAAGACTATCAACAACCGGCGCGGCACCCTCTGAACCGCTGCGCGGCCACGGCTCCGCAACCGACCGCGACCGGTTGAGCGACCAACGTACCGTCAGAGGCCGTCAGAGCTGTGAGGACAAGAACGAGCGGGCGATGCGTCGTGTGGCTCACCGCCCGCTCTTTTTTTTGACCCGACGCATCGCCGGCGCTGCGCAATTTCTGCGCACACCGGCGGTTGTGTGCGCAAACTCTGCGCAAAAAATAGCTTAGAAATCATTATGAGATAGGTGTTTACATGGCTGGCGTGCGTGCTGCAAGGTGGGTGTCCCCGATGAAATCGATCTTACACTCCGTCTCGTTTGTTCCGGTGGTGCGCTGTCCTAGCCACCGCCTGTTTCGCGCTGTGTCCCTCTTAACGTCCGTCAGTGCTTTCTCCGTGGGTGTCTTCGCGCAAAACGCCGCCCCCAACGATCAAAATGGCGGTCGTCGTCAGCGTGGCGGTGACAACGCCAATGGCGGCGACAACGGGGGTAAAGGCGGCCGTGGCAATTTCGATCCCGCGCAGATGCAGGAGCGCCTACGCGAGCAGTTTGGCGTGACCGATGACGCCGAGTGGGCGCTGATCTCCGAACGCCTCACGAAACTGAGCGAGATTCGCCGTACTGCGGGCGGCGGTATGGGGCGGGGTGGTCCTGGCGGACCCGGCGGCGGTCCTGGCGGTCCTGGCGGCCCTGGGGGCCCTGGCGGTCGCGGCGGTCGCGGCGGCCTTTCGGGCAACCGGGAACAAGATTCTTTGCGCGCGGCGATCACGGATAAGTTGCCGGATGCCGAAGTGAAATCCCGCCTCGAGCGGCTGCGTGAAGTGCGCAAGCAGAACGAGGCGAAGGTCGCCAAAGCGCAGGAAGAGCTGCGCGCCGTGCTTTCGGTTCGCCAAGAGGCGGTCGCGGTTATGTTTGGCCTTTTACCCTGAGCCGGAAACTCCTGCTGTGCTGACCGAATCGTCCCCCCTAGGCAGCGCCAGCAGCGCTGTGCCCGAACTGCTCGGCCGCATGATCGCGGCCAGACAGCTCACGACCACTGATGCGCGCGCATTTCTCGCGCAGCATCGTGCCGCCGAAGCGCTCACTGAAGAGCGCGTCTTGCGGTGGCTCGCGAGGGAATATGGCGTCGGCTACGCCGCGCTCGACGAACTCGAGCCCGACAAACAGGTGCTCTCGCTGTTTCCCGCTCGCCTGCTGCTGCGCGACGAATTGCTCCCGCTGCGGCGCGTCGACAATCAGATCGAGATCGCGACTAGCCGGCTCTTCGCGACCCAGGGCCTCGATGGACTGAAGGCGCTCACGGGCCTGCGGCTCCGTCCCGTGCTGGCCCCGACCGAGGTGATCCAGCGGGAAATGAAGAAGCGGCTCGGGGTGGGTGCCGATACCATCGATACGCTCGACGACGAGGCCGGTTTGCTGGTGGTGGACGAGGACGGTGGCACCGACAATAACCTCGACGAAGCCGCCGAGGACGCGTCGATCATCCGATTTGTTAACCAAGTCCTGAAAGACGCCATCGAGCTCCGCGCGTCGGACGTGCACCTCGAACCCTTTGAGGACGAGCTCCGCATCCGTTACCGCATCGACGGTATTTTACAGGAAGTGCCGGTGCCTGCGCAGATCAAACGTTTCCAGCCGGCCATCGTGGCGCGCGTCAAGATCCTCAGTCATCTTAATATCGCGGAAAAACGTCTCCCGCAGGACGGTCGCATCAAGGTTCGCATTGAAGACGCCGAGGTGGATATCCGCGTCTCGATCATCCCGATGTTGCACGGTGAAGCGGTGGTCATGCGTCTGCTGCGGCAGAATTCCAAACTCCGCGGCACCCGCGACCTCGGCATGGGCGAGCGCGAGCTCACCTGCTTGGAGCGCGTGCTCCAGCTCCCCCACGGCATCGTGCTTGTCACCGGTCCGACGGGCTCCGGCAAGACTTCGACGCTCTATACCGCGCTCAATGAAATCAACGACGCCGAGCGGAAGATTATCACGATCGAAGATCCGGTCGAGTACCAGCTCAAGGGCGTGAACCAAATCCAGGTTTCGGAAAAATCCGGCCTGACGTTTGCCCGCGGCCTGCGCTCGATTCTCCGCCACGACCCTGACGTCGTGCTCATCGGTGAAATCCGCGATCAAGAGACGGCGCAGATCGCCGTGCAGGCCTCTCTGACGGGGCACTTGGTTTTTTCCACGTTGCACACCAACGACGCGGCCGGCGCGCTCACGCGTCTCGTCGACATGGGCGTCGAGCCGTATCTCGTCGCCTCGTCGCTCGAAGCGGTGCTCGCGCAACGGCTCGTGCGTTTGCTGTGCTCGCATTGTCGGAAAGTGGATACGACGCCGGAGTCTCACGTTTACCGGACGAAACTCGGGATCTCGCCCAAGGCGGAAGTCTACCGCGCCGTCGGTTGCCGCGAGTGCCGCAACACGGGGTACCACGGTCGCCGCGCAATTTTTGAGTGGATGGATTCGAGCAGCGAAATCCGTTCGCTGATTCTGAAAAACAGCTCGACCGACGCCATCCGTGATTCCGCGCGGCGGGCGGGGATGAAGACGCTCTCCGAAGATGGTCGCCGGCTGGTGGAGGAGGGGATCACGACGATCGAGGAAGTTTTGAGCGTCACCACGGTGCACGAATTGGAAGCGGACAAGGTGGCGGCCGAGAGCCGCGCCGCCGCCGCGAATGCGCAGCCGGCCTTGCCGCGCTCATTGATCTGAGCCGCCTCTTGCGATGCCCCAATTTGCCTACAAGGCGCTGCAGCGCGACGGCGTGTTAACCGAAGGTTGCCTCGATGCGAGCAACCGGCTCGAAGCGATGCGTCAGGTCGAAGGCCGTGGCCTGAAACCGATCAAGCTCGTCGAATCGGCGGCGGCGTCCGCGAAAAATTCTGCGGCGGCGCATCCTGCGGACAAGGCGGCGGGTGCCGGCGGCGGTGAGCCCTCGGCAGGTTTTAACATCTCGCTCGGCGGCAAGCCGAAGATCACGGCGCGGATGTTGGAGAACTTCACGCGTTTGCTCTCCAGCCTGTTGGCGGCGGGCGTGCCCTTCAGCCGTGCGTTGGTGATTCTGCACCGCGAGTCCGCCGAGCCGGTGGCGAAGCAAAAATGGAAGGAAATCCACGACTTCGTGATCGACGGCATGTCGCTCTCGAAGGCGATGGAGCGTTCGCCCGACACGTTTCCGCGGGTCTATGTGGCGATGGTCGAGGCGGGTGAAGCCGGCGGTTTTCTCGATGTCGTGCTGGCGCAGATCGCTGATTTCCAGGCGCGCGAAAAAGACATCCAGTCGAAGGTCACGGCGGCGCTCATGTATCCCGCGATTTTGCTGTTTCTCGCGATGGGCGTACTGGTGTTTCTGATGGTTTTCTTCATCCCTCGGTTCCAATTGGTGTTCGCGGGCTTCAACGCTGAGCTGCCGCTGCTCACGCAGATGATTATTAATACCAGCCACATTATTCGGAGCTACGGTTTGTTCGTGCTCGTCGGTCTGGTCGTGGCCGGGGTCTCGCTCAAGAGCTGGTTCAGTTCTCCCGTGGGCCGTCGCGCTTGGGAAGGCTTCGTGCTCAAGGCGTGGATCGTCGGTCCGCTGCTCGCGCAATTCGCGATGGCGCGCTTCACCCGCATGCTCGGCACCTTGCTCAGCGCGGGTGTGCCGCTGATCAGCTCGCTCAATGTCGCTCGGCGTTCGATTGGTAATCAGGTGCTCGTCGATGCCGTCTCGGAGTCAATCGATCGCGTGAAAGAAGGTAAGCCGCTCGGTAAGAGCCTCGCGAAAAACCGCACACTTTTCCCCGGGGCGATCGTCGAAATGATCTCGGTCGCGGAGGAAAGCGGCAAACTCGACGCGGAGCTGTTGCGCATCGCGAATGTTACCGAAGGCGATCTTGACCGTCACTTGAAGAGTGCCGTCGCGATGGCGGAACCACTCATGCTGTTCCTGATCGCGGCGCTCATCGGCACGATTTTCATCGGTATGGTTTACCCTATTTTCTCCCTGCAAGATCACATCAAATAAATTTCTCCATGAAACTGACCCATTCGAAGAAACGCTCCCGTGTCTCCGCCCGCCGCGGTTTCACGCTCGTCGAACTCCTCCTCGTCCTCGTCATCCTCGGCATTCTCGCCGCGCTGGTGTTGCCCAAGTTTACGGGCCGTACCGAGCAGGCGCGCATCACTGCCGCGCAGACGCAGATCGCGACCTTCGGCACGGCCCTCGACGCCTACGAGGTCGACACTGGCAGCTATCCGCGCGGCCAAGATGGCTTGAACCAGCTCATCGGGCAACCGGCCGATGTCACCGGCTGGCGCGGGCCGTATCTCAAGAGCGACATCCCGCTCGATCCGTGGGGTCACCCCTACGTCTACGAATTCCCCGGCAAAGTAAACGCGAGCGGCTACGATATTCGCTCCATGGGCCCGGACGGTCAGGCCAATACCCAGGACGACGTGGTGAATGCTTCCATCTCGGCAAAGTAACTCTCCGTGCGGCTCAGCCCGCCGTCGTCTCGGCCGAGGTGCCTTCACGTTGATCGAGTTGATCTTCGTGATGGTGCTTCTGGCCATCGGTGCGGCGATGGTGGCGCCGAGTATGGCATCGTTCTACCGTGGCCGGATGCTCAGCTCGGAAGCGAAACGCGTGCTCGCGCTGGTGCACTACGGTCAAAGCCGCGCCATTGCCGAGGGCGTGCCGGTGCTCCTTTGGATCAACGCGAAGGATTCCACCTACGGTCTGCGCGTGCCTTCGACCGAACTCGAGGGCGGCGGACCCGCGACCAACTTCACCGCTGATGACACCGTCACACTCGACACCCCCGCCAGTGATACGCCGGCCCTTTCGGAGCAGGACGACGAAAGGCTTGGCCTCACGGACGGACTGCCAGTCATCCGTTTTACGCCCGACGGTTTCTACGACGAGTCGAGCGTACGCAAAATCATCTTACGTCAAGGTAACAGTAACGAAAACGCCCTCGAAGTGGTGCAAACTGCCAATCGGCTCGGTTATGAAATTCGCCCCGCCAGTGCGAACTAACCTCACCCGCCGGAGCCGTTGCGCCTTCACCCTCATCGAGGTGTTGGCGGCGCTTTTGTTGATGGCGATCGTGATCCCGGTCGCGATGGAGGGCATGAGTATCTCCAGCCGCGCGGGTCTCCTCGGCCAACGCAAAGCCGCCGCTATGCGCGTCGCCGAGCGGATGATCAATGAACTGATCGTCACCGGCGAGATGAACCAAACCTCGTCGAGCGGCACCGTGGTCGACGGCGACACAAGTTATCCGTGGACGATGCAGTCCGAGCCGTGGAGTGAAGATTCGATGACGCACCTGACGGTAAAGGTAATCTTTTCAATTCAAGGTAACAGCTACGACGTGAGTGCCAGCACGCTGTTTGACCCCACCGCCGGTACCGGCGTTGCCGGCAGTTCCTCCGCACTGTGATGAACCGCCGTCGCCCATCCCTTCGTTCGACCCGCGGCTTCACGCTGCTGGAGTTGCTGATCGCTACGGCGGTGGCGGCGATTGTCTTGCTCGCGATCAACACGACGTTTTTTGGCGCACTCCGGCTGCACAATACCACGCACGAAAAAATCGACTCCGATCTCACGCAGCAGCGCGCCCTTGGCATCGTGCGGCGCGACCTCGCCGGCCTCATGTTGCCCACCGGCGGCAACGGTACCGTGTTGTCCGGGCCACTCCAGACGACCGATTTTTCCTCGTCGCCGAATGATCCAGCCGGTGAACGGGTGAGTGCCGATTTCTACACGAACTCCGGCAAGATCGACGGTCGGAATCCGTTCTCCGAGGTCCAGAAAATCGCCTACTATCTCGCTCCGTCCACCGACGGCACCAACGGCAAGTCGCTCGTGCGCGCAATCACCCGCAATCTCCTCCCGGTGCAGGAAACCGGTCCGGACGACCAGCAGGTGATTCTGGCGGACGTCGCCTCGGCCGAAATCGAGTTTTACGACGGCACCGATTGGGTTCGCGATTGGGATTCCACCGGCACGTCCACGTTGCCCACGGCGATTAAGTTCCGCCTCGTGATGGCGCGCCCGGGCAGCAATGTCGAAACCGGCGGCCCCATCGAGCTGGTGGTGCCGGTATTCGCGACCACGACGACGACTCAGGCCGAGGCGGCCGCCAGCGGGGGAGGATTGGAATGATCGCGCGCGCTTCATCCAGCTCGTTGTCTCCGTTCCGCGCACGCCGCGGCTCAGTGCTCATCATCGTCATGTGGACGTGCCTCGGCCTCGTCTCGCTGGCGCTTTATTTTGCGAACTCGATGAGCGCGGAGCTGCGCGCCGCCGACAATCGTGTCACGGAGATCGAGGCCCGTCAGGCGGTCGCCGGTGGGATTCGCTATGCGGGCTACATTCTCGCCAATTTCGCGACCAACGGCGCGGTCCCCAATGTCGCCGATTACAAGTCTGAGGCGCTGCCCGTGGGTGAAGCGCAGTTTTGGATGATCGGTCGCGACAACAGTCAGATCCCGACGTCCGCGCCCGTCTTCGGCCTCATCGACGAAGCGTCGAAGCTCAATCTCAATACGGCGACGCGCGCGATGCTGGCGGAGCTCCCGAGCATGACGCCGGAACTCGTCGAGGCCATTATCAGCTGGCGCCGGGCGGCCAACGCGCAAGCCGGCGGCGGCGACAGCGCCGACACCGGCGGCGGTTCCGAGAGCGTCTATGCCCGCCTCGAGCCTCCCCGCTTGAACAAAGGTGGACCCTTCGAGTCCGTTGACGAACTCCGCCTCGTTAATGGAGCCACGCTGGATATTCTCCTCGGCGAAGACACAAACCGCAATGGGGCCCTCGATGCCAACGAGGACGATGGCGAGTCGTCCGCCCCTCGCGACAATCAGGACGGCCAGTTGCTGCCGGGGATTTTTGAATACGTCACCGTTTACAGTCTTCAGCCCAACACGCGCGCCGACGGCACGCGGCGCGTGAATGTCACCAACGGGAGCGGCCAGAATCGCCAGCAACTCATCCAGCTTCTCCTCTCAAAGAATATCGAGCAGCAGCGGGTCGCCACGATCGTCGACCTCGCCTTTGGCCCGGCGACTGGCCAAGGGGGTCGGAGCGGCCCGGGTGGTCCGGGTGGCCAGGGTGGCCAGGGTGGCCAGCCGGCGCGACCGGATTTGACGAGTGTCGCCGAGTTTATGGTCGTGAGCCGGATGACCGCCGAGGAATTCGTTTTGATTCACGCCGATATCACGACCGCCACGGGGGCGACGCAACAAGGGCTGGTCAACGTCAACACCGCGAGCGAGGCCGTCCTCGCCTGCATCCCCGGCATCGGCCTCGCCAATGCCTCGACCCTCGCCGCCTATCGGGTCACCCATCCCGACGTGCTCACTTCGTTTGCGTGGCTCACGCAGGTCTTGCCGCCCGCGGCGATCCGCCAAGCCGGCCGCTACATCACCGATCAGTCCTACCAGTTTACCGCAGACATTGCGGCGGTCGGTCGATTCGGTCGTGGCTATTGCCGCGAGAAAGTCGTTTTCGATACCCGCACCAGCACTCCCCGGATTATTTTCCACCAAGACCTCAGCGCCTACGGCTGGGCTCTCGGTTTGCGAGTCCGGCAAACCCTCAAAGGAACGAACAATTCATCGTGATCACGAAACGGAAAACTAAGAAACGACTGGCCTCTGTCGTCGGCCTCGCCTTCGCCGACGGCCACATGCGGGCTTGCCACGTCACTCGCGCCAAGGGCGTCAACGAAGTCGTCAAGGCCGCTTCGGCCGCCCTCACTCTGGATCTCCTGCATCCGGACTCCGAACTCGTGGGCCGCGAGATCAAGAATCACCTCGAGGCCGCCGGTATTCGCGAGCGCCATTGTGTGGTCGCGCTTCCGGCCAGTTGGGTCATGAGCCAGCACACCCTCGTGCCGGAGCTCGCCCCGGAAGATGCGAACAGTTTTCTGCAGATCGAGGCCGAGAAGGGCTTCCCCTGTGATCCGGCGCAGTTGCAGATCGCGCGGTCTTTCCACCGCTCCGCCGGCGCGGCCTACGTCACCCAGCTGGCCGTGCGCAAAGACCAGCTTGAGCAATTGGCCGCCGCGTTGAAGGCCGCCGGCCTGAAGGCGGTCAGTTTCTCGCTGGGCCTCGCGGCGTTGCCCGAGGTCATTGCTCCTGCCGGGAAGGGTCGCATCACCGTCGCCGTCGAACCCAAGGGCGCGGCCTTGTTGATTTCCATCGGTGGCGGGATCGCGGGGTTGCGCACGTGCGAAGCGTCGGTCGAATCCGAGGTGGGTGAGCACGTGGTGAACGGCAATGCGGTCGCCCGCGAGCTGCGCATCACGTTCGAGCAAGTGCCGGCCGATTTGCGGGCGGAGCTCAAGCAACTCACGCTCTGCGGCGACGCCACTCTGAGCCGTCAGCTCGCGGAAAAACTCACCGAATGGGCGGCCACCGAAGGGTTGGCCGTCACGCGCAGCGCGGTGTCCGCGCAAGCGATTTCCGAGCAGATTGCCGAGCAAGTGGCGGCGCGATGGGTGGCGTCGGAAGGCCCCGACTTGGAGTTTCTGCCGCCGCACCCTGGCCGTTGGTCGATGCTGATGGCCCGTTACAATTCGAAACGGCTGGCGACTGCGGGTTTCGCGGTGGGCGGCGTGGCCGTCTTGGCGTTGGGGTTTTTCGCCTGGCAAGAGCTCAGCCGTTGGTCGCTCCGCTCCGAATGGGAGGCGATGGCGGTCGACGTGAAGGCGCTCGATGTGGTGCAGGATCGCATCCGTGAATTTCGCCCGTGGTATGACGAATCGTACCGCAACCTGACGATCCTCAGCCGCGTGACCGAGTGCTTCCCCGATAACGGCAGCGTGACCGCGCGCTCCGTGGAAATTCACGGGACTACCACGCAGACGGTCAGCATCAGCGGCACGGCCCGGGATAACGCTTCGCTGCTGCGCACCCTCGACCAACTGCGCAAAGTGAAGGAAGTACAGGCCGTGAAAGTGGAACAGATTCGCGGCAAGGTCCCCGCGCAGTTTACGTTTACGTTTCGTTGGAAAGGAAACCCCGGCTCATGAACGTGAATCCACAAAATCGCCAGAAAGTGCTCTTGATCGCCACGGCCTCCGTGATCGCGCTTTACGTGCTGGATGCCGTCCTGATCACCCCGCTCACCGCCACGTGGAAGACGCACGCCGCCGAAATCGTCAAACTCCAGAAAGACGTGGCGCGCGGTCGCGGGCTGATCGAGCGCGGACCCCAGACCCAGCGTAAATGGACGGAGATGCAGGCCGGCGCGCTCCCCAGGGACGCTGCGCAGGCCGAGCAGGATCTGATCTCGGCGTTCGACCGTTGGGGTCGGGAAAACCGCATTGAACTCGGCTCTATCAAGCCTCAATGGAAACGCGGCACCGATCGCTTTTCGACCCTCGAATGTCGCGTCGATGCCACCGGGACGCTCGCTACGCTCAGCCGCTTTCTCTACGAGCTGGAAGAATCTCCGATTGCCCTGCGCGTCGACTCAGTCGAGCTGACCGCACGTGACGAGGGCGGAAATAAACTCACCCTCGGCCTCATCGTCAGTGGGCTCCGGATGTCCCCGTTGGAGGGTAAACTATGAACACGCTTCATTCTCTCAGGGTGCTCGCGCTCGCCTTGGCGCTCGCCTGCGAAGTCGGCTTTGCCGCCGAGGTGCCCCCAGCGCCCGCGAAGCCTGCGCTTGAGAAGCCGAAACCGGCCGCGAAGTCTCCGACCAAGACCGCGCCGTCGTCCAAAAGCGCCGACCGTGTGCGGGTCGCGACGCCCACGGGGCCCACCTTTGATACGTATCGGCTCATCGGTGACCGGAATATCTTTAATCCGAATCGCGTGGGCCGTAGCCGCTCTTCGGAGACGCCGCCGCCCCGCACCGAGGTCATCTCCTTTGTCGGCACCATGCAGTATGAGAAAGGCCTCTTCGCCTTCTTCGACAGCCCGGATACCGTCTACCGCAAGGCCCTCAACGAGGGCGGCGCGCTCGGGAAATTTACGGTCAAAGGAATCACGGCGGATCAGGTTGAACTCGAACGTGACGCCAAGCCACTCACGCTGAAAATCGGCCAACAACTGCGCCGCCCCGAAGGTGGGGACTGGTCGGTGATCGGGGCCGATATCGTACGCAGTGAAGCGCGCGCCGCCGAAGCCGCCGCCAATCCGGGCCTGGGTGCGCCCCTCGCCATTCCTGCCGATGCCTCTGAAGCACTCCGCCGTCTGATGGAGAAACGCCAACAACAATTGAAACTATGAAGACCACCCTGCTCACCCCGTCCCTCTGGTTCGGTTTCGCCGCGCTCGCTGCTGCCGCGTCCGCCCAAACTGCTCCGCCCGCTCCCGTGAAGGCCGCTGCGCCGGATACCAGCGTCCTGCCATCGGCAGCGCGCCCGGCGCCCAAATCAGGCGAGCTGCGCTTCAATTTCCGCGGCGCCCCGCTCGAGACGGTGCTCAACTACATGAGCGACGCCGCCGGTTTCATTATCGTCCTCGAAACACCCGTCCGAGGCACCGTGGATATGTGGAGCTCGCAGCCGGTCACCCGCGAGGAGGCCGTGCAGTTGCTCAACCAAGCACTCAATAAAAACGGCTACAGCGCCAGCGTGCAGGGCCGCAGCCTGATCGTCAGCTCCAAGGACGAAGCGAAGAAGAAAAACATTCTGATCCGCACCGGCAATGATCCGCAGGAGATTCCGATGAACGCGGAGCTCGTCATGCAGATCATCCCGTTGCGCCGGATCGATGCCACCCAAGCCGCGCGCGATCTGGCGACGCTGTTACCTGGTTCCGCCACGCTCACTGCGAATCAGGACAGCAATTCCCTCGTCGTCACCGATAGCAATATCAACATCCGCCACATCGTGGAAATCGTGTCCGCCCTGGACACCTCGGCCGACACCGTGTCGACCATGAAAATGTTCCAGCTAAAGAACGCGGACCCGGTGGAAATGGCTCAGCTGATCACGAATATTTTTTCGAGTCCTAGCCAGGGCCAAGGCGCGAATGCCGGCCGCGGTGGAGCCTCCGGTGGCTTTCCCGGTGGCTTTCCCGGATTTCCGGGCTTTGGTGGGCGGGGCGGTACCACGGGTGGCGGTAGTCGCACCGGCGGAGGTGGGGGTCGCACCGGAGGTGGCGCCGCCTCGACGTCGCGCTCGACGCCGGTGGTCGCGATTGCCGATGCCCGCACCTACTCGGTGATTGTGACGGCCAGCAAAGACGCGATGCCGGAAATTGGCGAAATCATCGCGCAATTGGATGCCAGCACGGCCCGCAAACAAAAGGTGTTCGTTTACACGATGGAGAATGCCGACGTGAAGCAGGTCGAAACCGTCCTCAAGAATCTCTTCCAATCGAGCAACTCGCGCGCGACGACGTCCACTCAGACCGATCCGCTGGCCACCCGGGCGGCCAACAACAGCCAGACCATGTCCACGAACACCACGCTCTCCACGAGTGGTCGCCGCTAACCCACTCCGTCGCGTATCTTCCCCCTAAGGCATTCCTATGAATCCATCTCGTTTTCCCATTCGCTCGTGGCTCACGATCGGAATTTCTCTGCTCCTCGCCGCCGATCTTCTGGCTCAAACCCGCCCCACGCAGACGCCCACTCGCGGCCCGACGACTCCGACCCGGGCCACGGGAACCGGAGGCGGTGGGGGTGGTGGGAGCAGCGGTGGCTCGTCCAACCGCCAGTATAACAACTCGACCATGGTCGGCGATGCGACGATCACGAGCGACTTGGAGTCGCGCCGCCTGATCGTGGTGACCGACGACGAGACCAACGAAAACATCAAGACCATCATCGCGAGCCTCGATAAACCGAAGCCCCAGGTGCTGATCAATGTAGTCTTCCTCCAGGTCACGCATGACAAGGACCTCGACCTCGGAGCGGAGGCGTCCTTCACGGGTCGGCTCGCCGTTAAGAACAACCCCGAAGGCAACGCCCTCACCAAGTTCGGCATCGCCGGCGCACTGACCGATCCCACGTCCTACGGTGCGTTCTACAAGATTTTGGGCGGAAATGTGAATGCGACGATCCACGCGCTCTCGACCGCTAATAAGACCGAAATTCTCTCCCGGCCTTCAATTCTCACGCGCAGCAGCCAGCAGGCGACGATTCTCGTCGGTCAGTCGATTCCCCTCATTACAAATTCGCGCGTCAGCGATACCAACAACACGACGATCAACACCGTCTCCTACCAGGATGTCGGTATCATTTTACGCGTGACGCCGTTTATCACGCAGGCCGGCTTGGTGGAGATGATCGTCTCGCCGGAAATCTCCTCGCTCAGCGCGACCACCGTCCCGATCTCGACGGGCGTCAATTCTCCGGTGATCGACAAGCGTTCCGCCGACACCGTCGTTGTGACCCCCAGCGACCAAACCGTCGTCATCGGCGGTCTGATTTCCACGCAGATGATCGATCAGGAAAACAAGGTACCGATCCTCGGCGATATCCCGCTGCTGGGTTACGCGTTCAAACGAAACATTAAGAAGAACCAGAAGACGGAATTGCTGATTTTCCTCACGCCGCACGTGGTGATGGACCCCGACGATTTGTCGGGCATAGCCAAGGACGAACGCTCGAAACTAGAGCTGGCGCCGAAAACTTTCGAAAAAGAGGAAATGAAGAAATTCATCGGCAACCCCTGATTGCGGGCTTGGAACGGCGCGTGGTCTGGGGCTGAGTGTATCCACGCCCCCTATGATTTGGCCGTCTGAAAAGCGTAATCTCGTCGTTTCCGTCACCCTGATCGGTTGCGGTTTGGGGATCTGCGGGTGGCAGATTGAGGAACACTTCCGCTTCAAGCGTGACGCCGCCCAAGCGCTGATCAATCGCGGGCGGGACATTACGTCGACGCTCGGCGTCGTGGTTCGCTCCCAGCGCCGCAACGGGATCGTGGTATCGAAGGAACGCCTACAGTCCGCGCTGCAAGATCTGATTCGCCCGGATGAATTGGAGTCCATTGCTATTCTGGGCGCCACGGGTGAACCGATCGCGAGCGCCGGCCATGCGGTGGAGCTGACGCCCGAAATGCTCCGCGCGCGCGGGGTCTTCTGGAGTGAGCTATCGCTGACGATTCTCAATCTGATGGATCTGGGCGCGGCCGCCACGGAGGACGGCGTCCGCCCACCGGCCGCGATCGTCGTCTCCGATGAACGTCTCACGCGCCCATTTCGTCCGACCCCATCGCGGCGACCGACTGAGCCCGGCGCGGCCCCCGCGACAGAGCCTGCGGGTGCCGCGGTGTCCCGGCCCCTCTTCAGTCGTCCCTCGTGGATGTCGCGCGAGGACTATGATGCGGTGATTCAAAAACAGGGCGCCCACAGTTTGGTGATTTCCATGTCCACGGCGGAAATGCGCCGGACCGTGCAGAGCGATTTACTTCTCCGGTCGCTGGTCAGTTTGCTCGCGCTCGGCGGTGCGGTGCTCTCGGTGCTCGCGTGGCGCAATCTCTCGAAGAATTCCGAATTGCAGATCCGTCTGGTCAAAGCGGGGGAGATGAACACCCATCTCAAGGGCATGAATTTCGCTGCCGCCGGTTTGGCGCACGAAACGCGCAATCCGCTCAATCTCATTCGTGGTCTGGCGCAGATGATAGCGATGCAAGCCGGCAATTCGGCTAACCTCAAGGAGCACGCGTCGACCATCATCGAGGAGGCCGATCGCGTGACGGTGCAGTTGAATGAGTTCATCAATTACTCGAAGCCGCGCGAGGCCCATCTGGGCTCCGTCGAGGTGCGTCGCTTGGTGGCCGACGTCGCCCGCACGCTTGTGCCGGATATCGAGGAAAAACAAATTACTTTGGTGCCGCTGGAATCCCCGCTGGTCGTCGAGGCCGATGAGCAGTTGCTCAGGCAGGCATTGTTCAACGTCCTGTTGAATGCGCTGCAAGCCGTGGCGCCTGGGGGGCGTGTAGAAATCAAGCTGACGCCGATCGGCCCCCGCGAGGCAGTTTTGGAAATTAGCGATGACGGCCCGGGCGTCGCCGTTGCGGAACGGGCCAATATTTTCAAACCCTACGTGACGATGCGGCCGAAGGGGGTCGGACTTGGGCTCGCAATCGTGCACCAGATCGCCTCCGCGCACCACTGGGAGGTGACCTGCGATGCGAACGTGCCGCACGGTGCGCTCTTTCGGTTCAGTCGACTCATCCTTACCGGGCCGGCCGCATGAAGCCCGACGTGTCCGCCGCCGTCTCCATTCTCATCGTCGACGACGATCGCGGCCAGCGCAGTTTGCTAGAAACGTTTTTGCGTGCGCAAGGCTACCACACGCAATCGGCTGCATCGGGCGAAGCCGCGCTGGAGCTGCTGCTCGCGACGCCCTTCGCGATGATGATTAGCGATGTGCGGATGCCGGGTATGTCCGGGATCGAAACCTTGCGGCGCGTCCGCCAAAAGCACCCGACGCTCCCCGTGCTCCTCGTGACGGCGTTTGCCGATATCCGTAGCGCGGTCGCTGCCATGCGCGACGGGGCGGTCAATTATTTGGCCAAACCCATCGATCTCGATGAACTCATCGCGACCGTGCGGCTCGCCACTGAGCGGCGCGGCGTCGCGCCACTTTCGAGTAAAACGGAGAGCACCCTTCCCGTCGGAGTGGTGGCGGCGAGTCCGCTGATCCAGGGCGTCTTTCGTGACGCCGCCGTAATCGCGCCCTCGGAGACGCGCGTGTTGATCACGGGTGAAAGCGGGGTGGGGAAGGAGGTCGCGGCCGAGGTCATCCACAGCTGGAGCCCGCGGGCCGCTGGGCCGCTCGTAAAAGTGAACTGCGCGGCGATTCCGGGAAACCTCATTGAGAGCGAACTCTTCGGACACGAAAAGGGTGCCTTCACTGGTGCGATCCAACAGCGGATTGGGCGCTTCGAGGAGGCCAACCACGGGACGATTTTTCTGGATGAAATTGGTGACTTGCCGTTGCTGCTGCAGGCCAAATTGCTGCGCGTGATCCATGATGGTTCATTTCACCGGATCGGTTCGGGTCGGGATTTTCACACCAACGCGCGCGTCCTCGCAGCCACCAACCGCGATTTGGAGGCGCAGATCGCCGCCGGACAATTTCGTGAGGACCTGTTTTACCGACTGAACGTAATGGAGATTCACCTCCCGCCGTTACGTGAGCGCCCGGAAGATATTATTCCGTTGGCCACGTATTTCATCGGGCTGTTTTCCCGGCAGAAATCACGCTTCTCCGCGACGGTCGCGGCCTGTTTGCTGAACTATCGGTGGCCGGGCAATGTGCGCGAGTTGCGCAATGCGATGGAGCGGGCGGCGCTGCTTTCTCGCGGAGAAATCGTGCTGCCGGAGCACTTGCCGGCGCGAATTGTCGCCCACGTGGCCGTGCCTGCGCTCGCACCCGCCGAGGCGCAGCGCTTGGAGCAGATCGAACGCGAGGCGATTCTCCATGCGCTGCGGAAGAACAACTACAACCGGACCGAGACCGCGAAGGAGTTGGCCATCAGCCGCCGCGCGCTCACCTACAAACTTCAGCGGTTAAGGTCCGAAGGCGTGGCGGTTGATCTCGTTGTCGGCACTAGCGCGTCGTGATCCCCGCTCGTCCGGTCGACGCTGGTGCAGCGGACTAATCCGAACGTCTGGTTTTTTTGGACTTTGGTCGGCCGTCCGCTTGCGGACGCGTGGAGCGCCTGCGCCATTCGCCTCAGTCCTCCGGCTGGAACGGCGGTGATCCCTTTTAACACCTCCGGATCCATTCCCTTGTTCTCATTCCTTTGCCAGAACTCATCGCCGACCTCTCCACGGCGTCCTACCCGCGTGGCCCTCACGATCGTTTCTCCGAGCCGCCTGACAGTGGCAAGGGAATGGGGGCAAAGGAATAGGCTGATGAGAATTTCGAAGGAGGGGTTTCGCTGCGTCCCGGTTTCGTCTCTGAGGTGCAAAAGGCTTGGAGCGAATGAACCGAGGAGCACCGCAGAGACGGGAGAATCCGACGCAGAGACGGAGGTGGAATCTTGAAATCGGGCAGCGGACATCTGGAATCTGTCAGCTCCTGGATCTGAGATTTTCGGATGACTGCTTTCAAGATTTCCGACACCTCAGACCGCAGTCGGGACGTCGCTTGACGACGCCCGCGGGCGCCGACGAGTGGCGCCCCTGCGGACAAACCAGCGTGTTGACCCCAACACACTCCATCGCGAACGAAACGCCACTGCCTACTCGAACGGCATGTGTCGCGGCGTGATCACGATCACCGGCACCGTGGCGCGCGGCGGCAACTTCGCCACGGCCGCCGCCAGCGCGGCGACATCTTCGGGCTGGAGCATGCGCGCGCGCTGTTCGGCCATCGGCGGGACGGCGCGTTGCGCGAGGATCGGCGTCTCCGTTTCGCCGGGGTAGAGGTTCGTCACCCTCACGCCGTCGGGGAGCGCCTCCAGATTTGCAAACGTGCCGATGGCGCTTTGCGCGAATTTCGAGGTGGTGTAGGGCAGGCCCGCCAGTTGCAGCACGCGCAGCCCGGCCAGCGACACAGCGTTGATGATCAGGCCCGTCTTGCGCGCGCGCATGGCGGGCAGCACCGCGCGCATGCAGTTGAATGCGCCCGTCGCGTTGGTGGCGGTCACACGGTCGAAGTCCGCCGGGTCGATGTCGGCGAACGTGCGCCGCGGCACATTGACGCCGGCGCTGTAAACCAAAATGTCGATCGGGCCGGCGTTCGCCGCCGTCCACGCGACCAAGTCGGCCACCTGCGCGCGGTCCGTGGCGTCGCAGATTTCGTCAGCAGCGCGGCGCCGATGTCAGGCAGGTTTTTCGCCGCCGCGAGCGTGGCCGCAGTGCGCGCGGCGAGCACCACGCGGCTGCCTTCGCGGGCAAACGCTAGACCGATGCCGAGCCCGATGCCCGATCCGCCGCCGCCGACGATTTTATTTGTGAGTGTTTCCATGATGAAAAAGTAGGATGGGCGTCTCGCCCGTGTTTTCCGGACACGGGTAAAATGCCCAGGCCACGCCAGCTTCTGGTCGGCGTTCTTGTCGTCCTGCGAAAGTATCTGGCCCGGGAGTCACGCGCCCGCTCCGCCACCACCACCGCGCCCGGTGGCACCGCGACCCTTGCCGGCGGCGAGCGGGTTCGGCCGGTTGAGCCAGCGCGATCACGGCCAAGCCAGCTGTCAGGATCAATCCAGCAGTGTGAACGAAAGACTTCATCGAATGGGATGGAGGGTGCGTGAATGTGTTCCGGCCGGCCCGGCGCAGCGCAATCGCAATCCGGCTGACGAGCCGGTTGTGGCAAACGTTACTGGAAACAGTGCGCTCGGCATTGTGGTTGTCCGCCCCTCCGCCGGAATTACCGTCCCCGTTTATGCCCCGCCCCAAACTCCGGCCGAAGATCTTCGCGTTGGCCGGCGCGCTCGTTTTCGCCTCCACCGCTCTGCTCTGGTCGGCCGACCTGCCTTTCCGCCTCCATACCATCAACGCCGACTCGACGTTCGAGGCGTGCTCCGTGATGGACGTCAACCGCGATGGCAAACTCGACATCGTGTGCGGCGGGTTCTGGTACGAAGCGCCGACGTGGAAACAACACTTCCTCCGCAACGTTGAAAAACTCGGCGTACCACCGAACTGGGACGGCTACTCGCACCTCGAGATGGACGTAAACCGCGACGGCTGGACCGATCTGATCAACGTCAACTGGCGCAGCCGTTCCATTTTCTGGGTCGAGCATCCCGGCCCCGCCCTCGGCGAATGGAAGAAACACCTGGTCGCCGAACCCGGTGCAATGGAGACGGGCCGGCTCTACGACATCGACGGCGATGGCCAGCTCGACCTGCTGCCGCGCGGCGGCAATTTTTCCGCGTGGTGGGAGTTGCTGCCCGCCGCGCCGAAAGCCGAACCGAAATGGGTCCGCCACAACCTACCCGTCACCTCCTCCGGCCACGGCGGCGGCTTCGGCGACATCAATGGCGACGGCCGCGGTGACATCATCGGCCCCAAGGGCTGGCTCGAAGCGCCCGTCGATCGCCGGAAAGGCGAGTGGATCTGGCACCCCGAGTTTGAACTCGGCCAGGCATCGATTCCGGTAATCGTCGCTGACGTGGATGGCGACGGTGACGCCGATCTGGTTTACGCGATGGGCCACGACTACGGCGTTTTCTGGCTGGAGCAGACGAAGGAAAACGGAAAGCGCACGTGGAAAAAGCATCTCATCGACGACACGTGGTCGGTAGGCCACAGCCCGCTCTGGGTGGATCTGGACAACAACGGCATCCCCGAATTTGTGAACGGCAAACGCTACCGCGCGCACGAGCTCCGCGACCCCGGCGCGCTCGATCCGCAGGTGCTGTATCGTTACGAATTCAACCAGGCCACCGGGAAATTTCACCGCTTCGACATTATGCCAAAGGGCGGCCCGGCTGGCATCGGTCTGGATCCGCGCGCGATCGACCTCGATGGCGACGGCGATCTCGACTTCGTCGCTCCTGGGCGCAGCGGACTGTATTGGTTTGAAAATCTGCTGAACTCGCGCCCGCCGGTTCCGTCCAAAACCACGCAGCGCTGACCGGGCGGAGCACGCACCTCGGCTCCGTTTTGTCTTCCCGCAAACAGCCCTTCCGTTGAAAGATGAGGAGTTGAACCCGTTGGCTAGGGGCCGATCCGACCGCTGACAGTTTCCGGATTTCCGCTGCCCGATTTCAAGATTCCCCCTCCGAAGCTGCGTCGGATTCTCCCGTCTCTACGGCGCTCCTCGGTTCACTCGCTCCAAGCCTTTTGCACCGCAGAGACGACATCGGAACGCGGAGAAAACCCTGCTTCGGAATGCGGTGCTTTTCCTGCCATTGATTCCTTGGCCCCATTCCCTTGCCACTCTCAGGAGGCTCGGAGAAACGATCGTGAGGGCAACGTGCGAAGGACGCCGTGGAGAGGTGGAGCGATTCTTTTTAGCAAAGGAATGGGGTGTAATGGAATGGATCGGAGGTTTTTAAGTCTCTCACCGTAGTTCCAGCCGGGTGTCAGGATGTCTGTGACTATATTCTCGTGCGAATTTTCCGGGCGAACGTTAGCGGGTGCTCCCCCCTTGGGCTGGCTGGCGGGTCCGCTCAGCAACGAGCAAGCGGGGATCGCGGAGCCCGCATTGAGATGGGGGAAATCGCGCGGCATCACGTTTTCAGCCACG
This sequence comes from Opitutaceae bacterium, assembly GCA_005799525.1. GTDB lineage: Bacteria > Verrucomicrobiota > Verrucomicrobiia > Opitutales > Opitutaceae > GAS368. The sequence goes on along the minus strand of SYGN01000238.1, from coordinate 7,963 downwards.
GTAAATCCGAGCAGCCGAGGCCGGCATGAAAATTGACACGCGGTCGACGTGAACACGTTATGTCCACATGAAAACCGCCACCGTTCGCGACCTGCGCAACAATTTCTCCAATCTCGAAGCCTGGCTGGGCGACGGGGAGTCGGTGCGCATCGAGAAGCGCGGGGAGCCGGTGGCGCTGCTGACGGCGTTGCCGAAGGGGAAGGGCAAGGCGTTTAAGATGCCGGATTTTGCGGCGCGGCGGAAAGCGATCTGGGGAAACCGGATGTTCAGCGCGGCGGAAGTGAAGGCGATGCGTGAGGCGGAACTCGAGGGCGACCTCGGGTGAGTGCGTTTCCCGATACATCGTTCCTTTGTGCGGTGTATCGCACCTAGGCGCACTCGGACCGGGCGGATGCGTTTATGGTGGCGCGGGCTGCGCCGTTGCGAGTCTCCAGCTTCTTGCGTTTGGAGTTTCGCCAGTCGTTGCGGTTCTAGGCACGGCTGCATGATCACGAACGGGGAAAGGGGTTTCCCCGGACCGAGACGCACCTCATGTTGCGGCATCTGCAGACGGATCTCGCGACCCACGTGCTGCAGATGGTCTCGGTCGACTGGTCGGATGTACATTAGCGAGCGGAGGCATTGAACGCGCGCTTTACGGAAAGCGGCGGGCATCGGTTGGTCGACATCATGCACGTCGCGACGGCACTGCACTTGGGGGCGGAGGAATTTCTGACGTTTGATGCGAATCAGAAACGGCTCGCGGTGGCACAGGGGCTGAAGGTTCGGGTTTGAGGTCAGAGTGCTGGCGAGCGGCAGTAATGGTGCGTAGCCGGTCGGCGGGGCGGGTGCTGCGGGCCGATCACTTGGCTCGAATCCAAGCGACCTCGAGGGCGAACGCTCCGGGGTTGCCGTCGGCGAGGGAGAGGCCGATTTCTTCGATGCGGGCGCGATCCAAGGGCGGGCCCGAAAGCTTCTGCCCGCGGAACTGTGGGACGAGGGTGGCGAGGGGCACGGTGACTTCGGTCCATTCGCCGCGCTTCGTGGGGAATTCTGTCTGGTAGGAAATACGTGAACGGCGGAACTCCGCGTTGGTGGCGAGTTGGAGACGATAGGTGCGACCGTCGCCCTTGACGCGGAGCACAATGGCTTTCGCCGCGCTCAAATCGCGCGTCGGCCCACCGGAGCGGATCGACGAAAATCCACCGTTGTTTTCGAGCGAGAGAACGCCGCGAAAGTGCAGGCTGCCGTCGATGAGTTTCGCGCCGCCGCGGGAAACGCCGCCCATGACGCCGTCGTTCACGGCGATCCACGCGGGTTCATTGGCCGAACCGGAAAATTCGAAAAGCGTCACGGCAGGTGCTGGGGGCGTCTGGAGGGTGGCGAGGGCTGCGGGAGCCGAACTGGCGAGTAGCGAAGTGAGGATGAGCGCGAGGACCCGCTGCGGGATATTTCGGAGCACGATAGTCATCGCGCACGTTCGCTCATTCGTGCGGCCGGTCAAGGCGGCGGGCAATATTGACCGCACGGTTGCGGTGGATGGAAGCGAACGAGAGGCGTTTCCGGCAGGCTCTACGGTTTCTTTTTCTTGGCGGCTTTGGGCGCGAGGGCAGATTGGTATTCGGGGCGAGCGGCGAGTTGCGGGAGGTGGGACTGATACTCGGGGGCCGTGGCCCAGTCGCGGGAGATCGGCTCGGTCGGGCTGACTTTCCGTTCGGGATAATCCTGGCCGGCGACGCTCGCGGCGACGGAGGCGTTCCAAGCGAGGAGGGCGGTGCGGAGGCGGGTGAAGACTTCGGGCTGGGTGGCGGACAGGTCGCGTGACTCGGCGGGATCGGTGTCGAGGTCGTAGAGTTCGAATTTCTCCTCGGCGAGTTTGGGTTGGATCAGCTTGTAGCGGTTGTCGATCCAGGCGGCGCGGCGTTGGTGGTGGAAGGCGAGGGGCTTGGCGCGCGTCGCGAGCTCGGCGGTGAAGAGCGGGCGGAGGCTCGAGCCGTCGACGGGGGCGAGCATCACGGACGGGGGGAGGCCGAGGATATCGGCGAGGGTCGGAAAGATGTCGACGGTGCCGGCGGGGTAGCGGGTGATGCGGGGCTGCGTGATGACGGCGGGCCACTCGATGATGCCGGGGACGCGCAGGCCGCCCTCGAAGACGGAGCCCTTGTGGCCGCGGAGGCCGTTGACGGTGGAGGGGGAGATCTCGGGGAGACCGCCGTTGTCGCTGCAGAACCAGAGGAGGGTGTTGTCGGCGAGGCCGAGGTCGCGGAGGCCGCGGCGGAGGGTGCCGACACTGCGGTCGAGGGCGACGAGTTCGCCGTAGTGGTGTTGGGAAAGTTTTGCGAGGGAGGCGAAGGCGGCGCGGTCGGGTTCGTCGGCGTCGAAGGGGGAGTGGGGCGAGCCATACCAGATGACCGAGAAGGTGGGTTTTGAGCCGGTGCGGTGGCGGGCGAGGAATTTCAGGGCCTCGGCGACGATGATTTCGGAGGAGTCGCCGGTGAACGCTTCGAATTTGCCGCGGCGGCTGAGGAGCGGGTTGCGGTCAAAGAAGTTGGTGGCGGAGAGCCATTCGTCGAAACCGAACTCGCCGGGGTGGTGGTCGTCGGTGGCGAGGATGGGGGCGCCGGGGCCGCGGAAGCCGTTGAGGTGCCATTTGCCGAAATGGGCGGTGGTGTAGCCGGCGTCGCGGAGGGCGCGGGGGAGGGTTTTTTCCTGGCGCCGCAACGCGAAGCCGTGGTTCTCGACGCCGGCGCGGTCGTTGTTGCGGCCGGTCATGACGGTGGCGCGGGTGGGCGAGCAGTTGGGGGCGCCGGCGTAGAAGCGGTCGAAGCGCAGGCCGGCGGCGGCCATGGCGTCGAGGTGGGGTGTCTTGAGGAGCGGGTGGCCGTTGTAGCTGGTTTGGCCCCAGCCCATGTCGTCGGCCATGACGAGGACGATGTGGGGGCGCGGTGGCGTGGTGGCGGCCAAGACGAACACGGAGGACTGCAGAAGCAGGACAAGGAGGGTGAGGAGGCGCATGAGAGTTGGTCGTTTATTTCGTTGGCGTACTATTCTTGGGGACGTTGGGAGTGGATGGCGGCGCTCAGTGCGGCCAGCCGCCTGGTTGAGGCGTGGCGGTGCGTTGCGTGTCGGCATACCAAGCCTTGAGGCGAAGGAGCAGCGCGGCGGCTTGGTCGGGGGCGCTTTTCGCGAGATCGGTTTTCTCGGAGGGGTCTTGGTCGAGGCGATAGAGCTCGACCTGCTCGTTGGCGAAGCTGCCGGGCTTGGCGTCAGGATGATTGACGACGAGCTTCCAAGGGCCGTCGCGCATCGCCTCCTGGCGGGCGCCATTGTTGCTCAAGGCGGCCCAGAAAAGCGGGCGGGCGGGCGGAGTTTTTCCGCCGAGGAGCAAGCCGGAGAGGTCCACCCCATCGAGCGGGCGTTCGGCGCTCGGCTTCACTCCGGCTAGGGCGAGCAGCGTGGGCATGAGGTCGAGCGTGATGGCCGGTGTGCTGCTTTCGCCACCCGGCGCGATCTTGCCGGGCCACCAAGCGATGAAAGGAACTTTGTGTCCGCCTTCATAGAGGGAGCCTTTGTTGCCGCGCCACATCGGGTTGCCGCTGGGGGCTTCCAGCGTGGGGCCATTGTCGGTGAAAAAGAAAATGACGGTGTTCTTGGCGATGCCGTGTTTTTCGAGGGCGGCGCGGATTTGTCCGAGACCCTCATCCACCGGCAGAGTCATGCCGCGAAACTTGTCCAGCGTGTCCTGCGGGCTGCCGGCCTTCCAGCGCTGCCATTCGCGCGTTGTGCGCTGGACGGGGTCGCCGCGCACTTGCAGCGGATTGTGAATCGCGAGGTGGGGAAGATAGAGGCAGAACGTGTCCGCATGGTGCCGCTCGATGAAATCGAGAGCGTGCCGGTTGATCAGGTCAGTCGCGTAGCCTTCCTCCGGCCGCTCCTCGCGGCCATGCCACCAGTCGTGCTTCAGGTGGTCGCCGACGTGGCTGATGAAATCGATGTTGCCGCTGTGGTAGCCGATGAACTGGTCGAAGCCGTGATTCTGCGGGTGATAGTCCGGCGAGTTCTGCGGGTAACCGAGATGCCACTTGCCGACGAGGCCGGTGACATAGCCGGCTTGCTTGAGGGCCTCGGCAAAGGTCACCTCCGACTTCTGCAGACCCCTCCGATGTTCCGCGTGGGTGCTCACCGGATGGATCACGGCCTCGATTCCCGCCCGCTGCTGATACCGGCCCGTGAGCAGGCCCGCGCGCGTGGGGGAGCAGACGTTGCCCGAGGAATGGAAATCCGTGAGCCGGATCCCCTCGGCGGCCAGACGATCGATCTCGGGCGTCTTGAAGTAGGGATTACCGAAGCAACTGACGCCGGCATGGCCCATGTCATCGACCATAATGATGATGAAATTCGGCTTGGTCGCGGCGGTCTGCGCGCCCGAGACGGAGAGGGCTAGCAGACCTCCGAGAGCGAAGAGTGTCAGGGCGAGTCTCACGAGGAGCGAGGAGGTCAGCGGCCGGATTCGGAATGGTAACGAGGAAGGCGCGCACGAGGCGCGCCCCTTCAGGTGAGGCAGCGCAGCGCGATCAGTCGTTCGCTTTCTTGGCGTTCTTTTTCTTGGCGGCGTTGGGATCGATGGCGGCGCCGCCGTTGGGGCTGAGGCGGCGCCACCAGTCGGGGCCCTCGGCGTCGATGGCGGCGTTGTGCTTCACGAGTTGCTCGCGGAGGGCGGCGAAGCGCGACGGCTCCGTTGCCTTGAGATCGGTCGTCTCGTGCGGATCGGCGGCGAGATTATAGAGTTCGAAGTCGGCGAGTTTTTCGTCGCAGAGAATTTTCCAATCGCCGACGCGCAGGGCGATTTTGGCGTTGGGCGCCATGAGCAGGCGCCAGAAGAGCGGCTGGGGGCGGGCGACGGCGTTGGCGGCACCGGTGAGGACGGGCAGCACGTTGACGCCATCGATCACGCGGTCGCTCGGCGCGGCGACACCAGCGGCGGCGAGGAACGTGGGGAAAAGATCGCTGCCGATCACCGGGGCATCGGAGACGGTGCCGGCCGGGATGCGCCCGGGCCAGCGGGCGAGGCCGGGCACGCGGATGCCGCCCTCGTGGAGGTCGCGCTTGCGACCACGGAAGCCGCCGGTGGAGCCGCGGCCGGGCGTGGTGATGCCGTTGCCCTCGGGGCCGTTGTCGGAGGTGAAGAAGACGATCGTATTGGCGGCGAGGCCGGCGGCGTCGAGATGTTGCATGAGCCGGCCGAAGCCCTGGTCGAGCTGGGTGACATTGGCGAAATACTCGCGCTGCACCTCGTCGGTCACTTCGGGGTAGAGCGCCTTCAGTTTCGGATCGGACTTGATCGGATAGTGCGGCTCGTGGCTCCAGACGGTGAGGAAAAACGGTTTCGCCGGATCGCGTCTTTCGCGGAGCCAAGTGACGGCCTCGTCGGCGGCGAGCGGGGCGGAGTAGCCGGTCATGGGGCCGGCGGGCGTGCCGTTGCGGACGTAGTTCACGGGATTCTCGTGCGAGGGTGCGGCGTTGTTCTGGGTGGCGAGCCACCAGTCGTAGCCATGGTCGGAAGGCTGCGGGTGGCGCGAGTCGTTGAACCAGCCGTTGAGGTGCCATTTTCCAGTGTGGCAGGTGGCGTAGCCCGCGGACTTGAGCAGGCGCGGCAGCGCGATCTCGCTCGTCCGCAGATGAATCTCGGCGCGATCTTTGATCCAGGTGTAGACGCCATTCCGATGCGGCGTGCGGCCCGTGAGGATAGCGGAGCGCGACGGGCTGCAGACGGCGCTCGCCGAATAGCACTGCGTGAGACGCACGCCCTGCTTGGCGAACGCGTCGAGGTGCGGAGTCTTGATAATCGGGTGCCCCTGCATGCCGAGATCGCCCCAGCCGAGATCGTCGGCGAGGAAGACGATCAGGTTGGGGCGCGCGGGCGGTTGGGCGGCACGGGTGAGGAGGAGGGGAACGAGAAGCAGGAAGGAGAAAATGGAGAGGCGCATGGGGTTGAGGGAGGGGGCAGGGTTATTTTTTCGTGGACGATTTGGGGGTGCCGGGCGGGTGGCCGGCGGGATCTTCGCTGGGCGTGCCGCGCCAGACGGGGGCCGCGTTGGCGGCGTTCCATTTTTCCCACGCGGCGGCGAGGTCGCGGACGAGGGTGGGATGCTGCGTGGCGAGGTCGCGTGTCTCGCCGGGGTCGGTGGCGAGGTCGAAGAGTTGCCAGCCGCTCTGGGTCTTGGTTTCGAAATCGCGCCAGTCGGCGAGCTTCCACCGGCCGCGGCGGACGGCGCGCTGCGGGCCGAAGCGCCAGAACAAGTCCGCGTGCGGCGTGGCGGCGGGTCCGGAGGTGGCGGTGAGGAACGGGAGCAGATTCACGCCGTCGAGGCCGGCGGGACTGGGTGCGCCGGCGGCGGCGAGCGCGGTGGGCAGGACGTCGAGCGCGATCACGGGTTGATCGAAAGTGCGGCCGGCGGGGATGCGGCCGGGCCACGCGGCGAAGAACGGCACGCGGATGCCGCCTTCGAGCACCTGGCCCTTGTCGCCGCGGAAGGGCGTGTTCACGCCTGTGTTGTAGGCGAAGAAGGGCTTGCGGCCGGCGCCGCCGTTGTCGCTTAAGAAAACGATCAGCGTGTCGTTCGCGCGGTTGGTTTTTTCCAAGTGCGCGCGGAGCCGGCCGATGGAATCGTCGAGGCCGAGGAGCAGCGCGAGATAGCCGCGGCGCGCGGGATCAGTGACGGCGGCGGGCACACGTGCGGCGACGGCGGGATCGATTTCGAGGGGCGTGTGGACGGCGTTGTAGGCGAGGTAGAGGAACCACGGTTTTGCCGCGTGGCGCCCGGTGAAGGCGATGGCTTCGTCCGTGAACACGGTGGTCGCAAAACCGTCGAGCGGCTGCACGGCACGGCCGCGATAGATGAGGTTTTGCGAATTGGCGGTGCCGAACTTCGGCGCGCCGTCGCGGCGGAGGGTGAAGTTGTGCGCGCCGACGAGGAAGCCGAAGTAGTCGTCGAAACCGCGCGACTGCGGGTGGTGCGCGGGGCTGAAGCCCTGATGCCATTTGCCGATGAGCCCGGTCGCGTAGCCGGCGGCGCGGAGGTGATCGGCGAGGGTGCGCTCGCCGAGCGGGAGGCCGAGCGTGGCCTCCTCGCCGACGTGCGGGTTGAACTCGTGCCCGAACTTCGTCTGGTAGCGGCCGGTGAGAAAACCCGCGCGCGACGGGCTGCAATACGGCGCGCTGACGTAGCCGCTGGTGAAGCGAGTGCCGGCGCGCGCGAGGGCGTCGAGGTGCGGCGTGGGGACTTCGCGGCCCCCGTGGATGCCGAGATCCGCGTAACCGAGATCGTCGGCGACGATGACGAGGAGGTTGGTATGCGCCGCAGGCGCGGAGGCCGCGAGCGCGCTGGACGAAAGAGGCAGGCAAGATGAGGCGAGCAAGAACCGGACGAAGCGGAGGGGAAGCATAGCGGCAGTTGAGCATGGACGGCGGCGCGGGCCGGGCCAGCGGGAAGTGCGGAGAAATGGCGGGACAGCGGCGCGGAGGCCCGGCGGGCGCGTTGCGGTGTTCGACGCGAGTTGCGGCAGGCACGCGCAGGAGGCAGCCCGCCAGCGGTGCAGGGAACAGAAGGTGAGCCCGCTCGCGGCGATGTCCCAACCCCGGGGTTGCACCGGATGGTGTTCGCGCCGACCGCGGAAGACCGGCGTTTGTTGATGAAGCCGAGGACGTCATCGTTGAGCGGCTGCGCGAATCCCAGCCGGTGCTCGGCGATCGTATAAAGACTGAAGCTGCGCCGCAAATCCGTCGCGCCAGTCGCCAGATAGACCTTGGTGCCTCCGCCGAGGGTGAGCATCGGATCAAGCGCTCGCCATCGCCTTCAACAAGTGGGCCAGCCACACCGGGTCGGTCCCGACGGCGGCCTCCACCTTCGTGCCGTCGCTGCTGTGGATGACCACCGACGGCACGCTGCCCATGACCGGCACCAGCACTACTTCGGCAAAGGTC
>SYGN01000237.1 GCA_005799525.1 Opitutaceae bacterium | reverse complement strand
CGCTGGGCCACCCACGGCGGCGTCACCGACGCAAACGCCCACCCGCACGTCAGCAGCGACGGAAAAATCGTACTCATCCACAACGGCGTCATCGAGAATTATTCCTCGATGAAGAAATTTTTCCTCACCAAGGGTTACACGTTCACGTCCGAGACCGACACCGAGGTCCTCTGCAATCTCATCGCCTACCACTACGCCAAAGAGCCGGAAGTCGTCGGCGAAAATCGCTTCTTTGCCGCCGTCCGCAAGACGCTCCTCCACGCCGAGGGCACTTAAGGTATCGTCGCCTTATGCGTCGATTTTTCGGGCGAAATGGTGGCTGCGCGCAAAGGCTCACCCCTCATCCTCGGCCTCGGCGGCGGTGAGAACATCGTCGCCAGTGATGTCGCCGCCATCGTCGCCCGCACCCAGAGCGTCGTTTACCTGAAAGACGGTGAGATCGTCCATTTTACCCAAAAGGATTTCCGCATCACCACGCTCGATCAGGTAGTCGGTCAACCCGACCGTCGACCGGGTCACGTGGAATATCGCCGACTCCGACATGGGCACCTACGCCCACTTCAGGGAGGAGGAAATTTTCGAGCAGCCGATTGCCCTCGAAAACGCCCTGCGTGGCCGTTTCTCCGAAGACGGTTCCACGGCCAACTTTGGTAGCCTCAATATTTCGCCCGGCGAGTTCCGCGGCATTGAGCGTTTCATGTTCTGCGCCTGCGGCACCGCCCTGCACGCTTGCACTGTCACGGAGCAGATGATCGAGCGCTTCGCCCGAATTCCCGTGGAATGCGACTACGCCTCCGAGTTTCGCTACCGTAACACGCCGCTCTTCCGCAACACGCTCTTCTTCGTGATGAGCCAGTCCGGCGAAACCATCGACACGCTCGCCGCACTCCGCGAAGCCAAGCGCAAGGGCTACAAAGTCCTCGCTGTAACCAATGTCGTCAGTTCCACCCTCGCGCGCGAAGCCGACGGCGGCATCTACCAGCATGTCGGCCCCCGAAATTGGTGTCGCCTAGACGAAGGCGTTTACGTCGCAACTCCTGATCGGCGCCATGCTCGCGTTGTATATCGAACGGATGCGCGATGTGAGCTTCGTCGAAGGGGTCCGCTATGTTACGACCTCAAGAGGGCCCCTGACCTCGTGCGCCAAACCCTCGAGCAGGCCCCGCACATCAAGGCCATCGCCCAACGCTAGACGCTCTACAACGACATGCGCTTTCTCGGCCGCCTGTCGCTCTTCCCCATCGCGCTCGACGGTGCGCTCAAGCTGAAAGAAATCTCCTACATCCCCGCCGAGGGCTATCCTGCCGCCGAGATGAAGCATGGCCCGATCGCCCTCATCAGCGAGGAATGCCCGAGCATATTCTTCGCACCGAGCGGCGAAATTCTGAACAAGATCGTATCCTCGATGCAGAAAATCAAAGGCCGCAAGGGCCTGATCATCGCGATCATCACCGCCAGCGTCGAACTTCTCGCCGACCTCGCCGACGAGGTCATCGTGATCCCCGAATGCCATGAGGCCGTGTTACCCATCGTCGCAGCCATTCCGGTGCAACTGCTCAGTCACTACGTCGCCGTCGAACGTGGTTGCGACGTCGACAAACCCCGCAATCTCGCAAAATCGGTCACCGTCGAGTAACGGCGAAGGGGCCCCTCTCCGCCCCGGGGCCCACCTCTGCCGGGCGCAGCCCAAGAGCACCGTCCACGCTCCGATTTGCCCGATTTGCCTTCCGCCTTGCCGCACCCGCACGCGGCTAGCATAAGCCCCAATCTGCCGATGAATATCCACCCGGACAAAGCCGCGTTTCTGAGCCTTGCCACCCAAGGCAATGTCATCCCCGTCTACACGGATTTGATGGCGGACTTTGAGACTCCCGTCTCCGCCTACGCCAAACTCCACGGCACCGGACCATCCTACCTTTTTGAGTCCGTGGAAGGCGGAGAAAATCTCGCGCGCTTCAGTTTCATCGGTTGTCGGCCGCGTAAGATTTTCGTGTGTGGTCCAGCCACGACTCAAATCCGGGCTCCGGGCGTGCCGACCGTGATCGTCCCGACTCCGCGCGACCCACTGACCCTCATCGAAGAGGAGATGCGTGGCCACCAACCGGTCGCACTGCCCGGGCTGCCGAGATTCACCGGCGGGGCCGTCGGGTTCGTCGGCTACGAGTATGTGACGCGCATCGAACCGACTGTGCCCGCTGCGGCCAACGATGATTTGGGCACACCCCTGCTTTATTTCATGCTGTCCGATTCGCTGCTGATTTTCGATCGCGCGAAACAAACCCTGCGGCTTTGCGTGAACGCCCACGTCCGTGGCACCGACCCGGCGACCGCCTACGACGCCGCCGTCGCCGAGTTAAACGCGCTCTACACCTTGCTACGGCAACCTCGTTCCCTCGCGCCAGTCCCGCTCAGCGATCCAGGGAAACTCGTCGTGCCTCCGGGCAACTTCACCCAGGCGCGTTTCGAGCAGATCGTGGACGAGGGCAAAGAATTCATCCGCTCGGGTGACATTATCCAATTCGTGCCCTCTCAGCGCTTCACCCGAGACTTTTCGAAGTCGCCCCTCGACCTCTATCGCGCGCTCCGGACGGTCAACCCATCGCCTTATATGTTCATCCTTGAGACCGCCGATTTCTCGATTGTCGGAGCCTCCCCGGAAGTTCACGTGCGCCTGACGGATGGGCTGGTCGAAATCCGGCCAATCGCCGGCACCCGCAAGCGCGGCGCCACACCGGCCGAGGATCTTGCGCTCGAAAAAGAACTTCTGGCCGACGAAAAAGAGCGCGCCGAGCACCTCATGCTCGTCGATCTCGCCCGCAACGACATCGGCCGGGTCTGCCGCTATGGAACTGTGCAGGTTCCTGAAATGATGGTCATCGAACGATACTCGCACGTGATGCACATCGTATCGCAAGTCGAGGGACAGATCGCCGCGGACAAGACCGCCTATGACTTGATGCGGGCGACGTTTCCCGCCGGCACCGTCAGCGGTGCGCCCAAAATCCGCGCCATGCAAATCATCGCTAAGTACGAGCCCACGCAGCGCGGCTTTTACGCCGGAGCCCTCGGCTACTTTGGCTACGACGGTAATAGCGACACGTGCATCATGCTCCGCACTGCCTTACTCACCGACGGCAAAATTCACATCCAAGCCGGCGCCGGCATCGTGGCGGACTCCGTGCCCACCTCCGAGTATCAAGAAACCATCAGCAAGGCGTCCGCCCTCTTCAAGGCCGTCGCGATGGCCGAGCAGTTTTGAGCGCGCTTGTTGCCCGTGGTTTTCTAGGCCGGAACCCCGCCAGTTAGTCAGTGGAGTGTGATGGAACGGTTACCCTCTCGGTATCGTGACGGCACGCCCGTCCGCCATTCTTGCGCACATCCCCAGAAAATAAAGTGCATCCGTCCTCTCCGCCGGCGCGTTGTTTTTTTGGTACAATCTTTGCTAGCGTTAGGGAACACTAAGCCGTTACTCGTGCTCTAATCCGTCCCCGCGAACATCTGCTCATGCCTTCGAAGAACAAATCCTCCCGCGCTCCCCGTGCCGCCGCCGATTCCGCCTCCGCGGAAACGTCGACCACCGCCCTTGCCGCTGCCCCCATGGAGACACCACCTTCGTTTCTCGAGAAAAACGAACGCTTTGTTTCGGAGTCTGCTATTGCTCATGGAGAGCGCAGCAATCTTCAACTCTACCTTCAAGAAATCGGCAAAACTCCGCTCCTGACCATCGAGGATGAAATCCGACTCGCGAGGCGCATCCGCCGCGGCGACAAGGCCGCCCGCGACCACATGATCTCCGCCAACCTTCGGCTCGTTGTGAAAATCGCGATGGACTATAAGGATTTCGGCTTGCCGCTCCTCGATCTCATCAGCGAAGGCAATATTGGATTGATCAAAGCCGTCGAGCGGTTCGATCCCCGCAAAGGCGGCAAGCTTTCGACCTACGCCGCATGGTGGATCAAGCAGTCAATGAAGCGCGCGCTCGCCAATCAGAGTAAAACCATCCGCCTGCCGGTCCATCTGGTGGATAAAATTTCCAAGATGCGCCGCACCGCCATGAAGCTCACCGAGGAGCTGGGCCGCGAACCCACGGATGAAGATTTGGCGATCGAACTGCAGATCCCTACCGCCAAGGTCGCGCATCTTAAATCTGTCAGCGTCCGGCCCGCCTCGCTCGACGCCCCGCTCGGCGACAGCGGCGATTCCGGCACCTTTGGCGAAATCGTCGGTGACGATAACGCGGTTAGCCCACGCGATGGCCTGCAGGACAAAAATCGCACCAGTGATCTGCATGCGATGATTGACTCACTCGACAAACGGGAGGCCGAAATTATCAAACTCCGCTTCGGTCTCGACGGTCGCGACGAACTTACCCTCGAAGAAGTGGGCCAGAAATTTCACGTCACGCGCGAACGTATCCGTCAGCTCGAATACTTGGCGTTGACGAAAATGCGCAAAGCCATGGCCAAGCACGAGGCGGTGCGCACCGTCGAAGAAATCGCAGAGGAAGAACGCCAACGCGAACGGATGGCCGTCATCCGCGAATTCGTAGAGAGCAAGACGACGAAACCCGTCAAACCCGACCGGAACTGATTGCTGACGCCGACCCGAGCGAGCGGATGTGGGCGTCAGGACGCTTTGCGCTCTAGTTAAGCTTGATCGGCTTGGAGCGAGGACCTTGCTTGCAATCGTTTTTCATTTCCTACCCCTGCGACGCAAGCGCCTTCCGATTTATTCTGGCCGATTTGCCTCAACGAGCCGACGCCAGTTCCCGTTGGGTCACGAACACGTCGCGCAGCGCCAGACTCAACTTGTCCTGCTGCGCCTGAAGTTCGCGATAGCGAGCCAGATTGGCTTTGTTCGGCGCACAGCGCGTTGCCTCATCGAGTGAGACCGTGCGAGTCGTAAAATCGGAAAGTTTGGCCTTTGGGTTGCCGTTGCTCAGCGCGACGCACCACGCGGCTTGCAGCGCACCTCCCAGCGCCGCCCCTTCGTCCTCGACCATCGCCACAACGGGAACGCCGAAGATATCGGCCATCAGTTGCCGCCAGACCGGCGATTTGGCCCCACCGCCAGTCACCCGAATTTCTTTCGCCTTCACTCCGAGCGCGGCGAGGCGCCGCAGACCGTAGTTCATGCCCATGGTAACGCCCTCCATGGCTGCACGAGCGATGTGCCCGGAGGAGAAATTTTGATTGTTCAAACCCAACAACACACCTGAACCCGCGGGGACATTGGGCGTCCGCTCGCCGGCCAAATAAGGCAGCAGCAGCAACCCACCGGCGCCGGCCGGCGCAGCGGCCACCGCGGCATTCAACGCAGCATGATTTTGGCCAAACAGCGCTCGCACCCGCTCGGTCACAGTCGTGACATTCATGGTGCACAAGAGCGGCAGCCAGCCACCGGTCGAAGAACAAAATGCGGCAATTTCTCCGGCCGGATCGATCACCGGTTTTCCAGCGTAGGCGTAAATCGTTCCACTCGTTCCGAAACTCGCGGTAACGACCCCCGGGACGACGTTCCCGGTACCAATCGCTCCCATCATGTTATCGCCACCACCGGCACTTACGATGACGTCGAGCGGGAATCCGTAGCGCGTGGCCAAGGCCGGACGCAACCGTCCGGCCGCCTCGTGCGAACCGGAGAGTGGCGGCAGCCACGTGGCGAGTTTTTTGTCGATGGCATTGATCGCATCGCATGACCACGTGCGCTTGCGGACATCCATCAACGCCGTGCCAGAGGCATCGCCAAATTCCATCAAGTAGTTTCCGGTCAGGAAAAAATTCAGGTAGTCGTGGGGCAGCAGCACATGACGCAACTTCGCATAGTTTGCCGGTTCGTGGCGTTTAAGCCAAAGAATCTTGGGCGCGGTAAACCCCGGGAGAATCAGGTTGCCCGTCTTGCGAATGGCGGCTTTCGGCCCGCCGAGCTTTTTCGTGATGATCGCACATTCCGCCGTCGTGCTCGTGTCGCACCACAGCTTCGCCGGACGGATCACCTTGCCGTCGGCGTCGAGCGGCACGAAGCCGTGTTGCTGTCCCGATACGCCGATCCCCCGGACCCGCGTGCCGTCGATTTTTGCGGCTACTTCGCTCAGCACAAAATCCAGCGCGGCCGTCCACTCCTGCGGATGCTGCTCCATATGACCCACCGGCAAACCCGCGATCAAGGTGTGTGGAGCGCGCGCCTCGGCCATGACCTTGCGCGGGCCGAGGTCGAGGACAACCGCTTTAACGCTCTGAGTTCCGGAATCGATGCCGATGTAGAGGGACATGCGTGCCATGAAGAGTGAAATCTCGGTCGGAGAAAAGGCTTCACTTCGTCATGAGGGGTGCGCGCGCGAAGGATTCCCCCGCTCCCGTAGCGGCGAGCGCCAACGAGCCGTTCCCCTCCCCGCGCTGCCGATCAGGCGAAGCCTGCACCCGTCCGCACACGCAATTCCCCGTCCTGAAATCAGCGCAGATTAGCGGTTCACTCTTCCGCCTCCTCCGTGAGCCCGCCCACTAGCGTGTCACGCTGTATCGCCCCTCCCCCTGCCCAAAAATCCCCATCGGCTTTACCTCAAACCCCGGAAACACACTCGCCATGTCCACCGCACCAAACCCCACGACTTGCTGCGCCAACACCGACGCGAGCACGTTACGATAGTTATTCAGCACGGGCAAATCCCCATAGCCCTCCAGCACGCCTCTTTTCTCCAGCACGTCTGGCGCGAGCCCCCGCCACTCACCGTGAAGCTGTCCGCCCCGCACGCCGCCACCGAGCACAAACATCGTCGACCCGCGCCCGTGGTCCGTGCCAAACGCCGAATTTTCCTCCACCGTGCGGCCAAATTCCGTCATCACGACCACCGTGGTCGTCGCCATCCTCGCGCCCAAATCTTGGCGAAACGCCCCCAGTCCGTCCGCCAGTTTTCCCGCGAGCCCCTCCACCTGGCCCTGTTGCGCAAAGTGGGAATCCCAGCCCGCCAGATCGATCGACGCCGCTTCCAGCCCGACGTCCGCCTTGAGCAACCGCGCCAACTGACTCAGCCCGTTTGAAAATTCATCGCGCCCATACGTCGCCCCGTTTTCCGGCCGATACTTCGTCGTGCGCATCGCCTCAATTCGCATCAACGCAGCAAACGTATCCCGTGCCGCCGCGCCGAGTTGCCCGCGCTGCATCGCATAGAGCTTCTCCAGCTGCGTCCCGAACGCTGGCGTCCGTCCCGCGATCGCAAAGTCCTCTAGGCTCTGCATCACCGACACCGTCGGCGCCCCGAGCAGGCATTCCGGCAGCGCCTTGCCGACCGCCACGCACGCGAGCGCCCCGCGCGACTCGCTCGGTCGCGTGCGCAAATATCGCCCAAGCCATCCGCCCGCCACCACGCCGCCGTGCTCCATCAGATCCTGCGCCTCGAAGTGCGAACGCGTCTGATCCTCCGTCCCGCACGCATGCACGATCGCCAGCTCCCCCTCGCGCCATGCCGACTCCAGCGGACGCAGTTTCGGATGCAGTCCAAAGCGTTCGTCCAGCTTCACCGCGTCCTTCGCCAAAATCCCCAGCCGCGGCCGCGCTCGATAATAGTGATCATCCGTCACCGGCGGCACGAGTGCCAACCCGTCCGCCGCCCCCCGCAAAAAAATCACCACCAGCGTCCGCCGCTCGTCGCGATTTCCCGAGATTACTGCTTGGGGAGAAGCCATCGTCAGTCCGTGCGGGTAGGAGCCCGCATGCGGGCGATTCCATCTGCCCCGCGCAGCCCCCTGCCGGCGAGTCCCTGCGCCTGTAATCCATGTCCATCCGGATTCATCCGCAGTTCAAAATTCATGTCGCGCCCCGCGTTAGCAGTATTGAAACGCCGGCGACGCCAACAACAGCGCCAACCCCGATCCAGATTCGTGATACGCCACGCGCTCCGCCTCACTCGCCCAGCGCCCCAGCACCGTCGCCATCAAGCCGTCGTCGCCGCCCAACCGTTCGCGTAACTCCACCGCCGCGATACTCGTGCCCTTAATGCCATTGCCGGCCAGCGCGCACGCAAAGTTCCACCGCCACAGCAGCGAGCTCTGCCAGTGCGACGCCGCCTCCGGATACCCGTCCGGCGTCGCGTAGCGAAACGGTGCGTGCCCCAGCCGCACGAGATAGTCCACCAGCGCCTTCGACGCATAGGTCTCCGCATTCGTGGCGCGCAGCGCCGACACCACAAAGTGAAACGGCCGCTTGAACTTCCCGCCGCGCCCCGCTTGTTGCCAAAACTCTTCCGTCGCAAACAGCGCCCGCAACGTCGTCGGTACATCTCCACCCGACGCCGCAAACGCCGCCGCCGTCGCCACCACGGCCTCGGCCGGCGGCTCATCCGCGATGAACTTCCGGCACAATTTCTCCGCCACATGTTTCGCCGTGCTCGGATGCGCCACCAAGATCTCCAGCACCCGATCCAGATCGCTCGCCCCCAGGCCCGCCGGAATGTCCACGCCGAGCACCCGCTTCGGCCCGCCGTCATGTTCCCATGCGTGAAACTCCACCCGACCCTTAAAATACTTCGTCTTATCCCGCACGGTCCACCCCGAGAGGCAACGCGCCACCTCCATCACATCCCGCTGCGTGTAGCCGCCGTGCACGCCGAGCGTGTGCAGCTCGAGCAGCTCGCGCGCGTAATTCTCATTCGGTTTGTCCGCGGGTTTCACCCGTCGGTTCGCCCGGCCGTCGAGATACCAGAGCATCGCCGGACTCACCGCACTCGCCCGCAACATTTCCCGGAAATTTCCCAACGCATGGGCGCGGATCACATCGCGATCATCCGCCACCTTGAGCCACTTCGCCTCCGCCTTCGACGGATCAATATTAAAATGGTCCGTCCAAAACTGCACCATCACCTCGTAAAGTTGCCGCTCGCTCAGCACCGCCCGCAACACCGTCGCCCTCGTCAAATCGTCGAGCAATACCTTGTCCTTGTATTCGTAAAGGTGACTCACCCGCGCCCCCTTGTCCTTCATCGCTGGAAACAACGCCTGCAACGGATCGCTCGCGTCGCCCTTTCGCGGCAACAAGGTGCCTTCCGGATCGGCCAGACTATCGAATTCGTGCCGGATCACCCGTTCGCACAGCCAATCTTCAAGTTTCTGCGGCGCGAGCTGCTCCTCGATATACGCCTTCACGCCTACCACCGTCACTCGCGCGTGGTCGCCGGGCCGCGCGCCGAAGGTGATGCGATTCAGCACGTGTGAAACCTCATCCAGATCCCTCGCACTGGGCGGCGTCATTGCGCCCACCAGCGGCGGTGCCGTCGGTTTACCCAGCCAACGCCGAGCCTCCACCGCACTTTCCTTCACGGGACCGCACCCGCTCCCCGCCGCCACGACCGCGCCGGCTCCCGCGACCAGAAACTGCCGCCGCGTCACGCTCATATCGGCCCCGCAGCGGTTTTTTCGCCACTCCCGCTTCGCACCAACACCATCGCTCCCAATCCCGCCAGCAACGTCACCGGCAGTAGCACGATCGTGCCATACGTAATCGCCAACACGATCCCTCCACGTCTCACGCGCCGCCAATTCTCGTCACCGTCCGCTGCGGTCCCCATCCCGCGACCGATCCGCAGCGCCAACCCCGCCGTGCCGGCCAATGCGAGCAGCACCGTCACCATCACGAGCGCCACGCTCAGAAATTTCGCGACGGGATTGGTCGAAATTTTCCCCAACCCCGCCAATCCGAGAATCAGCGGCACGGCACACGCCAGCCCGACCGCAAAACACTTCAGCGGCACCGTCCCAAGTTTGTCCGCACAACCCTCCACGAGCCGCGGAAACAATCCCGCCACCGCCAGCCACCACCCAACACACACCGTCAGCAAACCGGCGACGGAGAGGACCACCGTGAAGACATCAGCGAGATTCATGGTGCAGGTAGGTTGGGTAATTGAGCAACATTGTCCACCTGACTGAGCCCGACCACAAGGGTTTCGTCAGCGCCGACAAACCCGTGACGGTGCGCCTACAAGTGATCCCGACACTTCCTCGCCCCGCCGTCCTTCAGCATGGGGTGATACTTTCGCCGCTGGTGATCGATCGTGAACGCCGGGTTTTCAGCAACCGGATCGTCTTCAGCCCCTAGAGTAGCGTCGTCCCATCGCTCGCCCGCGCCTTAACGTTCTTCGGCCAGTTATAACAATAAACCGGGTCGCTCGCTGTTTTTAGTGCGTCGCGTCTGGTGCTGGAAACCTCAAAGCGACGAAATATAAAAACCTAGGGCATCGCCCCGGGATTGAGAAATTAAAAAAACGGAGTCCTGAAGGGGCGGCACTTCGTCGTCGTCGCTCCACACTGAGAGCTCAAAAAAATATTACGGATTGGAACCCCCGGGGCGTTGCTCTGGGCTTTCACCTGTTGTCCCGTGGCGGCGTCAAACGTTCCACCCGCTATCCTCTGAGAACAGCGAACCGCTCACTCCCGCCCTCCCCGCCTCTTTTCCCTACCGCGGCACCACCGACGTCACAAACTCCCACAGCGCCGCCGTCGCCGGATCGCCCTCCACGCCGAGGTTCGCATTGATTCTCCCATGGTCCGTGTCCTTCGCGCCAAACACCTGCACGCGCACGCCCGCGTCCTTCAACACCGCGCCAAATCGCTGCGCCTGCGCGCTCACATCCGGGTGCCCTGCCACATGCAAAATCAGAAACGGCGACAGCGTCTTGCCCTTCGTCACGTGCGTCACCGCCGAAAAATCGCGGTGCAGCGCCTGATCGTTCCCAAATTTCACGCGATGCCCGAATTTCGGCAGCGGCTGCCCGTGCGCCCGCGCCCGCACTTCCGCCACCTCGATGATCGCCGGAATGTCGAACGTGTCACCGTCGACCGGCACACAGCCCTTGATCGGCGCCAGCGTCAGCCCGTGCTCTTTTAAATAACGCTCATCCGTGCACAACAGCGCCGCGAGTTGTGCGCCCGATGAATGTCCCATCACCAGCACCCGCCGCGGATCGCCGCCATAGCGCGCGATGTGGATCTGTACCCAGGCAAACGCCTGCGCCACATCGCGGATGATCGCACCCATCTCCACCGTCGGCAGCAACCGGTGGTTCAGCGCGACAAATACGAATCCTTTCTCGTTAAAGACCTGCGGCTTCACCTGCACGTTTGCCTTGTCGCCGCCCTGCCAACCGCCGCCGTGCACCCAAAACACCACCGGAGCATTCTTCGCCCCCGCTGGCGCATGCACGTCGAGCACGTGCCGCTCATGCGTCGATTCCGCATAGCGCACATCGCGCGTCACCGTCTGGGCAAATGCGCCGCCCGCGAAGGCGACCACGAGCAGCAGCAGATTTTTCATGAGGAAAACGAAGTGGAGCCTGGGGCAAAGCGCGACACCAAATCCAGACCGCAGTTAAGCCCCACGCGGCACCCTGAGATCCCCAATCACCCTCCCCGCGGTGGGGCTTGCCTGCCCATTGCCGAGGACGCCTCAGTGCGCCCGCCGCCCCCGAACCCGCGACCGCCTCCCGGGCCACCTCAAAAATATATCGGGGTATGCAGTTGACTGACACTCATCGTTGAGGTCCGGATATCGTTTTTCTCCATCCAGCGAACATGTCGGCCGTGCCTCGAAGTGCAGCCGCAAACCTCGCGGCACTTTACCCAACCGTTTCCGCGGGACGGACCCGAGTTTGCGCAATGGTTCGGTGAGGAGGAGAGTTGCTTGGTTTACTTGGCTGCACTGCGATGGCTGGAGGGCTTTTCCTGCCCGAAGTGCGAAGGGAAAGAGGCCTGGATCGCCGGAGCTGGACTTCGACGGTGTAAGTCTTGTCGGCGTTGGGTGTCTGTCACTGCCGGGACTCTGTTGCACCGCAGCCGAAAGCCGATCCGTGATTGGTTCGAGGCGGTGTGTCACCTGTGCGGTCAAAAGAACGGTGAAGCGCGCTTGGCTTGCAGCGGAGTTTGGGCT
>SYGN01000236.1 GCA_005799525.1 Opitutaceae bacterium | reverse complement strand
GATTACCTCACCGCCGCCGCCCCCGACCCGGCCAACGCCAAGCCCTTCGTCGACCCGCTGCGCGAGGCCCTCCGCGCGAGCGACCACCCGCGCGTCTTCGCCGCGTTGCGCCCGCGCGA
This sequence comes from Opitutaceae bacterium, assembly GCA_005799525.1. Taxonomy (GTDB): domain Bacteria; phylum Verrucomicrobiota; class Verrucomicrobiia; order Opitutales; family Opitutaceae; genus GAS368. Next base: position 6,149 of record SYGN01000236.1, on the reverse strand, counting down.
AGAGCTGCTCGCCTGCCCGGACGAACACGCCCCTGTGCGCGCGGCCCTGCGTTACCTCGGCAATCGCACCGACCAACTCGACTACGCCTACGCCCTGGCGCACGACCTGCCCGTCGGCTCCGGCTTGATCGAAAGCGGCCACAGACACGTCCTCCAGGCTCGCCTCAAACAGGCCGGCGCCTGGTGGACCGAAATTAACGCTCACGCCCTCTGCCAACTCCGCACTCTGCGCGCCAACCTCCAGTGGGAAAACTACTGGCAGAAAAACTGACTTCACTTCCAGTTACACCCGGAGGCGGTCGTTGCGTCTCCGAATTGCCGGCGCGCACGAACGGACGGCCTTCCAGCGGCCCACGTTCGGCGGCTCGAAAGGCGCCGGTCCATCGGGCGCGTGACCTCCTTGGAGATCGATGCCGAGAGGCACCCGTGGCGGCGTTTGAACGGGTTGGACCGAGTGCGATGCGGGGGCGGAAACGGAGGGGCGGGCACAAAAAAGGCGGCGCCGCGTGGAGCGGGGCCGCCGAGAGAGAAATGAAGCAGCGGTTTACTCTTGGTTTTTCTTCTTTTTAACCTTCTTGGGCGCATCGCTCTTCAGCGCCTCGATTTCGGTGTCGCTGAGTTTGCCGTCGTTATCTTTGTCCAGGGCTTTGAGGTTGAGATCGGGGGAGCCGGCGAAGTCTTTGCGGACGGCCTCGAGTTCGACTCCGTCGATTTTGCCGTTGGCGTTGGTGTCGTATTTTTTGAGGAGCTCGGTGGTGGCGGTGTTGCCCTTCTTGCGGTCGCCCTTGGCGGCGTAGGAGGCCGGGGCGAGGAGGAGGGAGGTGACGGCGAGGGCGAGGAGGAGACGTTTCATGAGGGAAGTTGGATTATTTTTGAGGGAACGGCGGTATGACGAATGACGAGACGAGGCGGTTACAGCGAACCATCGACGGGGGGCTCGGGCGAGGGAACCGCTGAGGTGGAAGGTGGATTGCAACGCGTCGGAGGTTAGCCCACGGTCGGCTGAGTGAACGCACCTGCCGCCATCTGCCGCATCTACATTTCATCTGGCCATAATTTTTTTGGTCGCCACAGCCAGCCGGCGGGGGAGCACCCGGCGGCTGAGGTGACCGACGTGAAATGTCGCGCGGGCTTCGGTCTCGAGGGAGACCGATTCTATGGTTACCGCCCTGACTACAAGGGGCAGGTGACGTTTTTCAAGTGGGAAACTCTACTCGCAGCGCGCGAGAAATTTTGGCTGCCCGCGCTCGCTCCCTCGGTCTTTCGGCGCAACGTGGTGGTCGAAGGTATCGACCTCGATCAGTTGTTGGCGCGGCGTTTTACGTTGGGTGGAGTCGAATTTGAGGGGACCGGCGAGGCTCGGCCGTGCCATTGGATGAATTCCGTGGTCGCGCCGGGCGCGGAGGATTGGCTGATGGGTCAGGGCGGGCTGCGGGCGAAAGTGCTCACCGATGGCAAACTCTCCGTGGGTCGGGTGGCGCTTTGGTTGGCCCAGGAAGTCGGTTAGCTCCCCATTGCTCTGCTGCCGTCCGGAAGTCCTCAACCGAATCAACGGAGGCGGTTGTTGTTGATTAAATGACGAGATTTCGGGTGGACCTCAGTTGAGGTGGAGATGCTGGCGCAGCCACGCTGTGCCGGTCGTTTCGTCGGCAAAGGCTCCGTCGAGCTGCGCCTCGAAGGCGGCGTCGAGCACGCGTTTGAAATCGGGCCCGGGTGCGATCCCGAGGGCGATGAGATGACGGCCGAACACGACGGGTTTAGGAGCAAGGTTCGCGAACTCAAGGGCGCGGGCCGCCGTCTCCAGAGCGTTGATACGGAGGTGCGTTTCGGGCGAGGCGAGCGGGGGCCGGCCATTGCAATCGGCGCGCATCACGGCGGCGAGTTCGGTGATCGTCGCTGGGGCGAGCCGCTGCGCGAGACGGCGAACGCTCGCATCGGAAAAGGTCGCTTGGCCGTGATGGTGGGCGAGGTGATTGACGACGAGTGCGGTGACGGGTGCTTCGAGTTCGCGCAGGGCACCGATGCGCCAGAGAAACGTTTGGGCAAGCGGGCCACCCGCCGCCTCGTGTCCGGTGCTCGTCCACCGGAGCGTGCCATGTTTTTCCTCGTGGCGGGTCGTGCTGGGCTTTCCGAAATCGTGTGCGAGCACGGCGAACATTAACCGTCGGCGTCGCCCCAGGTTGGCGCCATGCCACGCCGGCAGCGCCACCAGCGCATCGAGACAGTGTTGAGTGTGGGTGAAGACGTCACCCTCGGGGTGCCAGGCGGGCTCCTGCGGTGTGCCGCGCAGCGCGGCGAGTTCCGGGAAGTGGTGGAGCCAACCGCTCTCTTCCAGTACAGTGAGGCCGCGGCTCGGCGCCACGGACTTGGCCGCCCATTTTTCCCATTCACCCCACACCCGTTCTAGCGGCAGTTCGGAAAACGTGTCGGCGATGGTTCGGCCCAGTGCGGCGGTCTCCGGGGCGAGTGTGAAGTCGAAGCGCCCGGCGAGCTGCATCCCTCGGAGCACGCGCAACGGATCCTCGGTAAAGGCCGCGCTGGTGTGTCGGAGTACGCGAGCTTCCAGATCTCGCTGCCCGCTGTGGGGGTCGATGATTTCGCGGGTGAAGGGATCGCACGCGATCGCGTTGACCGTGAAATCGCGTCGCGCCGCCGCATCCGCATCGCTGAGCGCCGGATCGGGTGCGATGGCAAAGCCCCGGTGGCCGGCGCCGGTCTTGGATTCGCGGCGTGGCAGGGAGAAATCGTAGTCTTCGCCCGTTTCGCGACTGCGAACTTTGATCACGCCAAAACTGCGGCCCACGACATCGGTCGCGCCAAATCGGGCCAGCGCGCGATGCAAGGTCTCGAAATCCACCCCGCCCACTTCGACATCGAAGTCTTTCGGCGTGAGTCCCAGCAACCAATCGCGAACGCCGCCGCCGACGAGCCTCGGCCGGCCAACGCGCCGGACCGCGTCGAGCATCGCGCGCAGATCGGCAGGAAAGTGGAGTTCGGGTCGTGCGGTCATGCGGGTTTCTTCAGTGCGGCGGCAGCGGCGAAGAGCCAGCCGAGCACCAACAGCGAGCCGCCCAGCGGGGGTACCGTGATTTTGAACCAAAGCGGCGCGTGCGCGTTGAGCGACATCACATAAAGAGACCCAGAAAAGAACGTAATGCCTCCCAGCCAGCAGCGCGCGGCCCACGTGAGTCGATTTACGCTGGCTCCGTCAGCCGAGCGTAGACCGGCCGAGATCCCGAGCAAGGCGACGGCGTGCGCCAGTTGATAAAATACCGCCGTCTCCCAGCGATCGCGGGTCCCCAGTTCCGTCAGGGTGCCGCGGAGGGCATGGGCACCGAACGCGCCCAAGCCGACGCCAACGGCGCCGAAAATACCGGCCGCTAGCAGGGGAAAACGATACGCAGGAGACATCCGCTGAACCTTGCACAACGCAGAATGAAAACAAGCGTGATGGTGGTGTCCGCAGCCGCCGCCGCTCGACCAACCCGCGCTTGGACGAGTTATTCACAACCCAAAACAGGGGTTGACAGTGCTTCCTGAAACCTCACCTTTTGGGGTCTTTTCTCATGAAAACGTTCCTCGCCAAGAATGAGACAGTGCAGCCCAAGTGGCATTTAATCGATGCTGACGGTGCCGTGCTCGGTCGTCTCGCCGTAAAAGCTGCCAACATCATCCGTGGTCGTCACAAGGCTGCCTACACCCCTTCCGTCGACAACGGCGATTTCGTGGTGATCATCAATGCCGAGAAGATTTCGGTCACCGGTAAGAAGGAAATGCAGAACGAGTATATGTTCTTCTCCGGCTTCGTCGGTGGCGAGAGCTACCGCAAGCTCTCCGAGCAGCGTGTGCGCAACCCCGAGTTCATTATCGAGCACGCGGTCAAAGGCATGCTCCCGAAGAACCGGATCGCCGCCAAAATGCTGACTAAGCTCCGCGTCTTCGCGGGCCCGAAGCACACGCACGAGGCCAACAACCCGGTCAAGATCGCCGTCTAATTTTCCCGTCTAGAACATGACCACCACCGCCCCCGCCACTTTTTTCCTCGGCACCGGCCGTCGCAAAACTTCGACTGCCCGTGTGCGCCTGACCGAAGGCACCGGCAAGCTAACCGTCAATGGTCGCACCTTTGACAGCTACTTCTCCCACGAGAATTTCTCCAAGCAAGCTTATGCCCCGCTCCTCACGGTTGACCTGCGCGAGAAGATCGACGTGACGGTCAACGTCGCTGGCGGTGGTGTCTCCGGCCAGGCCGGTGCGGTCGCTCACGGCATTGCGCGTGCCCTCCAGAAGATGAACGCCGAGCTTCGTCCGGCGCTGAAGAAGGCCGGTCACATCAAGCGCGATCCCCGCGCCAAAGAGCGCAAGAAGCCCGGCCAACCCGGCGCTCGCGCCCGCTTCCAGTTCTCGAAGCGCTAAGCGTGGTGGGGCTCCGTACCCCATCAGGTTTCGACTCACGCTGCGAAAATCCTGTTTTATCGAGCCGCCCGCCTTGTCCGCGGGCGGTTCTTTTTTTGCCCAACACCGAGGATTGGGTGGCCGTTTAGGGGAAGTGCGCTCTTCAGACTGGCGAAGTGGAACGTGACCTGCTTGCTAGCGCCCCGTGAATATGCTTTCCCTTCGCCGCACTCTTTCTCTCACTGCTATTTTTCTCGCGACTGCCGCGCTGGTCCGAGCCCATCCGGGGCACGAAGGGCACGAGCTGACCTGGGATCTGCGTCACCTCGCGGTGAATCCGGGAGCGACGCTGTGGTGCTTTGGCCTGGTGGGCGCCGCCGCTTGGGGCCTTTGGAAAATGACCCGATCCGCAACGCCCGCGGTTAAGTGCGCGCGGGTCAGCGCCGACGAAACGCGCCGCCGGCGTTGATCGCTCAGAGTTTTCGGGGATCGCAGGCGAGGTGGGGAAAAAATCGGGCGAGGTTTTTTCGCACCTCGCGGAGTCCTCGACGCAATCGGATCCCGTCGCGCGCGACACATTTGATGCTCCAACCGCCGCGGCGAAGGGCGCTCACCCCGATCCACAGTCCGTCGCCGTGCAACGTATCCAGCGACGTGCGCCACTGAGCATCGGTCGGTCGGTCGGGGGCGACGAGCACGGCGTTGCCGAAACAGGCACCCGGTCCCGAGCCCGCGAGGGCGGCGAGCGCGCGTAAATCATCGCCGGTATGGTGGAATCGTTCGCGCAAGATGAGTTCGTCAGCGAGACGTACGGTGGTTTTGAGACAGAGGCTGTGCCAGGCCCAAGCTTCGCCGTGGGCGACGCGGCCCGGCATCAGGAGATCGGCGAAAAAGAGCTCTCCTCCGGCGGCGACTTCGATCGTGGTGGTTTGCCGGTAGCTGCAGCCACGATGGGGTACGAGAGGCTCGGGCATCACTTCAAGCCACGCCCCGGCGGCGACGTGAAACTGCTGACGACACGTGGCCGTGCCGTCCTTCATTTTGAAGACGCGGCTCGCGCTGGGCGTCGTCACGAGGAGAGCGGCACCAGCGTCCACCGAAATATCGGACGCGAGTTGGTCGCCGGACAAAATACCGGCGGTCGGGTTGACGACCTGCGCGAGGAGAGTGAGCGTATCCCGATCCCAATACGGTTTGCTCAAATGGTAGGGCGCGCGAAAGGACTGCGCCGCGACGATGGTGCGACCGTCTGTGCGCGTCGCGGCCCGCAGCGAGAGGTGTCCGGAGAATTCAGGCATGGTGACCGAGCGGCGGGGTGCTGCCGTCCGCGCTGGCGTGGGGTTTTTTTCCGAACAGCACCGTGTGCTCGATCCACGCGATGACGGCGTCGAGATTGTGTTCGCGTTTCAGGTCGCAGAACAGGAACGGGCGCGCGCCGCGTTGGATTTTCGCGTCGCGGTCCATTACGCCGAGATCGGCTCCGACGAGCGGAGCGAGGTCGATCTTATTGATGATGAGCAGATCACTAAACCGAATTGCCGGGCCGCCCTTGCGCGGGATTTTGTCGCCCTCGGCGACGTCGATCACGTAGATGAAGGCGTCGACGAGCTCGGGGGAAAAGGTCGCGGTGAGATTGTCGCCGCCGCTCTCGACGAGGAGGAGCTGGAGATCGGGGAACGTGGCTTCGAGTGCGCGGCACGCCTGCTCGTTCATCGTCGTGTCGTCGCGGATGGCGGTGTGCGGGCAGCCGCCGG
>SYGN01000235.1 GCA_005799525.1 Opitutaceae bacterium | reverse complement strand
GCCGAGGTGGAGAGCGCCCTCGTCTCGCATCCGTCCGTCGCCGAGGCTGCGGCCGTGGGCCGGCCCGATGAACTCAAGGGTCAGGCCCTCGTGGTCTTCGTGACCGTCAAGTCCGGGATCACTCCGAGTGAGGCACTGAAGGAAGAACTTCGCAACCACGTCGGCAAGGAAATCGGATCGATCGCGAAACCCGATGCCGTGCGCTTCGCGGCGAGCCTGCCGAAGACGCGCAGCGGAAAAATCATGCGGCGTATCCTGAAAGAAATTGCGAGTGGTCGCGAAGTGAAGGGTGACACGACGACTTTGGAGGATTTCAGCGTCGTCGCCGCGCTGCAGTCGGAGGATTAACGCGAGCGAGGGCGCTGAGTTATTCTCGTTAGTCCCGCTGAGACGCAGGCGTGTCGTCGCAGTCATCTCGTCGAATACTCGATTGGGAACGCCTGCGCTCGGCGTTGATCACAGAAGCGTTCGGGCGGATGGATCCGGCGGGTCGTCGCCGCCAGGTGCTGCTGCGCTCACCACTCCATCGTGACGGTGGTGACGTATTGGCGGGGCTCGGTTTTGCGCGGCCACGTGTAGCTGTTGCCCTGGTCGGAATTGAGGCCGAGGACGTTGTTCACGTTGAGCTGCGCGGTGAAGTTGTGGCCGGAGAGTTTTTTCCGGTAGCTGACGAAGGGGTTCACGAGGATGTAGCTGCTGGTCCTCATCGCGGGGAGTACGACGACGCCACCGGACGAGAGGGCGGCGCGGGGACGGCCCATGGCGTAGCGCGCGGAGGTGCCGACGGCGAAGCCCTTTAATTTCCCCTCGGTGAAGCTGTAGCGCGTGGTGATATTCGCGGTTTCGCGACGGACGGCACGGACGGCGCCCTCTGTATCGTCGAGGAGCTGCTGCGTAATGGCGGTGGCGTCTTCGGGGTCGAGTCCTTGGGCTTTCGCGGCGGCTTGCGCCGCGGCGAGATAGGGGCGCACGAGAGGGAAGAATCGGCCGAACTGCACGCGGTTCATGGAGTAGGTGGTGCGCACGGTCCACTGGCGAGTGAGGTTGGTCTGCACTTCCACTTCCCAACCTGCGGTCTGTTGGTCGCGGTAGTCGCCCGTGCCGAGGAGGCGTTGGCCGACGGGGAGGAGGGCGTTGAGTTCAGTCTGGGCCCCGGCGCTGACGCCGAGGGCGTTGTTTTCCGAAGTTGTCTTGAAGCGGGTGATGGTGGCGTTGATACGGTCGTTCAGGAAATTGAAACGCAGGCTGGATTCGTAGCCTTCGCCGGTGCGCGGGAGTCGGGGGCGACCGCCGAGTTCGAAGCTCACGCTGTCGGTGAAGAGGGCGGACTCGAAATAGCCGCCGCCGAGGGCGAGCCACGGGAGGACGCGAACGACGCCACCGTAAGTTTGGTTGGTCGCGTAGGTGCGGTTGAAGGGCTCGACGGGCACGTTGTAGCCGGCGGCATCGAGAATCGGCTGGTTGCTGAGATCGACGAGCCGGGTTTCGCCGGTTGCAGCGAACGTGATCGGCGCGCGGGCACGGTTTTGGCGGAAGTAGTCGCGGCTGATACCGGCGCTGGTGTGGAGGCGGCCGGTGAAGAAGGAGCCGAGCGTGGTGAGGTTGCCGGAGCCGAGCGTCTGGTCGAAGCGTGTCTGACCGTTGCCACTACGGTAAAAGGTGGTGACACCGGGCTCGACGCGAAGGCGGAGGGCGTCGTCGCCGTTGCCGTCGGCGAGGTAGTGGACGGGATGGACGAGATTGTTGGCGTAGGTGGTGGCGGCGCCGGTGAGGCCGCGACGGGAGATTTCCTTTTGATCCATCGCGAACGCGTAAGTGTCCTGATAGTTTTTTTCGTGGCGATAGTTGGCACCGGCGACGGCGCGGAACGTGGAGTGCCAAAAGGGAAGTGTGGTGTCGTAGACGATCGAGGTACGCCAGCCGGTGGACTTGTTGCCGTCGGTGGTGAAGGTGGGTGCGTAGACGAGGAAGAGTTGTTCGAAGCGCGGATTGGGAATCGTGGCGTTGGGCGTGGTGGGATGGGGGAGGACGCGGTTGACGTCGATGAAGACGGCGCGGGCATTCATGCCTAGGGCGCCGGACGATGAGTACGTTTGGAGGCGCGTGGTGGCGTCGACCTGGCCGTTGTGCGCGACGAGCAGGCGCAGATGTTTGCCGAGTTGGTGCGAGAGCTCGACGTTGTAGGCGTGAAAAGCCGTGTCGTGGCGGTTGTCGGGCCCTCCCCAGTCCTCGCCATCAGGATACACACTGTAGGGGATTGTGGTGAGCGGGTAGCGGACGGGATTCTGGGGATCGGTGCCAGTGGCGACGGTGGCGCCGGTGAGTATGGCGGAGTTGCGAAACGTGGTGGTGGCGGTCGACTGCATGTCGTACAGTGTGCCGCCGATATCGAGGTAGACGTGGGCGTTGCCGGGGGCGGCGATGCGGCGCATGCCGATGCCGTTGACCTGCACGCCGGGGTTAAGCGGATCGGCATCGGCGGCGTTGGTGCCAGTGCCGCGGATGTAGGCCTTGTTGCCGTCGTTGAGATGGAGAGTGCTCTGGTTGTTGCGCGTCTTGCCGCCCTCGTAGTTGACGTCGAGGCGGGTGCGGCGGTCTTTGAACGGCTCCCAGCGCAGCGCGCTGGCGTAACCGCGAAAATCGCGGGAGCCGCGTTGGCGGAACTGTTCCACCTCAGAGTTGAGGCCGTTGAAGCGCAGGCCGAGGCGCGGGAGCAGCGGTTGGTTCACGTCGACTGAGTAGCGCTGCGTACCGAACGAATCCATCCGCACGGTGGCGCTGGCACTGCGGCGAAACGTGGCGCGCTTGGTCGAGACGTTAATAATACCGGTGGGGTCGACGTCGCCGTAGGCAAGGCCGCCGGGGCCGCGGGCGAATTCGATGCGCTCGGTATTGTAGGTGTCGGCCGGGAGGAACCAAGGAAAGCCGTCGCGGAGCTGGCGGATCGACGGGATGCCGCGAAAACTGATCTGGTTGCCGGAGCGGGAGCCGACGGGCGCGCCGACGGTGCCGGTGTCGTTGAAAATATTTTCCGCACCGGCTGCGAATTCGACGGCGCCGAAAAAATCGTTGAGGGCGAGGTCGCTCAGGAGGTCGGCGGTGAAGACGGAGATCGAGTTGGGAAGGTTGGCGAGTTTTTCGTTGGTGCGCGTGCCGGCGAGCGCGGAGGAGGCGGCGTAGCCTTTGTCGTCAGCGGAGTTGACCTCGAACGGGGAGAGGATGACAGCCTCGTCCTTACTTGCGGCCGTGTTAGCCGGAGACGGTGCGGTTTGGGCGGCGAGGGCGGTCGCGAAGGCCGCAGCAACAACGGCGCGACGGAGAAGCGCAGCGCGACAGAGATGGGTAAACGGTGTCATGGTGAGAGCAGGCTGGTGGCGAGGGGCGACGGACGGACGAGTAGTAGGGAGACCTTGCAGGGCAGCGGCAAGCCGTCTGCTTTGAGAAAATGGACGGCGGGATTTTTTTCACTCTTGCCTCCGGCGAGCGCGGGGCATCTCCGACATGACTCTCAATTCTTGTTTCAGAACAGCCAACCCCATGAAGTCCACGTTCGATTCCGCCCTGCTGAGCCTGTTGTCCGCGTTGCCCTGCTTCGCGCAAACGTCCACCGCGCCTGCGCCCGTGCCCGCTCCCAGTGCGCGGCACCCGCGCGGGCGGCTCGGCCGGCGGTGAATCCGCAGATGGATACGTTCTACAAACTCGGGCCGGACTCGCTGCCGATGGAAGAGGTGCCGAAGGGGACGTTTTCCGCGGCCAAGGTGATTCCCTCGCAGGTGTTTCCGGGCACCCAACACACCTACTATGTGTATGTGCCCGCTTAGTATAATCCGGCGCAGGCGGCGGTGATGATTTTCAACGATGGGCAGGCGATGATGGCCGAGCCCGGCAGCGTGCAGGCGCAGCACGTCTTGGACAATCTGATCTACCGGCGGGAAATTCCGGTGATGCTCGGTGTGTTTATCAATCCGGGACGGCGACCGGACCAACCTGAGCCCACCCCGCGGGATTGGGGTGACCGCACGACGAACCGCGGGGCAGAATACAATCCTCCCAACGACCACTATGCGCGAGTCATCGTGGAGGAGCTGATGCCGGCGGTGAAAAAAGAATTCAACGTGAGCGCCGATCCGGACTTACACGGTATTATAGGGGCGAGTTCGGGTGGCATTGCGGCTTTTAGCACGGCGTGGTTTCGCCCGAATGATTTCCGCAAGGTCATCACGTTCGTCGGGAGCTTCACCAACATCCGTGGCGGCCATGTCTTTCCTGAACTGGTGGCGGCGAGTGAGAAAAAACCGCTCCGAATCTGCCTGCAGGACGGGCGCAACGACAACCGCCGGCCCGGAAATTCTGAGAACGATTGGTTTTACCAAAACGTCCGCCTGATGCAGGCGCTCACGGCGAAAGGCTAAGAGGTGAATTAAGCGTGGGGCATCGGCAACCACGGGCAGAAACAAGGCGGCGCGATTTTCCCCGAGATGATGCGGTGGTTGTGGCGCGACCGGGCGGTTTCGACCGATCCGAACGACGCGATCGAGCGGGCTTTTCGTTGCCCGGTTACGCCGTCCACGCAGGCTCCGTAGTGGCTGGCCTTGATTCGTTCGCATTCTTTACCTAGTTGCTGCCCTCTTTTTACCCAGCGTATTTTTTCCATGATGACTCGTCGCACCCCCCTTATCTTTCTGCTCGCGATCCCACTCGGGCTGGGTGCCGGAGTCGTCAGCGCCGCGGCGCCGATCCAGAAATCACCGATCGCGGTGAGCAACCCGCCCCCTGTGCAGTTGCTTGTGCCGGGCTTCACGGTGCGTGAATTGCCGCTGGCGTTGCGCAATTTGAACAACCTGGTCTACGCCCCGGATGGGCGGCTGTTCGCCCTCGGCTACGACGGCAATGTCTATCAACTCACGGACACCGATGGCGACGGACTTGAGGACGCCAGCACGCTTTTTTTCGATAACACCCGCGCCGTGATCCCGCCCAGCATCGGCATGGCCTGGGGCCCCGGCGGGCTTTACCTCGCGAGTCGTGGGCGCGTGATTCACCTCCGCGATAAAGGCGACGGCACAGCGGAAATGGAGACGGTCACAGGCGGGTGGCTACCGCCGACCGCAGCGGCCGGATCGACTCTCGACGCCATCGGCCTCGCGGTCGATCGCGCGGGCAACATCTATTTTGGAATCGGCGTCGATGCTTGGAACGGCGCGTATCGCCTCAACAAGCAAACCGGCCTCTCGGACTACAACCAATTCAGCGAGCGCGGTACGATCATCAAACTCTCCCCGGACTGGAAGCGCCGCGATATCATCTCGACGGGGCTGCGCTTTCCGGTGTCGCTCGCGTTTAATGCCGCGGGCGATCTGTTTTGCTCGGATCAGGAAGGCGCTACTTGGCTCCCGAATGGAAATCCTTTCGACGAACTCCTGCATATCGAGAAAGGGCGGCACTACGGATTTCCCCCGCGGCATCCCGTCCACCTTCCCGGTGTGATTGATGAGCCGAGTGTGTTCGACTACGGCCCGCAGCATCAGTCGACGTGCGGGGTTCATTTCAACGAACCCGTAGGTGGCAGCGAAAAGATCTTCGGTCCGGAGTGGTGGCGCGGGGATGTCTTGGTCGCCGGCGAATCCCGCGGGAAAATCTGGCGCACCAAACTCGTCAAGACCGCAGCCGGCTATGTTGCGAAGAACGAGCTCATCGCCTGCCTGACGACCTTGACGATTGATGCCGTGCCGACGCCGCAAGGCGATCTGCTGGTGGCCTGCCACAGCGGAGCCCCCGATTGGGGAACAGGTCCACAAGGGAAGGGCAAGTTGTTCAAGCTGGCGTACACGGATAAAACCGCGCCCCAGCCGGTGCTGGCCTACGCGGTGAGTCCCACGGAGACGCGCCTGGTATTTGATCGCCCGGTAGATCCAGTTCGCTGGAAAAATCTGCTGCGCGAGAGCACCCTCACGCAAGGAACGCATGTCGCGGCGGGCGATCGTTTCGAATCACTGGTGCCGGGGTATCAAGTGGTCAAGGACCAGTCAAAAGTGAAACGCTCGGCACTCGCGGTGCTCTCGGCGGGCGTGGCGGCGGACCTGCGTTCGGTCGTGTTGCGCTCGGCTCCGCGCACGGCGGCGCTGAATTATGCGGTAAAACTGCCAGACGGGCTTACGGCGGAGCGCACCCACGACGCCGCCCGCCACGAGTTGCCGCAACACGCCGCCATTGATGTGCTCACCGATCTCACCGGCGTGGAAGCCGAGTGGCGCGACGCGACGGGCCAAGTGGGTTGGTCCGGCTGGTTGCCTCACCTAGATTTGGCCGTCGCGCAGGCGCTCACGGCTCCGAGCGAAGAACACACGCGGCTGTTTGCGCTGCTGAAGACGCCGGGCACTCTCGTCCTCCGGACACAATGGGATCTCCATCTGATGCTGCGCACGGCGATTCAGCCGGGAGCGAAGATCGATTTTGAATATCCGGCCGAGACCGTGACCGTTGCCCTCAAACCCGCCGCCGGTGCGCGGTTGGCGGTCAAGGCTCCGGCTGCGGCGCAAATCGAACAACGCGCCGACGGTGAAGTCAGGATCACGACGACGTCGCGAGAAAACGCGTGGTGGCCCGTGGAGATTACGCTGGCCACCGGGGTCGGCGCGCCGGCGCTCGAGGCGGCGTGGCATTCCGCAGAAGATGCGCGTCCGCGGGCGCTGCCGCTGCGCCGCTTCCTGCTGCCGTTCGCGGTGCGTCACGCCGGTGAATCGGACGAGGCTACGACGCGCACGATTCCCGAGATTGCAGGCGGCGACTGGCAACGCGGTCGCGAAGTGTTCACCGGGCAACAGGCCGTGTGCTCGGCGTGCCACCAAGTCCGCGGCGAGGGTGGATTGATCGGCCCGGATCTTTCAAATCTCGTCTACCGCGACTACGGGTCGGTGATGAAGGACATCGTGCAGCCGAGTGCCGCGATCAATCCCGACCGGATCGGCTACGTCGTGACGCTGAAAGACGGTTCTGCGGCGAGTGGTATCGTGCTTCAGGATACGGCTCAAGCCCTCGTGCTCGGGCAAGTCTCCGGCGAGAACCTGACGATTCCCAGGGGTACGATTGCCGGGATGAAAGCGTCAGCGGTTTCGCTGATGCCCGAGGGATTGTTGCAAGCACTCACTCCAAACCAGATCCGCGATCTCATGACGTTTCTCCTCACGGAGCCGGCGACGGGGAGAGCAAAATAGTGCCGACGATTGCCCTCGCGTGCGTGATCTCGCATCGGACCGTCTCGGAGGCGGGTTAGGCTCTCGTCAATCTGCTGGGACCCGAATCTGTGGGAGAAATCTTCTGAGGTTTGGTCGCAACTAAGACCGGAGTTTTCCCGCAGATTCAGGACTCCGCAGATTTCGGATGTGGGCGAGAACGAGCTGCTGCTCGGGTGTCGCGTTGATGGGTGGGTTGTCGGCCGCTCGTGCAATTTACGCTCAAGACGAGCTCCGCCGGCTTGAAGGTAGCGTGCATTCAGTTGGTATCATACCTGCCGCATCACCAGTTAGCAGGCTCCTTTAAACCCCCCTCAACCGATCATTGTGAACCCATCCCGCCTTACTTTTTCTCGCCCTGAATTTGGAGATTCCGGAATTTGCCGAGGTCGTCAAAGGAGCCGAGTCCGATCCGGCCGTGGTTCAGAGTTTTATTCTGCGCAGTAATGACGGGCTTTTCCATGTCGTCGAAGAAGACGGTGATCAGCCCTGTCGCCGTGTCATGGACGAGCTTGAGGCGGTGCCAGCGACCGGGCTGCCAGGGTGTGCCCCCGGTGCGAGTGGCCGTGATCGGCTGACGGTCGGCGTGGTTGACGAGGTGGAGTTGGTGATGAGCCCCGTCGGCCTTTTCGCCCAAGTGGGCGTAGTAGAATCGGGTGTCGTCCGAGCGTGCGAAGGCGAGGCACAAATCATTATTGCCCGCATCGAATTTCGTGAGCTGACCCTCGAGCGTAAGGGTGAACGATTTCCATTCCGTGGTCTTGAGCCACGCGAGGTTGAAGGGACTGCGCACCTTCGGCTGATAGGTTTGCTGCCGTTTCAGGGTAAGGACGGACTGGCCCTCTTCTTTGCTCCACGTCCATGCGGCGGGATCGGCAAATGTCCAAGCGTCCGGCGTATCAAAGGGACGTGCGGATTCGGCGGCGAACAGCAGATGGGCGGAGAGCAAGAAGCAGAGCAGGGATTTCATGAGAATGCGGTGAAGGCGCGGGAGGAGGGGAGTGACCAGTCCTGATTGGGGCAACGGTCGTTTTTGAAGTGGAACGGATTTCGGTTTTTGGGCGGCCGCGCGCGGATCGCGTCTTAAATCACGGGACGCGACGATCCTAACAGCATCGTTTTTTGCTAAATCCCGCGGTTTAAACCGACCACAAATTATTCGGATAAAACGGATACAGACGACCGTGCGATTTTTTAGTTTCAGTCGTGAAGTGTGGCCGCGAGCGCCAGCGAGTTGCTTGGAGGCTTGCGGGCACTCGCCGCTACCCGGGCAGGTAAGAACTCGCCCGATCAGGGCCTGAGAATTGCCCGTTCACTTTGGGTCGACTTTCTTGCCGCGGCGGCGAACCCACGCGAACGGTTCCCCGAGCTGTCCAAGGCAACTGGTCGGCATCGGTTCGCAGATCCCGAAGTTTCTGGCCAACGATTTTTCGGCAGGTAGCAGGTGCCGAAAAGAATATCCCAGCAGGGGAAAAGACCAGCGAGAATTTTGTCTCACGCGGCGTGATCCATGGAGTGATACCAGCGGTGGAAGACCGGTGTCGCGATGACGCTGCGCAGCGCGCCGAAGTCCCCGTTCACATTCCCGTGCACCAAGATCGCAGAGAACGCGGGCACGGGAGCCGAGCTGAGCGTGACGAGCGGATTGTAACCGACCAGGAGGACAGGGGTGACTTGGGCGAGTTTGTTGACGAGATCGTTGACGGCGTGGACGCGCAGACTGCCGAGCCAATCAAGGTCTTCCGAGCTGTGGTGCACGGCGTGGAAGGGCCACCAGCGTCCCGAGCGAAACAGGCGATGCGTCCGATATGCGAAAAAATCGACGAGTAAATAGATCTGAATCGCTTACAGCCAGAGGGGCTGACGACTTAGCGGGCCATAGCCGGCGTAGGAGCCGAGCTTGACGACGTCGAGTGAAGTGACATCCGCGAGCAGCAACACGTTCACGGGTAAAATGAGCCTGAGGCGCACGAACGGTTTGGTGAAAAGGATCGTCGTGAATCAATAGACGACATCGGTAAACCAGCCAGAGCGGAAGACGGGTTGGACGCGGTTGCGACCGCGGCTGGCAATTCGCTCGATGACGAAAAAATGGCGGAGAGGACGAGCAGGCTGACGAGCACGTCGAGGAAGGATTTCTCGGTTTTCATGGGGCCGAGGCCGCGCGCGAGGCGGCAGCGTCAAGGCAGTCCGTAGACTTCGATGAGGGCTTCGCCGACGGCGCTGTTAACGCCGGAGATTCGCACGGTGTAGTTGCGCCCTGCGGACAGTGTGGCGACCAGTGCGGAATCTTTGCTGCCGGTGGGCAAGGGGAACGCACCCGCCGAGGCGATGACGGGCGCGAGCGAGGCGTCCCAATTGTCGTTGTTGGCGACCACGCCGGTGGCGTCGTTCAGCTCCAGCTGGGGATCGGCGAGGACGGCGGGAACTCCGAGGGCGGATAAAGTCGGGCCGACGGCGCGGATCAAAACGCGTTGCGTGCCCGTTCCGGAGACGGAGAAGCCGGCGATGAGGACGTCGGCACCGGTGCCGACCCGATTGCGCGCGGAGAGATTAATGACGCGCACGGCGCTGCCGGTACCGGCGTCGTAACTCTCGATTAAGACGGTGCCGCCAGTCGAACCCGTAGTTTGGAGGGTGTGCGGGCCGCTGAGGGAAACGAGGAGCGCGGCGTCGCGACTCGCGGCGGTGAAAGGAAACGCACCGACGGCGGCGAAGGTGACGGCGAGCGAGGAGGGCCAATCGTTGTTGAGAGCGATCCGCGCGGAGTCGCGGTAAAGTTCGAGGCGGGGATCCGGCATAGTGCCGGTGAGTCCGAATCCGGTGAGGGCGGGACCGGCGGCGCGCAGAAGGAGATCTTTGGCACCGCCGTTGACGACGAGGCCGACGATGACGGTTTGGCCGGTGGCGAGGGTGGTGCGCACGGAGAGGTTGGAGAGCCATGCGGAGGGATGGACGACGAGCGGTGCGGCGAGACTCGTGGTGGTGCCAAGGCGATTCGTGAGGGCGACGGTGTAGCTGCCGGCGTGAGCGGCGGTGACGGCAGGCAGCGTGAGCGACGGGGCGGTCGCGCCGGGAAGAGCAGTGCCGTTAAAACGCCATTGGAAGGAAAGGGGCTCCTCTCCGCGGGCGGTCACGGAAAAGGCGGCGGTGGCACCGGCAGTGGCGGCGAGCGGAGCGGGTTGAGCGAGGAGCGTGGGCGAGTCCGCGAGTGTGGTCGCGGTGACGGGCTGGTTGATGGAGATCTGACGGGAAATGGGTGCGCTCGCGGTGTAGCCGGCTTTGGTGGCTTGAAACGTGAACGAGTAGGAGCCGTTCGCTTGGCCGGCGGGCACGGCGGAGCGAAAGGTGAGTTGTCCGTTTGCATCGGCGGTCAGCGAAGTAACGGTCGCGGTGGTGTTGCGCACACCGTCATGGATGAGGAGGGACGGCGCAATGACGGGGCGTCCGTCGTGATCGGTGATCGTGAGCAGGAACTCCACGTCCTGACCCCACCCGCGCATCTGCGCGGCGGAAGGAGTGACGGCGGCGAGCACGAGAGTCGGGATGGCTGTGGCGAGCGTGGCGGTGGCTTCGTTGGAGAAATCCGCGGCGTCGCCCGCAGCGTTGCACGCGGTCACACGATAGACGTAGGTGGTGCCGGGCGTCGCGGTGGAGTCGCGGAACGAAGTGAGATTCGCGGCGACCGTGGCGACGGATGACCAAGGGAGGCCAGCGCTGGGTTGGCGCTCAATGCGGAAACTGGTTTCGTCGTTGGAACGGTCGACCCACGTGAGGTTGATGGAGGTGGCGTCGCTCGCGGCCAGCAAGGTGGCGGGAGCGACCGGCACGGGGCCGACGAGGTATTCACGGATACCGTCGCGGATGGCGGTGGCAACGATCCGCTTGAAACGGTCGACCTGCAGCGCGGTGTTGTCGGGTGTCGGGCGATCCATAAACGCGACCTCGACGAGAATGGCGGGGCGGGTGGCGACGGAGTTTTCTCCGTAGGTCCCGGCGGCGCCCTTGACGCGGCGGTCGACCCACGCGGCGTCGTAGTCTCGGCGAATCGCGGTGATGACGGCGGCGTGGACGACGTCGGCGAGGCGCTTGCTCTGCGGGGCGGAGGCGTTGTTGGTTTCGTACCACGTCTCGGTGCCGGTGCCGAGGCCGCCGTTGTTGTGGACGCTGACGAGCAACTCGGCGTTGAGGAAGTTTGCGTAGCGCGGGCGCGAGTTGATGTCTTGGCCGAGGTCGCTGCCGCCGGAACCGTTCCAGACGGATTCGGGGACCCCTATCGCTTTCAAGTGGTAGCGTGCAGCCTCCTGCCATTTTGGGAAACCGGACTCACCTAGGCCGGCGTTGCGATCGAGATTGCGGGTGGCAGCGACGTCGGCGCCAACCTCGAGGAGCGCCGCGTAGAGATCGGTGACGATGTCGTGGTTGACGAAATCTTCGACGATCCCGAAATAGGGTGTGCGCTGCAGGACCCAGCGTGAGGTGTCGTTTAAATAATAACCGTGGCCGGGGCTGATCACCACGCGGCGTCCGGCGAGCGGCAGCGGGTTGGCGTCGGCGAGCGGCGGAGCCTGCAGCGCGAGCAGGAGGAGCAGTCGGATGAAAGCGGCGGGGTGAATGGACTTGTCGTAAGCAAAGCGAACGACGGTGCAAGCTCGGGTTGGATCGGGAAGCGTCGCGGCTTTCGGTGACGGCAGGCCGAAGTCGATGTCGACACAGGCAAAATTTCCGGCGCGCGGCTTCGAGGTAGATTTTGCGTTTTGCGCGTCGGAGACGGAGGACATGCTGCGAGTGGCGATTGCTGAATGGTTGGCGTGAGATGGTGGGTCCGGCGCGCCGGGGCAGATCTGATGCGTAAAATGAAGCAGGGCCTGCGAGAAAAGGACGTCACTGACCGGAGTTTCCTTCAGAAGTTGAGTCGTGTCCGCATTGGTGGCTGACGGCGGGGCTGGCGGGTAGCGCGCGCTTGAAACGGACGGGTCGGTGAGTCACGGTGATGCATGACCCCGAAACGACTGCTGTGTCTGGGAGTGCTCTTGCTCGTGGTGCCGGCCAGCGAGGCCGAAGTCACGGTGCCTGCTTTTAAGAAACAGCATCTCGAGAAATTCTACTGGAGCGAGGGAGCGGCCTTCGGAGATCTCAATCGCGACGGGAAACCCGATGTCGTCTACGGTCCGTATTGGTGGGAAGGGCCGGACTTCACCCGGCGGCACGAGCTCTACGCACCGAAGACCACGTTCAAGGTCAAGGAAACGGATGGGACGGAGAAAGTTCTGCCCGGGTTCCAGGGTGGATTCGGCAAGAAGAACGCTTACTCGACGGATAATTTTTTCGCGTTCGTGCATGATTTCGACGAAGACGGATGGAACGATGTGCTGACTTACGGACTGCCCCACACGCCCGCCTATCTCTACGTCAATCCGGCGGGACAGGGGCGATCGTGGGTCCGGCACACGGTGCTCGCCGAGGTCGACAATGAGTCGCCAACGTTGGTCGATCTGACCGGTGACGGGAAGCCGGAGATCGTATGCGCGCACGGCGGGAATTTTGGATACGCGACGCCAGACGTGAAAAATCCCGGAGCCCAATGGCGATTTACGGCGATCTCGACCGGCGGCACGTGGCAGCGTTACACGCACGGGCTCGGGGTTGGCGACATGAACGGCGACGGTCGGCTGGACGTGTTGTTCAAGGACGGATGGTTTGAGCAACCGGCCTCGCTGGCGGGTGATCCGCCGTGGCGTTTGCACACATTCTTTTTCGCGCCGGCGGCGGCGCAGATGTTTGCCTACGACGTGAACGGCGACGGGCGCACGGATGTGATCACCGCGCTCGCGGCGCACGGCTATGGCCTAGCGTGGTATGAGCAACTGGCAGCGAACGACGGGGCCGGAGAATTGCAGTTCAAGGCGCATGTTTTCATGAACAAGGAGCCGCGGGAAAATCGTTATGGAGTGACGTTTTCAGAGCTGCACGCCGTAGAGTTGGGGGACATCGACGGCGACGGATTGAAAGACATTGTGACAGGAAAGTGTTTTTGGGCGCACGGTCCGACGGGCGCACCCGAGAGCAATGCGCCGGCGGTACTATATTGGTTCAAGCTCGTGCGCCGCGCGGATGGTCGTGTGGATTGGGTGCCGAACTTGATCGACGCCGATTCTGGCGTGGGGCGTCAAGTCGGGTTGGGTGATGTCAACGGTGACGGGCGACCGGATCTGGTGATTGGCAATAAAAAAGGTGCCTTCGTTTTCGTGAATGAGGCGCGCAGGGTGAGTCAGGCGGAGTGGGCGAAGGCGCAACCAACGGTGTTGTTTCCTGACGCGGAGAAGCACGCGGTGACGCCGCGCGAGGTGGTGGTGCATACGCCGCGGGCGGCGGACGTGGCCAAGGCGCAGACCGCTGACGCGTTGGCGGTGAATCCGTCATGGGTGGCCGGCGGAGTGTTGCCGGTGGGGCGAGACGGGAAGTCGCTTAATCTGGATTTTGAAACGGGAGATTTGCGCGATTGGACGACGAGCGGCGGGGCGACAACGAAGCAACCGGTATGGGGTGATGCGGTACTGGCGCGACGTGCGCCGATGAAGAGCGGGCACGTCGGGCGCAATTGGATCGGGACGTTTGAAAACGGCCTCGGCGATGCCGCGACGGGGATACTCACGAGTGCGGCATTTCGCGTGACGCAGCCGTGGGCGGCGTTGCTGTTCGCGGCGGGGGCGTATGAGACGACACGGGTGGAATTGGTCGATGCGGCCGATAGTTCCGTGTTGCTGAAAATTTCGGGCAGAGACATACGCCGGCTGGCGGGGAAAACGGGATCAACCGAGACGATGGCACCGGTGATCATCGATCTCGCGCCGTGGGCGGGGCGGGAAATTCGTGTGCGCGTGGTGGACGAGCAGGCGGGTGGCGCGTGGGGGCACGTAAACTTCGACGACTTTAAGTTCTACGCAACGCGGCCGATCCATGCGGGCGCAGTCGAGGTGAAGTAATCGCAAATGGCGAGGAGGGCGGTCAGCTGGAGCGCGGGCGGCGGACAGGGATGACGAGTTCGCGATGGCGAAAGAAGGCGAGGACGATGGGCGTGGCCGCGAGCACGGCACCGGCGATCGACGGCCAGAGAAGTCGGTCGAGAAAATATCCGAGCAGGGCGAGGGTGGGCGCAACCAAAACGAAGAACAGCGAGAGGGCGCGCAGCTTGGCGGCACAGAAGGAGCCGAGGAGCAGGGCCAGAATCGCCACGCTCGGGGATACGAGCACCAGCAGTGTCCCGGCCACGAAAGGAATCGGGGCGACGCTCTTGCCGGGGTACTGGAAAAAGAAGGCGATCATAACGACGCAAAGGGTGGCGAGCGTTAGCGGGACAACAACGCGGGCCCAAGCGGCGTGCGTCGCGTAGAGCGGCGAAACGGCGGCGAGTTGGTCAATAGTCATCACTACGCCGATGGAACCGAGCAGTCCGCGGGCGAGGTCGATCCAATGCCCGGAGAAACGGAGCCCTTGCTTGACCATTCCCCAGCGGCTACCGTTACGACGCTCGATCTCGAGTTGGTGAAGATCGCGGTAGCTATGCTTCCGGCTATAAAAAGCGGGCAGCGGCACGAGGAGTGCGAGCGCGGAGCCGATGAGAATCAACCAAGAGAGTGACATCGCGTGCGGTGTGCAATAAGCGAGAGTCTGAACTTGGTAGGCATACCCTGAATCGTCAAATCCCGCAGTGTTTTTACGGGAAATTCTCCGGGATGAAAAGATGGAAGCTTTGAGGCAATTAGCCCGTGGACCAAGCGATGGAGAGAGGGACGTCCACGATAACCAGACTCTACCAACGGGCAGAGACCCTCGTGATGCGTTCCGTAAAAGTCCAGAAATGAACGGACATTGGTAGGATCAGTGACGCCGGTGGGGAGGTGGCCGGGTTTCGGAGGGTTGACCCAGACGATCTCGGTGTGGGGGGCGGCGACGTCGCGGGGGATGCCGTTGTTAACGCCGGCGAGGAGCGAGCAGAGAAAAAACCGCGAGAGCGAGCAGGCGAGACCGGGAGACGAGGCGACCCAGACGAAAATTATTTTGAGCGGAAGGCGGGGCTGAGGACGACGTGCTCGATGAGATCGCGGAAGGGATAGTCGGTGGGCTTCGTAGCGCAGGCCGTCGCCGTTTACGATCAAAAGGAAGATACCGCGCGCTGCGAACAAGTCGTCGCAACCGCGCTCCTGGAAAAACTCCCGGCCCTCGACGGCAAACTCATTACCGCCGACGCCCTCCACTGCCAGACAGCCAACG